>CAIKAS010000104.1 GCA_903825445.1 uncultured Acidobacteriia bacterium
GGGGATGTCGGTTGCGGAAGCCTTCACAGAGTTGGGCATGCAGGTCGCATATTTAGTGTAGCGTTTTGTCTTCACGGCGCGGCTGCGTCAAGTGGGCCCGGATTGCGCTAAATGGCGCTCACGGCTCGCATGTTGCTGAAAACCACAGGCGTCTCACGGCAGGAGACGTGCATACCCATTGGTGTCATGGCCACCACGCTAATCCAGCCGAAACTCCGCTCAGCGAAGCGATGGGCCGTGGTGGCGGTCTGCGCTGTAGCCGTGGCTGTCGCGGCATATATATTTTCGCGGGGTTCCGAAGCGCCACAGTACACTACCGCCCGCGTTGATCGCGGCGATATCGACGCTACTGTTACGACCACCGGCAACCTGAACGCCGTGATAACCGTGCAGGTTGGCAGTCAGGTCTCCGGCAACATCATCGCTCTGTACGCCGACTTCAATACCAAAGTTAAGAAGGGGCAACTCGTCGCCGAGATCGATCCTGCGCCCTTCAAGGCCGTGGTCGCCCAGGCGACTGCAGCCGTGGAAGCCGCGCGTTCCACAGTCGCCACCGCTCAGGCTACTCTCGCAAAGTCGCAGTCCGATCTTGCGAGCGCGCAGGCCAATATCGCCAGTCAGAACGCGAACCTCGCGAAGACGCAGAGCACGGTGGATCTGGCGAAAGTGGAAAACGACCGGCGCCAGGTGATGGTGAAGGACGGCAGCACTTCACAGGAGGACGCCGATACATCGAAGGCGACCTACGACCAGGCACTAGCCAGCCTGGCGGCGGGACGCGCCGCCGTGAATGCCGCGGTGGCAGCGGCCGATTCAGCAAAGAAGGGCGTTGAGGTCGCGCAAACGCAACTCGATCAGGCGAAAGCGGTGGTAGGGGAGCAGCAGGCCAGCCTCGCGCAGGCACAATTGAATCTGGACCATACCCGGATCCTTGCTCCAGTGGATGGCACGGTGGAATCGCGCAATATGGACGTCGGCCAGACGGTTGCCGCATCGTTCGCAGCGCCCGTCATTTTTTTGATCGCGCAGGATCTGACCAAAATGCAGGTGGATACAAATGTGGACGAATCCGACGTCGGTCCAATCCGCGTGGGACAGACGGCGACCTTTACAGTGGACGCATATCCGAGCCAGACATTCAGAGGCCAGGTGGCACAGATCCGCGAAGCGCCGATCAACGTCCAGAACGTGATTACCTATGACATCGTCATTGCCGTCTCCAACCCCGATCTGAAGTTATTTCCCGGCATGACGGCGAATGCCACGATATTCACCGGACATGCCGCCAATGCGCTGCGATTGCCGAAGGCGGCGCTGCGATTCCGTCCCGGCGCCGCTCTGTCGCGGAGCGCGGTGCCCAAGACGACATCGGCGTCGAAGCAAACCAGATCGGGAGTTCCGCCGCAGGTGATCTACGTCATGAACCAGGGCCTTCCCAAGGCAGTGCGTGTCAAGACTGGCCTCAGCGATGCGAACAGCGTGGAAGTTACGGGCGGCGACATTAAAGAAGGCGACGAAGTGGTTACGGGCTTAGTATCGAAATCGACGGGTTCCGGCGCGCAGCCGCAGGGCAGTGCGGGTACCAAGAGACTGGGGTTTTGATATGCACGCGAGGAAAATCGCGGCGGCAATGAGAATCGCTCTCCGGGCGCTGCGCGTGAATAAGATGCGATCCGCCCTCACTATGCTCGGCATCATTATCGGAGTGGCGGCCGTGATCGCAATGGTGGCGGTGGGATCGGGCGCGCAGGAGCGGATCAAAGAACAGATTGCTTCTATCGGCAGCAATCTGATCGTCGTGCTCTCCGGAAGTATAAGCAGTTCCGGTATTCGCACGGGGACAGGTAACGCGCAAACGCTCACCGAGGACGACGCGAAAGCGATCACGCGCGAATGTGATGCCGCCGCTTACGCCGCACCGGCAGTTCGCGGCGGCGTCCAGACGGTTTTCGGCAATAACAACTGGGGAACGCAGGTGCTGGGGACAACGCCCGACTACCTGCCGGTACGCGATATTGGAATCGAACAAGGTCAGCCCTTCACGACGAGCGACGTTGAAGCGGCTTCGCGAGTGGCATTGCTGGGTAAGACGGTGATCGACAACCTGTTCAACGGTGAGAACCCGGTGGGGCAGATTATTCGTATCAAGACGGTGCCGTTCACGGTCATTGGAACGCTCGTACCCAAGGGCCAATCGCCGACAGGACAAGATCAGGACGACGTCATCCTGATGCCAATTGGCACTGCGAAGAAGAAAGTAATCGGCACCAGCCTGGCCAATTACGCGGCCGTGGGCTCCATTTACGTACAGGCGCGCGAGGGACGGAGTCAGGATGTGCAGGATCAGATGAAAGCTCTGTTGCGACAGCGCCATCATCTGCAGCCAAACGAAGACGACGACTTCACTATCAGAAACATGGAAGAAGTTTTCAAGGCGCAGGAAACATCGGCCCGCGTTATGTCGATTCTGCTCGCCGCTATCGCTTCGGTTTCGCTGATCGTTGGAGGCATAGGGATCATGAACATCATGCTCGTTTCAGTGAGCGAACGAACGAAAGAGATCGGCCTTCGGCAGGCCGTGGGCGCGAAAACACGCGACATTCTCAGCCAGTTTCTGGTGGAAGCCGTGACGTTATCGATTGTCGGCGGCGCCGTTGGGATAGTGATCGGCGTCACGACCAGCATGCTGATCTCTTACTTTGCGGAGTGGACGACTGTCGTGAGTCCGGCGTCCATTGTAGTGGCGTTTCTGTTTTCCGCTCTGGTTGGGGTGTTTTTCGGCTTCTATCCAGCGCGTAAGGCGGCGTATATGGACCCGATTGAGGCGCTGCACTATGAGTAACCGGGTGACGCCGTGAGCGAAGGCAATATCATCGAAGTCGAGCACCTGTCGCGGACTTTCAGCATCGGCGAACTGACGGTGCAGGCGCTGCGCGATGTCTCACTCGAAATCGCGCGCGGCGACTTCGTGGCCATCATGGGGCCATCGGGCTCTGGCAAATCGACGCTCATGAACATCCTGGGCTGTCTGGATAAACCAAGTTCCGGGATCTACCGGCTGGACGGAATCGGCGTGGAAGAAATGGACCGCGACCAACTCGCGGAGATCCGCAACAGGAAGATCGGTTTCGTGTTTCAACAATTCAATCTGCTGGCGCGAACCAGTGCAATTGAAAATGTTGAGCTTCCGCTGCTCTATACCAACGATCCTGTTGCGGATCCGCGCGCGCGGGCCATGCAGGCACTAGCATCGGTGGGGCTTGCGGAGCGCGCCGATCATCATCCCAACCAGTTATCGGGCGGTCAGCAACAGCGCGTCGCTATCGCCCGCGCGCTGGTGAATAATCCTCAGATCATTCTGGCGGACGAGCCGACCGGGGCCCTCGACTCCCGCACGAGCATTGAGATCATGGCGATCTTTCAGCGATTGAATAAGGAGCAGGGAATTACCACCCTGATTGTCACGCACGAGCCCGACATCGCGCTCTATGCCAATCGCAATATCTTCTTCCGCGACGGGAAGATAGTCCGGGATGAAAAAGTGCCGGCCCCTAAGCAGGCAGATCATGAGCTGAAGCAACCTGCGGCTGTTGGCTCGGTGATCTGAGTGGCCACGTTTACTAGAAGCGCATCGCCAGCGTCATCGTGACAGTTCGCGGTGTTACATAGTGGGTGCCGCTGAAGGTAGAAAGGTAGTTGTACAACGCTTCTTTATCCGTCAGGTTTATAATCGTCAGGCGCGCGCTCAGCTTGTACTTATCGTTTTTCAGAAGATTGTCTTGCCCTACTGCCGCGTCGAACAAACTGCGCGGCGCGATCCGCCCTGGATTGTGGTCATCGTTCTGTGCGCCTGCGGCAGGAATGGAGAGGAAAGTCGATCCGTACTGGGCGGCAGGACAAAGCCCGTTCGCACTGATCGGCGTCGTCGGCGTTGCATGAACGCTGCCGCAATAGAGTCCGCCCTCGAATTGCTGGTCCGGCGTTAGCGCGGAAACATCCACTACGCTGTTGGTTCCGTTCGGGCCATTGGCACAGTTGCCGCCGGCGCAAGGCACCTGGCCTGCCACCTGGCCGCTATCGAAACGCCAGTTGAAGCTGAGCCACGGACCCTTCTTGAGGGGCTGGTACTGCAAATGTGTGGTTTGGTTGAAGCGTTCGTCGTGGTCGATTCGGAAGACTGTAATCGCACCGGGTGTCGAACCGATGCCCGCCACCTGCGGGCCGAAGAAGCGAGCGGCCACGCTTGACATCACGATAAAGGCTGAAAGCCCGTGGTAGTTCGGCATAGTTGCGTGGATGGCGTAACCGGGAATCTTCGACTTCGACCACTCAATCGGGTAGGTGATGGGCGTATTGCCTAAGACACTAAAATCGAACGCCTTGTCCGTGTACTTCCAGATGTATTCACCGTCCACCACCAAAAACTTGCCAAACGCCTGTTGCAGGCCAGCGTGGTATTCGTTGCGGGTCCCGGGGTTCAGCGGAGTTGTAGTCACGCATCCGCCACCTGCCACGAGAGTCTGAAATGCGGCGATTACCGGGTCGTTGCAGCCAAGACTGGCGAGCACGAGATTCTCATTGAACGGGCTCTCCAGAGTGTGGGCATAAGAGACACGCAGGACGGAATGCGTCGGTTTGAAATTGTATGCCGCACCCAGGCGCGGCTCGCCCTTGTCGGCCTTGGTGATTCCGTTGTAGCGGTCGTAGCGGACCCCTACGTTCAGAGTCCAGTTGTGGTAAGTGATGGCGTCCTGGATGTAGAAAGCGGTCTCGCGGATCGTGGCCCGGCCGTTGAAGGCATAGTAACCGCTTGTGGTATTCGTGCATCCGTCTGATGCGGGCAGCGCAGCGGTCCTCGTCAGATCGTAGCAAGCGAGAAGCGGAATAAACGCGGGAACAGCGGCGTTTTGACCGGTGTTGGCCGCCAACCCCTGTCCACAGTTTGCAGGGTTCGTCACGGAAGAGCTCGTATCCGGCGAGCCGTTTGCAAACAGGCAAGGTGCATTCGCCGTCGGGTCGACCAGACCAAACGAATCCTGCTCGGTAAGAAATGTTTCCTGGTAGTTCGCGCCAAATTTGATGTTGTGGATGCCCTTCACATAGGCGAGGCTCGACCTGGCGCCGGCGTTCGTCAAACGCCGGCTTTGTCCCACCGATGTGGATTGCAGGTCGGGCGTGAAATCGGAGAATGGATCTTTGCTTGGGTAGTAATTGTACTGATCCTGGCGCACGAAGCCGCCGATGGTCAGCACCATGCTGGTGTTTATCAGATGCGTCCATGCCGGTGCAATATTATAAGTTCGGATTTGGGACCGCTGATCCGCAGGGCCAACCGGCACTCCATTCGGTCCAATTCCGTTATTATTTACCACCAGCCCGTTCCACGCCGTTGCATTCCAGGCATCGTAGGAATCCGGGGTCTGAAACCACGAGCGCGAGTAGCCAAGATTCAGGTTGATGGAATCCGCGTCGGACAGCTTGAAATCCAGCCGGTCGAACAGGTTCTGTTCGTTGCCCTGATCGTGCATCACTTTAAATTCGGGGCCATCCAGAAACCGGCCCGTATCGAGTCCACTCCCGGAGATGAAGTTGCCCCATTTGTCTTTTCCATACGCCAGATCGAAGCCGCCACTGCCAGAGCCGAAGGTCCCGTAGGAAGTAGTCAGGTCGCCGTGGGGCGTTTTGGAACCAAGGCCCGACCGCGTGGTGACAACGATCACCAGACTGGTCTTACCGCCGTACTCCGCCGGCGGCGCACCCTCGATCACTTCCATCGATTGCACGGAATCGACAGGAATCTGGTTGGAAAATACCTTGCTTTGCTGATCAGTAATAGCCTGGCCGTCAACGGAGAAAGAATTCGAAGCGTGATCTCCCATTCCATGAAACAGGCCATTCGAGTCGGCAGAGACACCGGGGGAAGCCAGTGTGACCAGCGAACTAAGAGAAGAGGACTGGCTTTCGAGCGGCAGCTCTTCGATAAGATTGCGGTCCACATCCGTATGGCTGGTGGAGTCCGTCTGCAGCAAATCCCCCGCGTCCACGACGGAAACGCTGGCTGACGATACCCCGATCGTCAGGGTGAACTTCGCCTCTACGGGCAGCGGCGAATGTACGTCCAGGTCCTGATCCGCAGTCTGAAAACCCGTCTTCACCGCAGTCGCGTGATAGTTGTTATACGGGATGTTGTCGAGCTCGAATTTCCCCTGTTCGTCGGATTCAACGCTCTTATCGTAATGAGATATCGCGTTTTGCAACTCCACTTTCGCGCCTTTCACAACGGCGCCTGACGGATCGAATACAGTGCCGCGAACTGTGCCGGAATTCGCGCTTGTCGTCTGTGCCAGAGCGAAGACCGAAGAAACCAGCGCCAGCACCACGCAAGAGAGAGATTTGCTCATAATAAGGTCTTAAGTCTAATTTTGAGCCCTCTTGCCGGAAGAGCCATGGCTTAACCGCCGATCGACCTGGCCTCTTCGGTGAATGGCCTGAATTCTTCCGTGAATGGATTGGCCGTCCGGTCGAGTCAGAGGTGATAGGGTATGTCGCGGCAAGAGTTGGGTTGGACTCCGGGCGTCTACCAACTCAGCAGTTGTCGGACGTTTGCCGCCAGCCGTTTGCTGACAATCAATTCCTGTCCATTGCTCAGCGTTACCAGCCAGCGCTGACTACTCATACTGCTCATCTTGCGGATGTGATCGATGTTGACCAGCGCCTTGCGATGAATCCTGCGGAAGCCAACGTTTTGCAGCTTGTCCTGAAGCGCCGTGAGGGATTGGGTCGCGAGATACCTTTTCTTTGCGGTGACGATCCAGACGAGATCGCCTTCGGCCTGAAATGCGAGAACTTCGTCGGCATTCAGGAATAAATACTCGTCACCGCTGCGCGCCACAATTCGCCGGGCAAGCCGCGGGTGTGGTGCTTCCGCGACTTCCCGAATACTCGCCATTTTCTCGGCCATGGCGGCGGGACGTGCGCGCAGTTTCACTGCCCGCTCCACCGCTCGCGCCAGCCTGTCCTGGCTTATCGGCTTCAACAGATAATCGATTGCCCCTGAGTCAAATGCCTGAATGGCATGCTGGTCAAACGCCGTAACGATGACGATCAGCGGTATTGGCCCTTCGGAGGGAAGCTTCCGGATTACGTCGAAACCGCTGAGAACCGGCATTTGGAGATCCAAAAAGATAAGGTCCAGTGTCATTTCCCTAATTGCCGCGAGCGCTGCCTGGCCATCGATGGCTTCGCCCGCGATTTCGACATCGTCGAGCAATTCGAGTTCTTCTCGCAGCACCTTACGCGCAACCGGTTCATCATCGACAATCAGCGTTCTCAGCTTCATCACCCTGACTCAAGTGTAAGGGCCGCGTCGCTGCCCTGGCAGACACCCTGTAAATAGAACCAATGACGGCAAAGTCATATACCGCCTCGGCGCCTCCGGCGGTGATATCTTCTAGTGATTATGCTGTATGCACTTGCGGGCGCTCCACGGGCGCTTCGGGCAACGTTTGTGATGCTGGCGATCACGGCGATGTTGTGCGTATCCGCAGCCTCTGTTTCCGCCGCTCATACACACCTGAAAGAGCCTGTTGACCGTTGCGATATTTGCTGTACGGCGCATCTGGTTGCGCAACAAGTTGCTGTTATACAGGTAATTCACGCACTCGAACTGCAAAGTATCTTGTCGCGTTATGTGGCCGTGCGGCGGATTGAATCCCGCGGCGTCCTTTCGCTTCTTACGCGCGGACCTCCTTCCGCCCTTTGATGTTGCGCAGTATCACCTTTGGGCTGCAAGCGGGTTTGAGGAGAGAACCATTATCGTGAATGATGTTGTCAGCACAATGCCGGAGTTTTCCGGCACCGTGCGGGTTCGGCGTACAGGCTGAACTCACGTCTGGTCCATTCTTCCCTGCTCACTCTAAGAGGTGAGTTCGTTGATTATTGTCGTGCAAATAAGGAAAGAGGCAGACTTTGGAACCAACTGGAGTCCGTTTAGCTACGGGCAATATTGCGAACCATTCAGTGAGCATGAGTGTGCCGATTGTTCGTCGGCAAAAGAAGAAAATCAGGAGGGCAGGTTTTTGGAGGCTCGGACTCCTGCTGTGCGCTCCTGTAATGTACGCGCAACAACCGGCTCCGGCGGCACGAATCTCTCTCGATCAGGCGATCGGGATGGCACTGCAGCACAATCACGCTCTCGAAGCATCACGATCCACGATTCTGCAAAATCAGGCGCTTGAGATAACGGCCAATCTGCGGCCGAATCCCACTCTCTCCTGGGACTCCCAGTTCATTCCGCTTTTCGATCTTCCTCAGTTTGCGACACCAGGCTATTTCAACAACAGCGCGCAGTTCGATCTGGGAATCGGGTACACACTGGAACGGGGGCAAAAACGTCAGAACCGGGTTCAGGCGGCCCGCGACCAAACGACAGTGTCGCGGTCGCAGGTGATGGATAACCAGCGGACTCTCGCGTTCAATGTCTCCCAGCAGTTTGTGGGAGTGCTGCTCGCGCAATCCACGCTGGAACTGGCACAGGAGGACCTGACCAGCTATCAAAAGACGATCGACATCAGCGTGGCGAGAACGCAGGCCGGTGACATGAGCGAAGGCGATCTGCTGAAAATCAAACTGCAGCTGCTTCAGTTCCAGACCGACGTGTCATCCGCCAAGCTCGCCAAAATCCAGGCACTGGCGGCTCTCCGGCAACAGGTGGGATTCGAATCGGTGCCGGAGAATTACGACGTGATTGGCACCCTGGACTATCAGCCGGTCCACGGCGGCATCGACGACATCAAAGCGCTGGCGATCCGCTCGCGTCCGGATCTGGCCGCTGCCCAACAGAGCGTGATCGCAGCACGCAGCCAGGTATCGCTGGCGAAAGCCAACGGCAAAAGGGATCTTGGTCTGAGTTTCAACTACACTCACGTCGGCGCGGTCAATTCCGCCGCCATGTTCTTCAATATGGAGATTCCGATTTTCGACCGCAATCAGGGTGAAATCGCCAGGACACAGGCCGTGGTCAGGCAAACGGATGAGTTGCTTCGTGAGGAGTCCGAGCAGGTAATGTCGGACGTTGTAAACGCTTATGAAGGGCTTCATACGAACGACGAGATTATCGGACTGTATCGGTCCGGTTATCTGGAGCAGACGACGCAATCCCGGGATATCTCCGAATACGCCTATCAGCGCGGCGCGGCAAGTTTACTCGATTTTCTGGATGCGGAGCGAAGTTATCGAGCCAACCAACTGGCCTACCGGCAGGCTCTGGCGGCCTATATGGTTTCGCTGGAGCAGGTCCGCGAAGCTGTGGGAACGAGGAATCTGCCATGAGCTCATTAGGGAACAAAACGGTGAATACGATGAATTTGAATCTTCCGCATGGCGGCGTCGCGATGACACTCCTGTTGGCTCTGACTCTTGCCGGCTGCGGTACTCGCTCCGGCGATAACGCATCCCAAATGACGTCATACACCGCGAGCGAAACTAAGTCCGAAACAGCTTCGTTGTTTACGGTGCCGTCGGATCAGTTGGAGCATATCCAGGTGGTGAAGGCAATAAAGACCTCGCTGCCAAGAAATATACGCTTCACTGGTTCCGTGGCTTATGACGCTCTGGCCACAACGCCTGTCTTTTCGGCCGTGGGTGGGCCGGTGAAGGAGATTCTGGCCGCACCGGGTGACATTGTGCGGGCCGGACAACCATTGCTGCACGTCAGCAGTCCGGACTATTCACAAGCTCGCTCCGCCTATCTCAAGGCGAAGGATATACTTCAACTCACCGATAAGAACTACAAGCGCGCGCAGGACCTATACGCGCACAAGGCAATTGCGGAGCGCGATTTGGAGCAGGCGGAATCCGACCGGACGCAGGCGGAGCATGACGTTGAATCGATGGGTGACGCGCTGCGCGTGCTGGGGATTGCGGATCCCGATGTCAAGCCGGCTACCACTCTGCTGATCCCCGTTCTGGCGCCAGTGGGCGGAGAAATTGTCGAGCGACTCGTCGGGCCGGGGCAACTGCTTGTGACGGGTGCCACCCAATGTTTCACGATCTCCGACACGAGTAAAGTGTGGGTGCTGGTCAATGTGTATCAGGGCGACATGGGGAGTGTACGCATTGGCGATTCTGCCGAAATAACGACCGATGCGTACGCCCAGGGCTTTCACGGGCGAATCTCGTACGTTGCGCCCGCTATGGACCCCACTACCCGTACGCTGCAGGAAAGAATCGAAACCGACAACCCGGACCACAGGCTGAAGAAAGATATGTACGTGACCGCGACAGTCCGGGCTGGAGTCACAGAGAATGCGATTGTTGTGCCGGATACCTCAGTACTGAGGGATTCGGAGAACCAGCCCTTTGTCTATGTAATGACAGGGGCGAACCAGTTTGCCCGCCGGTTGGTGACGCTCGGCGACTCGGCGGAGGGGCGGACGCAAATTAAAGCCGGCCTGAAGGAAGGGGAGAGCGTGGCCGGTGACGGCAGCCTCTTCCTTCAGTTCAAGAACTCTCTGCAACAGTAAGCGCGACGAATTGCGAACGGAATACAGGGAAACATGATCCATCACATAGTTAAATTCGCGCTCCGCCAGCGGTTCCTGGTCATGATGCTGGTCGTACTGCTGATCGCCGCCGGTTCGTACTCGATCATGCGAATGCCGGTGGATGCTTACCCGGATCTTTCGCCGCCGATGGTGGAACTGGTCACGCAATGGCCCGGCCACGCGGCGGAGGAGGTGGAGCGCCTGACTACTTTGCCGCTGGAACTGGCAATGAACGGTACTCCGAAGATGCGGGTGATGCGTTCTATCTCGCTCTATGGCCTCTCGGACGTCATTCTTACGTTTGAAGACGGCACAGACGACTATTTCGCCCGGCAAGTGGCCTTCCAGCGGATATCCGATGCCACGCTGCCGAACGGCATTGCGCCCAGCATGGCCCCGTTATTCAGCCCTAGTGGGCTCGTCTATCGCTACGTGCTGGAGAGCCCGGACCGTACTCCCATGGAGTTGCACACTTTTGAGGACTGGGTAATTGAGCGCGCGTATCGCGGTGTACCCGGCGTGGCGGACGATTCCGGCTTTGGCGGTCCCACCATGCAGTACCACGTTTTGCTTGACCCCGTAAAGCTTTATAACTTTCATATCCCCGTAGTGCAGGTGGTGAACGCGCTTTCCTCTAACAATTCCAATACTGGCGGCGGCTTTTATTCGCAGGGCGGGCAATTCAACTATGTCCGCGGACTCGGCCTGTTGCGCACTGTCGAGGATATCGGTGAGGTGCCGGTTGGCAGCAACAACGGCGCGCCCGTGCGAATTAAAGATGTTGGTCACGTAGAAATCGGCCACGCGCCCCGGTTAGGGATTTTCGGTTTCGAAAAGAATCCCGACGCAGTGGAAGGCGTGATTCTTATGCGTCGTGGTGAGCAGACTCAGAACGTACTCCAGGGCGTCGAGAAGAAGACTGAAGATCTGAACCGATCCATTCTGCCGCCCGACGTAAAGATTCGGCCTTACTACGACCGCAGTGACCTGGTTCGGGTCACCACCGACACGGTGGAATCGAATCTCCTGCGCGGCATGCTATTCGTGGTGATCGTCCTGATCTTCTTTTTAGGCAGCGTTCGCGCTGCTTTGATTTCAGCACTAACTATTCCACTGGCTCTGATGTTTGCGTTCGTATTTCTGAAAGCACGCGGCGACGCAGCTAACCTGCTCTCCATTGGGGCCATTGACTTCGGCATCGTGATCGACGGCACCATCGTCATGGTGGAGAACATCTACCGCGAACTCGGCCTGCGCCACGATCAGAATTACAAACTGGAGACTGTGCTGCTAATTGCGGCTCGGGATGTGGATCGCCCCATCTTTTATTCGGTCGCCGTGATCATCGCCGGATATCTTCCTATATACGCGCTCACCGGCCCCGCAGGGCTGCTGTTTCGGCCGATGGCCAACACGATGGCTTTCGCGCTGGTTGGCGCACTCATTCTGACCTTGACCATCGTGCCTGTGGCAGCTTCTTTCTGGTTCAAGAGCGGCGTCAAGGACAGAAGAAACCCCGTTTTCGAATGGGTCCGGGACGTTTACGAAGTTCTGCTCGGCGGTTGCCTTCGGTTTCCGAAACTTACGATCTTCACGTCAATCCTGATCTTCGGCGCGTCGCTGCTTCTCATTCCGGGGATCGGCGGCGAGTTCCTGCCGCATCTCGACGAGGGCGCACTTTGGGTGCGCGCCACCATGCCCTATACGATTTCGTTCGAGGATTCCAGCGCCTTCGCGCCAAAGGTGATGCAGATTCTGAAGGCTTATCCGCAAGTGACGCTTGTCGGATCCGAACTGGGCAGGCCCGACGATGGCACGGATCCCACCGGTTTCTTCAACGACGAGTTCTATGTGGGACTCCGGCCTTACAACGACAAGACCTGGCAGCAAACCTCCATTCGCACGAAGGCCGATCTCATCGAAGACATCAACCGGAAGCTCTCTTCGTTTCCTGGCGTGATTTTCAACTTTACGCAACCTGCCGAAGATGCAGTGGATGAAGCACTCACCGGCCTCAAGAGCTCGCTGGCAGTAAAGATATTCGGTGAAGATCTGAATGTACTGGAATCCAAAGCTGTGGAGATCAAGCGCACGCTGGACCATACGCCGGGCTTTGAAGAACTAACCGTGGTGCGTGAACTCGGTCAGCCCAGCCTCACCATTGTCCCGGATCGTCCGAAGATTGCCCGATATGGCATCAACGTCGACGATGTGGGAGCCGTGGTGAATGCAGCTATCGGTGGTCAGGCGGCAACTCAGGTCATCCAGGGTGAGAAACTGTTCGACCTGATCGTTCGTATGGATCCGCAGTACCGTTCGGGCGAACGCCAGATTGGTAACTTACTGGTGCCCGCGCCGGCAGGTCAGCAGATACCGCTCTCGGAACTGGCGAGCATTCGCGAGGTATCGGGTGCGTCCTTTATTTATCGTGAGAACAACTCACGCTATATCGGAGTGCAGTTTTCCGTGAAGGGCAGGGATCTGGAGGGCGTTATTCAACAAGGCCAGCGTGCTGTGAACAAGGCGGTCCAAATGCCTCCCGGCTATCGTCTCGAATGGGGCGGAGAGTACAGTGAGCTGCTGGAGGCAAAAGCGCAGTTCGCTATTATTGGGCCGCTCGCGGTGATGCTGATCTTCCTGATCCTGTTTGCGCTCTATGGCAATTTCAAGTTCCCGGTATCGATCGCCCTGGGAGTGGTGCTAACGGAACCAGTTGGCGCCCTGATCGCGCTGAAACTCACTCACACGCCTTTCAGCGTTTCGAGCTTCCTCGGCTTACTTGCGCTGCTCGGCGTTTCCGTCGAGACGGCAGTCATTTTAGTCAGCTATATCAATAAGCTTCGTCTGGAAGGCATGAGTATTCACGAAGCTACGCTCTCCGCTTCGCTTTTGCGATTAAGGCCGATCATGATGACTGCGTTGGTGGCTTGCCTTGGTTTGTTGCCGGCCGCTATGGCCACAGGTGTTGGCAGCGATACGCAGAAGCCGTTTGCCATCGTGGTGGTTGCCGGGCTGATTTCGAGACTCTTCCTCGGCTTCTTCGTTAATCCGGCGCTTTACGAACTGGTTGCGAGGGAGAATGACGTTCTGCAGGTGTGATACGTCGCGCCGGCAATCCTGTGGTTATTTGGCAACTGCAGGGGCAGGCGTTAGGGCCTCCGGAGGCATTTCTTTGATGGTGATGCCGCCGAAACCCATGCGCAGCAACAGGTGGCGTCCCGCAGCGGACTCCGGGTGGTTGAGGTTCTCGCCCATGGAGAGCTTGCGGTGTGTCGCGGATGTTAAATCGGAAGTAATCACGCCGGCTCTGGTGTGGGCGTCAATCGAGCAGGCCGCAAGATCCGGCAGCATCAAAACGATGTCACCTCTGTGATTGGTGGCGTCCACGTCGCCGGTCATACCGGTCACCGAGATGAAGCCGCCTGCGTGATTGATCACGAGGCGAGAATTGCGTGGCGCCCGGATGCGGTACTCGACTGTCACGTCGTGAGTCCTCTCCAGGGGATGAAGGATGCGGCTCGGCGGAATAGAGCGGGCGGTTGAGATGGTGAGTTCGGTATTGGATTGGCGCCCGGCGACGATGTGCACCCCCTCCAAACGCTGCGTAGCGCGGGGGGCAGGCTCGGAGTCGTAGCCCAGCGACTTTACGACCGTAATCTCAACCTGGGGCTGATCCCAGCCTTCCACGACCAGGCTGCCAAAGGAATCTTTCACGTGAATCGTGCCGCCGGGCGCGAAGTCGACGTACTCCGTCTTCGAGATCTGGACCGGCTGAGAGGCCGTTGCGTCGGCGAAAAGCGGCGCTTCCGCGAGCACAAGGATTCCGGAACTAAGCGCGCCGCATCCGAGAGCGATTACCGCCAGCTTGTTCAACATCTTTCTAACGTTATCGCACATCCGAGCTTGGCGCGGCGCCGACAGAGGCTCCGTGCCGCGCTGGTACACGGAATCGGACGGTAGTTACGTCGTTGGCGGTTGAGACCTCAAGATCTCCGTCCTCATGGCAAAGAGCCAAACGCCGCCGTACATTCGCCATCCCGATACCGTGACCATCCTGGCCAGTTCCCGACTCACGAAAGGCTCCGGAGTTCGACACTGTCACCAAAGCGAACTCTCCCTCCCGCCGAATACTCAGGTGGACGAAGCCATCTCCTTCCCGGCAGGCAACGCCATGCTTTACCGCGTTCTCCACGAGAGGCTGGATAGACAGCACAGGAACCTTTACGGCAAGCACTTCCTCGTCGATGTCGAATCTTGTGCTAAGCTTTGGTCCCAGTCGCAGTTCTTCAATTTCCAGATACGCCCGGACGATGCGCATCTCTTCTTCGAGGGAACTCAAACCAGAACCCGTGGCGAACGAGCTTCGAAACAGATCGGCCAGATTCAGCACGAGTCGGCGGGCTGCCGAATTCTCTCTGGCGATTACGCCGTAAAGCGTATTCAGCGCATTAAAGAAAAAGTGTGGATTGATCTGCGCCTGTAGAGCGCGAAGTTCCGCCTGCGAAACCAACGCCTGCATCTCCGAACTGCGAATACGTTCCACCTGTTCCGAGACGACGGCGGTCAGGCGGTCGAGCATCTCCAGATCTTCGCTAAGGTAACGCCTGCTTCCATGGCGTGAGCCCAGCAACAGCAACCGCCGGTCTCCGCGCGAGAACCGGAGGGGCGCAACTGCCTGCACCCAAGTGTGTGTCCGGTGGCTGCCGAAGGTGCCGGTCACGGCGATCGCTTTGTCTGGCGCCGGAGCGGGTCCTGCGCCTTCGGTTGTAACCTCATACCGGCCAGCCGAGAAAAACTCAGCAATGGCATCAGCCGTTTCTGAAACGTAAGCTTCTTCAGTACGCGCGGCGTCGGCGATCTCGCGGAGTTTCGCTGCCGCTACATCGGGGTTGGAACGCAGGAAAACAGCGCGAGTCAGGAACCTTTGAACGCGTGCCCGCAGAAATCCAAAAATGCTGAGCAGCAGGCAGGCGGCTGTGAACACCAGCCCCGCGACGAAAGGGTCATGCGAAGCCCTCTCCACCAATCCAAACGTTGCTTCCGCGCGGATGGAAACCCATACTGCCAGCGCCGCGAGTATTCCATTCACCAGAAACCGGATGA
>CAIKAS010000105.1 GCA_903825445.1 uncultured Acidobacteriia bacterium
CGCATCTATGTACGGATTGAAGACTACGCGGCGCAATGGGATGCGCTGGTGCGCGATTGGCTTCCGGACAGTGGCTACCAACCG
This sequence comes from uncultured Acidobacteriia bacterium, assembly GCA_903825445.1. Taxonomy (GTDB): domain Bacteria; phylum Acidobacteriota; class Terriglobia; order Bryobacterales; family Bryobacteraceae; genus BOG-234. Next base: position 85 of record CAIKAS010000105.1, read on the forward strand.
GATAGTCGCCCGGCCATGGAGTTTTACCTGAATAATCCGGAGACTGATCCGGAAGGGAAGTACGACGTCGAGATCTGTCTCCCTGTGCGTCCGCTCCAGTGAGTCCATCTAATGACCGGTGCGGAACTCCTTGCCGTGACCGCGGGCGGTCATCTGACCCCACGCGGTCTCCCCGCGCTTCCCTGAAACTTCCCCGTCGTACTCAACTTCTCGCTGCATCCACAGGTTTTTCAGCGCTTCCTCGCTGGATGACGTTCGGACGGCGGATTGCACTACCTTGCCTTGGGAATAACCAGCGGACCGCAACGCCTCCCGGGCTCTCTTGAAACGAAAGGCATTGAAATGAAGAATCGCAGCAGCTATTACCTTGTGTCGGCTACGTTCGCCTGTCTGACGGCTGTCAGCGCCAGTGCCACCACCCAAACCCCCGTGGCCTTAGGCTCAGATTCCACGTTCGTCGCCCTGGCAAGTACCACAGTCACGGTCACCGGCGGCGGCACCATTACCGGAAATATCGGTATCAGCCCGGGAAGCGCCTTTGTCCCCGGTAATCCGGCCGTGACCGTGAATGGGACTGTTCACGCCGGCGACACCGTAGCGGCCCAGGCTCAGGCCGATCTCACCACCGCGTATAACGACGCCGCCGGACGTCAGACTCCCGTCATTGTGTCCGGAAATATCGGTGGCCAGACCCTCACGCCGGGTCTTTATATGTCCACGTCCTCGCTCGCGATATCGTCCGGCATCCTGACTCTCGACGCACAGGGCAACGCCAACGCCGTTTTCATTTTCCAGATCGCATCGACACTCACCATGACTTCTGGTCAACAGGTTGTCCTCGCAGGTTCCGCCAATGCCGCCAACATCTTCTGGCAGGTAGGGACCTCGGCAACCATCGGTACCACCGCGGTCATCCACGGCAACATCCTCGCGAATGTTTCGATTTCAATCCTCACCGGTGCGACTCTCGATGGCCGGGCATTGGCCCGCGGCGGCGCCGTCTCCATCGATACGGGCGGCGGCACCACGGTCGCCTTGCCTGCGTCATCGTCTTCCGCGCCGCCAGTGATCTCTCCGGCCGGCACCACAAATAATTTCACAGGCACCGTGAACGATGCCAGTTACGTAGCTCCGGTTGCGGCGGGTAGTATCGCGGCTGTATTCGGCACCAACCTTTCTGTTGGATCGTCAGGTCCGCAGGTGATCGTTCCGCTGCCCACCATGCTCGCCCAAACCAGTCTCCTGATTGGCGGTCGGCCAGCGCCCCTGTACTTCGTGTCGCCCGGCCAGGTCAACGTGCAAATCCCCTGGGAAATGGCCGGCAGCACTCTGACGACGATTAACGCGACGGTCGGTGGTGTCGTTTCCAACGGTCAGGCGGTCAGTATCGCCGCGTTTGCGCCAGGCATCTTCACGATGAATGGTTCAGGGACGGGTCAGGGTGCGATCCTCGTCGCCCCCACCTCTCAGGTTGCCGCGCCTGGCACGCCGGTTCTGCGAGGCGGCTACGTGGCGATCTTCTGTACCGGCCTCGGAGCCGTCACCAACCAGCCCGCCACGGGATCTCCCGCGCCTTCTTCTCCGCTGTCGTTCGCAGGGACCCCCACTGTCACCATTGGTGGCATTTCGGCGTTCGTGAGCTACTCAGGACTGGCCCCCACCTTGGTCGGCCTCTATCAGGTGAATGCGCAGGTACCGGCGGGCGTTGTTCCGGGTAACACCGTGCCGCTTGTCATGAGTATCGGCGGCATTACGTCGAATATTGTGACGATAGCCGTGCAGTAAGGCGCTGCGGAGCCCCAGGCTCTGGGCTGTTGAATTACCGAATCACGTGGACCGGATAGCTGTCGTCGATGGTGAGGCGCCGTCAAATTCAGCCTGGTCGTCGGCGGTCATTGGAGCAAAAGCGTCGGGTTGCCAATGTACGCGGCCCTTTAATAAACCCGCAACTCGCGCTGGCCGAGCAACCGACGGCCGAACGGCGCGGAGTTCCGCGACTGGCTGGTTGTGCCGACAGACGACGAGAACATCGCCGTTCTCCACCTGGTCGAGATAGCTTGACAGGTGTCTCTTGGTCTCCCGGATACTGGCCTTGTTCATAGCTCTGCAATCAGCTTATCCGATATCGAATCAGAATTCTGGCCTGAATGTTGATCTGAATCTCCCTGGACCAGCGCTCTTTGCGCCCGGCAACGGTAAGGAATAAACTGTAGGTAAATGGTGACAGACCAGACAATCCGTGAGAAGCGTGACGCGATTGTGCGGATTGCCGCGCAACATGGCGCCACAGAGGTCCGTCTGATCGGATCTTTCGCGCGCGGCGAGGCACGCCCGGACAGTGATGTCGATCTGCTCGTGAAGTGGGCCGAAGGAACGAGTCTGTTCAATCAGGCCGCTCTGATGGACGATTTGGAAAGCCTTCTCGGGCGCAAGGTGGACATAGCCAGCGATGGCTGGGTAAAGCCGCAAATCCGCGAGTCCGTTTATCGGGATGCTGTAGCTCTGTGAGAAGTGACCGGGATCGCCTCGACGACGCTCTCGGCGCCATTGCAAAGATCAACGAGAGAATCGCTGAAGGCCTTGAAGTTTTCCACCGGGACGAATTGCTTCAGGTGTGGGTCATTCACCATCTTCAGATGATCGGCGAGGCATCCCGAGCGATTTCCCAATCGATCAGGGACCGCCATCCGGAAGTGCCATGGAAAAATATTAGCGGACTTCGCAATATCCTGGTGCATGAATATTTCGGCATCGACATGCACCAGGTTTGGATGGTGACGCAGAAGGATTTGCCCTCTCTTGAGCGGCAACTCCGCCTCATTCACGCTGAACTCGCCTGAAGCCCCCACGACTACCCCGCCAGTTCCTTCTCCACCGCGCCCGAAAAATAATCGATCTCCTGGACCGTCGTATACACGCTCGGCGTCACCCGAATCCCCGTATATTCCGCGTGCGGCGACGTCGCCGTATAAATTCCGTACTTCGTCTGCAGCGTCGTACCCAGCTTGCGAATATCATTCCCTTCCGTCAGTCCGAACATGCCAATCCCGCACGACATCTCCGGGTCGGGATTGTGCAGAATCTTCACTTTCTTATTCGCGGCCAGCCGAGTCGCCCACCGGTCCTTCAGGTACCGCAGCCGAGCGGCTTTCCGTTCAATCCCAATGTTCTGGTTGAACGTCAGCGCCTCGCAAATCGCGTCGTGATTCGCCGCCGGATGTGTGCCGATCTCTTCGAACTTCCGGATATCGCCATCCTGTCGAACGCCGGCCGCCATCATCGGCCACGTCTCCTTGATCAGCGATTTATTCACATACAAGAAGCCGGTGCCAACTGGAGCGAACGTCCACTTGTGCAGACTCACGCCGTAGAAATCGCAGTTCAGATCTGAAATCTTATACGGAAACTGCTGGAACGCATGGGCCCCATCCACAATCACTTTGATCCCGCGCGCGTGCGCCATGTCGCAAATCCGCCGCACCGGGAAAATCTGCCCCGTACGATTCGTGATATGGCAAACCAGAATCACTTTCGTAGCCGGCGTCACGGCCTTTTCGAAACGCTGGTAAAGATCGTCCATGCTCGGCACGGGCACGGGGAATGAAATCTGCGTGACCTTGATGCCCTCACGCCGCGCGCGCGTAGCGAACGTCGTCAGCATGCGCGGGTAATCCTGATTGGTCGTCAGGACTTCATCGCCCGCTTTCAGTTCAATGCCGAACTGCGCGATCTCAAGCGACTCACTCGAATTGCGCGTGATCGCGACCTCTTCGGAATCGCAGCCCGCCGCTTCGGCGATCATACGGCGCGCGGTTTCCACCTTCGGCTCCAGCTGCTGAATCATTGTGTGATACGGCCCCATGTTGCTGTAGTCCAGGTAGCGTTTCATGGCCTCCTGCACCGTACGTGGCGCGGGGCTGACGTGACCGTTGTTCAGATTGACCACTGTGCGGTCTGTAGTGAATTCATTCCGGATCGCCATCCAGAAGTCTTCGTCTTGGGCAGCTTCCGACGGACTGGCGTAAGTGTGCGGCAGCACCGTTTCGGCGACGGCGGCCAGTGCGGCGGCACGCGCGGTGAGATCGAAAAAATCGCGTCGGTTCATAAAGTTCTCCTCGGTTGCTTGAATTGCGCTGGTTGAAAGATGTCTGCCAAACAGGCGTGGACGTGGCCGGACCAGGACGGGAAAGCGATTCGCGCGGGGAACCAAAAACTACCTCGAAAGTGTAACACGTAATCTGAGAGAATAGTCAACCATATGGGCAGATTGCGGGTGCGCGCGGCAACATCGGTTCTGATTCTCTGCGCGCCGCTGTGCGCCCAAACCGTCTCCACCCAATACAGCGTCACGTGGGATTCGCCAGGCAAGAGCTACAAAGATTCCATGCCGATCGGCAACGGCGACGTCGGCCTGAATATCTGGACCGAAGAAAACGGCGACGTAGTTTTCCTCATCGACAAAACCGACGCGTGGACGGAGAACGGTCAACTGGTCAAGCTCGGCCGCGTGCGCGTGAAGTTTGACGCCAGCCCGTTCAAGGCGGGCCCGCTATTCCGTCAGATTCTGCTCCCGCGCCTGGGAGCAATCGAAATTCGCGGCGCGGCCTCCGCCGTGCTCCGCATCTGGATCGACGCCAACGCGCCTGTGGTACATCTCGAAATGCACAGCGGCAGGCCGCTCAACATGCAGGCCACCGCGGAAATCTGGCGCACCAGGCCACGGCCTACCAACTCAGCCAAAGGCAACGAAGAAATGGAGCGCGGCCTCCGTGAGCAGCAGGGCAATCCTGATCATGGCCTTGTTATCGATCCCGATATTGTCCTCCCCATGAAGGACGATCGCGTCTCATGGCTGCACCACAACACTCGCAGCATGTACTCGTCGCTCTTCACCAACCAGCATCTGGAACCGCTGCTCGGCAAGTTCGCAGATCCTCTTCTGCATCGCGCCTTCGGCGTCCTCATGAAGGGCCCCGGCCTCGTCAGCGCAGACGATCGGACTCTCAAATCCACCGCCGCAAAACTAAGCTTCCGCCTCGATCTGTATGCCATGACCACGCAGGCGGAATCTCCCGCCGATTGGCAGGGAGCGATGCAGAACCTCGTGGAGCGCGTCGATTCAGCCGGTCTCGACGCCTCCCGCCGCGTCCATCAGCAATGGTGGACTGAATTCTGGAATCGCAGCTGGATCAAAGTATCTGGCAATAACAACGCCGATGCCGTTACTCTCGGCTATGCCCTCCAGCGCTGGATGGCCGCCACCGAAGGTCGTGGCGCCTCCGCAATGAAATTCAACGGAGGCATGTATACCGTAGGCCAGGAGCCTTCCCCCGGCACTCCCTACGATCCCGACAAAGGCCAGAAAGACGCCGATTACCGCGCATGGGGCAGTAACTACTGGTTCCAGAATCAGCGCCTGCTCTACTGGCCAATGATCGCCGCTGGTGATTTCGACGCGCTCGCACCCTTCTACAAGATGTATCTGGATGCCCTGCCTCTCGCTAAAGCGCGAACACAGCTGATCTATAAACATTCGGGCGCAGTCTTCCCGGAGACCATGTTCTTCTGGGGCCTGCCCAACAACAACGACTTCGGCTGGAACCGCGAGCAAACCGAAATGGCCAGCCGCTGGATTCGCTGGCACGTCAACAATGGCCTCGAACTCACCACTATGATGCTCGACACCTGGGACATCACGCAGGATGCCCAATTCCTTCGTAAGACCCTGCTGCCCCTCGCAACCGAGCTCACCGCATATTTCGATCAGCACTGGCCCCGGGTTGGCGGCAAGCTGTTGTTTGAGCCCTCCGCCGCGCTCGAAACCAGACAGGTAGCCACCAACCCCGCGCCTGACATTGCCGGACTCATGGACGTTCTCCCTCGCCTTCTCGCCCTGCCGCGCGATTTCATCACACTCGATCAGCGCGCCATGTGGGAGCGCACTCTGGCCGATCTTCCCCCGTTGCCGCGAGGGCGTGTCGATGACAAGGGCAAGAGTCCGCTGACCAGCGAAACGGCCTCGCCCACCGGGACGGAAGTCCTTTGGCCCGCGCAGAAATTTGGCAAATTTGAAAACGTAGAGAACCCTGAGTTGTATTCCGTCTTTCCGTTTCGCATCTTCGGCGTCGCCTTGCCGGAACTGAATCTCGCGCGTGCCACTTACGACGCCCGGGCATACAAAGCCAGTACCTGCTGGGGGCAGGATGGCATCCACGCGGCCTGTCTCGGCTGGGCGGCAAAAGCGCAGGCCGAAGCTATCGCCAACTTCACTGCCTACGGGGAGGAACGTTTCAAGTGGTTTTGGCGGGCCGGACATGATTACGAACCCGATCTCGATAACGGCGGTGCCGGCCAGATGATTCTCCAGTCCATGCTTTTGCAGCAAAGAGGCGACAAGATTCTGCTTTTTCCAGCCTGGCCGAAGGAATGGAACGTCGATTTCAGGCTTCTCGCCGCAAAACAAACCATGATCACCGGTTCGTACCGCAACGGTAAAGTGGAAAAACTTACAGTTTCACCCCCGGAACGGGCGGGCGACGTCGTACAAATGACGCCTCAGTGATTTCCGGCTATAAACTCCCGGGATTTCTTCCGATGAGATTATTGGAGGCGTATCTCGCGTGAAAAGCCAGACCCTGGAGCCCCAAAGCCAAGCGATCGAGGCCCAAAGGCAAAACGACATTTCGGAGCACCTCGCTCCTGCGGGCCGGACCCGCGGGAATCATCTGGCTGGCCAAAAGTCCGCGAAGCGCATACCTGTGCATATCTCCGGCACCACAGTTCCGGATTGCAGTTGCCATCTCGTCGGTATCGATGCCGGCGTTCTCTACGTGCGCTCGGACCGGCAAATTCCCGAATCGTCACCCATCGTGGTGTCGTTCGATCACGTCCAGCTCTCGGGCGTCGTGGCGTGTTGTCAGCCCGCCGAACAGGAGTGGGTGATCTCGGTTGCGCTCTCTTCCTGCAAACGGCGTCTTGAAGAACGTGTTCCGCTTGGCGAGAAGTGCACCATCGGCATTGTCGAAGAGAACGGCACAATTGTGCGCCATGGTACGGTATTGGATCAGTCGGCTTCGGGTCTGGGACTTCGTCTGACGCGGTCCATCGACACCGGTGCGCGCGTTTGCGTGGAAACCAAATCAATGATGGTGTTCGGCGAAGTTCGCTACTGCCGCCCTTCGCTCGACGATCATTTCGTCGCCGGCGTGATGATTGTGGA
>CAIKAS010000106.1 GCA_903825445.1 uncultured Acidobacteriia bacterium
GTCCAGCATTTGTTTTTCAGCCGCTTCAGAGCCCTAAGGCGCCTGGCGATCTTGCCGCTGCAGATGGAACTGTAGAGCCAGTTTCTTCTCCTGATCGTTTCTCGCGAGCGCCGGGATCCTGCGCTCAGCTACTCTCCGGAAGGCTCACGCTCCACGCTGTCCACCACCAGCACCGGTACGGTCCGTTTCGCCGCAGTCAGCTTCAATCCGACCTGTGTTTCCAGAGCATCGAAAAAAGGCAGTTCTCCCGGCGCCGCTTCCGAGTTCGACGGCGTCCGCTGAAGGGTAAAGTCCCATTCGCCCGCCAGTCCCGTCTCGTCAACCACGGCGTGATCAACAGTATGAGACATGGCTGGCATTCTTCCCGCCAGCGCCGCCATCGTGATATGCGTGCACGATTGGCGGATCAGGCTTGCGGTTCCGACCTCGGTCCTGCACGTTCCTCCGTCCTTTGTCAGTTCCGGCGGAACCTCGAAGGCGCGTGTGCACGATTCCGGTTTGCACTCCCCGTTCAGCGTTACCGACCCCGAGGGCATAAGCTTCGACCCTCGCTTCGCGACCGTGAGGACGAAAACCTGCCTCGGCAGAGGCTCGGTGTGAACCGCAAGCTTCATGCGTTCCATGAGCAGATTCCGCAGCATCAATCTGGCTGCTTCGATTGGAGTATCGGGCGCGGCCTTGGCGATGACGTCATAGCGGGCCGAACCGACCCAGTCCGGAGCCGACATCGCTTCAAATCGCAGATCCCAGGCGCTGGCGATAATGCCGCTAAGCGGAATATTGCGAAAGATCATCCGCCCGTTCGTGTATGACTGCTCGCTGGCGGTGTCCTGCGTATTGTGAACACGGATTTCGGCGACTTCAAACGAAGTGCCCTGCGCCGCAGCTCCCATGGCAGCGAGAATCCCGATGGCAACTAAGCGAAGCATAGGCCGTATTATAGCCGAATTCGGGGAGGTCGTCCGCCGCAAGCTGCCGGTGGCGCAGTGGCCAAAACGGTTGTACTGGTGAAGCGAGGGGTGGAATGATTGGCAATAATTGCCAGTCGCGCTAAACTCGAGGCTGACAGTGGCAATGCCGAACCAAAACGATAAAGCGCGGATCGAGTGGCTTCGGGCGGCGGCGAAAGAGGGTTTTTGACGCGGCTGAACGTGGCGATGTTGTGCGGCTACGGTCGGAACAGGATCTCGATTCATTCCTCGATCAGATCTATCAGGACGCAGTAGAGGAAATTGCGGGACATCGAAAAAGTGGCTAAATCGCGAGGCTTGCCGTTTGACGTCACAGGCCCGGCGCGCCGCGACATCTCTATCATCCTGAAACGAAGTATACGGGATTTCGGAACGGAAGCCGCGTTGCGCTATCGCGCACTCATCAGGCAGGCACTACTGGATATCGAGTGGAACCATGTTTCGCTGAGCCGGGACAGAGTGACGGGCGCAAGGGTAAAAGAACCGCGGCGCTTCATTTTGTATCGGCAACGTCCGGACGGGGTTGTTGAAGTGGCGCGAATCCTCCACGACAGCTGCGATCTGGCCCGTCATTTGCCGACAGGATATGTGCAGCGCTTCGACTGAGTTGCGGCTGTCTCACGTGGCGGAGTTGGTGCCCTGGTCACACGGGACGGTAACAACGGGTTTCTAATCCATCCGACGGCAGAGGTTATCTCAGGAATGTCGCTAGTGTCGATCTGATCGTCGGGCAACACGGCGAGCACCGCGATTTCCTCGCGTTGTCGCTTTGTCGGCTTCCGCTTCCCAAGCTGATCGAGGATGAGTCGCGTTGTTCTAACGCCAGTCGCCTTCTTCATAGGGAATAGTTTGTGTCCGGCTAAAGCGCCATCTGAGATTCGCAGGGGGTGACCCTGATATCGTCCGCATGGAACCGGGCCTGCGCCAGATCCCAGGCTGCCTGCACTCGCAACCAGTGGTCAGCATTTGACCAGCCCGCTTTCTCCAAACGGATCGCCATCAACAAACCGGAAGACAATCCGCCAGTTGCCCGAGTTTGTCACGCTCCATCTGCCCTTCAGTTCGCCCTTGAGAGTATGCAGGCGATAGCCAGGCAGGTCGAGATCCGACGGATGCTGAGCGGTGTCCAAATGACTGAGAACATCGTTAATCCGCCGCACCTGATCGGCTCGGACTTTGCCGGGGTCACCTTCGAAGAGTTGCTTTAGGCCCCGATGTCGAAAAGTCCGTGGAATCTCTCTGAGGATGACTCACGGCACATATATGACTTCCCGAATGGCCCGGTCGCGGCATCGAGGGTCTGCTGGAATCGCCCGAAGACCCGGCGGTCGGCTTATTTAAATAACTCTTTACAAGTAATAAAAACTTGAGTAAAGTAATTTCCATGGAACCGAAGTTTGCGCAGGCTGAGGTGGAGGTGATGGAGGAGTTCTGGAAGCACGGGCGTTTATCGATCCGTGAAATTCAGGAGGCGTTCCCTGAACCGGAGCGGCCGCCGTATACGAGTATTCAGACGATCGTCTACCGGCTGGAAGAGAAGGGTGCGGTGCGGCGTGTTCGCAAGATCGGGAATGCGCACATTTTTGAAGCGGTGGTTTCGCGGCAGCAGGTGAGCGGGCGCTTTGTCGACGAACTGCTGAGCTTGTTCGGCGGGCGGGCGCAGACCGTGATGGCGCATCTGGTGGAGTCCGGAAAACTGACACGCGAGGACATTCGCGAGACGGAAAAGCTGATCGACGAGCTTGAAGGGCCTGCGGACGGGAGGAAGAAGTAGATGTGGATGAACGACGTCCTCAATCATCTCTGGCAATCGACTGCGTTTGCCGCAGCGGTTGCTGTGGCGACTGCGGGGCTGCGTCGCAACTCTCCGCGGCTGCGGTATTGGCTGTGGCTGGCTGCGTCGGTGAAGTTTCTGGTGCCGTTTTCATTGCTCGTCTCAGTGGGCGCGCGGGTACAATTCCCGCCGGATACTCCTTCGCTGCGTGCTGTAACTGTCCAACAGATTTCTGGCTACTTCGCGCCGGTAACCGTTTTGTCCGCGGCCACTCCGACGCACCCTTCGCCTCTTTGGCCTGGAGTGTTGAGCGCGGTTTGGCTCGCGGGCGCGTTATTCCTGTTGGGCCGCTGGTACCTGCGATGGCGCATGATCGACATCGCGGCGCGACAAGCCACGCGTTTCGCTGCGCAATGTTCAGTGCCGGTGTATTCGGTGCATTCGTCCACCGCCACGATGGAACCGGGTGCATTCGGGATCATTCACCCGGTGATCGTGTTACCGGAAGGCATCGCGGAAAGCCTGACACCGGAACAGCTGGACGCGATTTTGGCCCATGAACTTCGGCATATTCGTTATCGCGACAATCTGACTGCCGCGCTGCATATGTGCGTCGAGGCGTTGTTCTGGTTTTATCCGGTCGTGTGGTGGATCGGGGCGCGCCTGATGGATGAACGCGAGCGCGATTGCGACGAAGCCGTATTACAGCAAGGGAATCAGCCCGGAGATTATGCCCGGGGCATCGTGCAGGTGTGCGAGAAGTATATGGAATCACCGCTCGCGTGCGCGGCTGGCATCAGCGGGTCCGATCTGAAGACCCGCATTCGGGAGATTATGACATGGCGTGGATCACTGCCCATTACCCGTCGCGGAAGAGCGATGCTGGCTGGCGCCGCGCTCGTCGCCGTGTCGATTCCATTTGTCATCGGAATCCTTCGCGCCCAGACTTTGCCCCCACCACCCGCTTACACCTACGACGTCGTTTCCATTCATAAATCGGCTGCCGGCGATACGAGCCACCTGATCGGCCCTGGCCCGCAGGGCGGCTGGCGTGCGCGGAACATGCCTGTCCTTGCGCTGATTGCCACGGCTTACGGCGTTCAGGATTACCAGATTGTCGGCGCGCCGGGCTGGGCAACTTCCGAGTCCTTCGACATCAGTTTCACGCCGGAGAAGATGGAGACTGGTCTGACCGCAGATTCGGATCTGAAGCAAATACAGGCGTCGATGGGACGGAACGAGCAACGAATGCAGGCCGTTCTGCGGGATCGCTTCAGTTTAGTGCTGCGGGCGGAAAACCGCGAATTGCCGATTTACAAGCTGGTTCACGCCAAGGGCGGGCCTAAGCTCCCGCCGCACAATCCGGCCGGTGGGCCACCATCGCTGGGATCGAACGGGCGCGAAATCACGGGGACTAACGTCCCTGTCGCGATGCTCGCACAGCTGTTATCGCAATTGCTCAACCGTCCCGTTCACGACGAAACCGGTCTCACCGGTCAATACGATTTCGAGGTCGATTGGACGCCCGATCCAGGACCTTCCGACGCGCCGGGTAACAGCGGATTGGGTCCGTCTCTTTTCACTGCGATCGCCGAGCAGCTTGGTCTGCGCATTGAGTCGGCGAAAGGCCCGGTGCAGGTGTACGTAGTCGAGAAGATCGAGCACCCGAGTGAAAACTGAGCGCGCCATGAATCCGGTATTCTCAGATTTCTGCAGTGCCACGCTTCAGTGCGATTCCGGGATTTCGCCGAATTCGATGCGCATCAGTTCGCGAAGCCACGCTTTGTGTTTTGCCATGAAGGCTTCGAAATCGTCGGGACGGGCAGGGTCGAACTGCGGGCCGCTCCAGTCCCGTGCTCTCGTGGGAACGCGGGGATTGGCGCTGCCGGTGGCATCTTCCGGCTTGTCGATCTGCGTGCCGAAATACTGGTTGCCGGAAAACACGATGTTCTTCGCCGGAGCCCAGCCCGGCGCGATGTCGTAGGTGCCATCGGGATGGCTTGCAGACGCATGACCGTAGCGCGCTGTGCCTTCGACGTAAAAACGATTCTTTGAGAAGACGGCGTCGTCGGTCCAGCCGGACCAGTTCGAGGCCAGCAGCATCTGCACATCGAGCCCGGGGCCCACATAGATGGCGTTCTCTTCCACGGTAGTATGATCGACGGCGCTCATGTGGAAGATACGGGTGCGATCGTTGTGCGAAATATTGTGGCGGACGATGGTGCCTATATTGCCAATGTTCTGCGCGGCGTTGCGCTGGCCGGGTGAGCAGATCAGCATGAAGCCACCTTCGTTATCGTGGCTGTAGTTGTACTGAAAGACCGTGTTGCGGGAGTTGTAATCGGAGTCGAAGCCCTCGCCGTCGCGGGTGTCGTGAGTGTCGGAGGCTTCGTTGAACTGCAACAGCGTGTTGTCGGTGCTCCATTGCCAGATGCCGGCGTTGAACGCGCCGGCGCGGCGGTTGCAGTGGCGGGCGATGTTGTATTCCACGAGTGCGCCGTCGGTGGCCCAGGGAACGATGCCGTCGCCGCCAATGTCTTCGACGTAGTTGCCTCGGATAACGACATTCAGGCTGGGGAACCAGTGGTCGCGCGGCCAGTGGTAGCTTTGGCCTGCGATGGCGGAGCGGTCCACTTTCCAGACGATGTTGTTCTCTATCCGGAGATCGTCGAAGCGGCTGGGCGTGGCAGGGCCGTTGGTGCTGAAGATGATGCCGCCGTTGTCTTTTTTCTCGTTCGTGCCGTTGACGTCGTGGATGTAGAGGCCGGCGACGACAATGTGATGCGCGGTGCCGAAATTATCGAGCAGGATGTGGACTCCTCGCCGCACTGCTGGTTGGGGGGCGTGGTTCGTGATTTCGATATTACGGACTTCGATCTGCTCTATGTTACGAACGAGCACGGCGTCTTCGAATGCGCCATTGAGTTCGAGGCGCGGGCGCGGACCTTCGCCGTAGCGGTCGATTACGATGGGCGCGTTGGCTGCACCGGAACTGTGGAGTTGCAGTGGTTCGTGCCAGATGCGGCCGCTGTTGAGCAGGATGTGATCGCCCGGCCTGAAATCGCTGGCAGAGACTTTACGGAGAGATTTCCAGGGCGTCGTCTGGCTGGTCCCGGGGTTCGCGTCACTGCCTTTATCGGCGTCGATGTAATAGTTCGCAGCGAGAACGGGAACGGCGGAGACAAGGAGCGCGGCAATGGCAAGGCCCGGGCACTGGAAATTCATTTTCTGGTACAACTGAAGCTTATCAGTTTCCTGAATCGCAGAATTCCGGCTCCGGCTTTTTGTGAAACGCCGAACGGAGGCTGTGAGTCCAAAGGTCTGAGCCTATGATCGCTGTGACCAAAGTGGCTTTCCGCAACGCTCTGCTGGTAGCTGCCACGCTGGCCGTTCTTGCCTGGGGTTTATCAGGGCAAACGGCAGCTCAGCGGCCGGCCTTCGAGGTGGCGTCCGTGAAGCTGAGAGCGGAGAGCGACCCCAGATCGGACTTCGTTCCGCGGCGATCGGGTGATCACGTGACGATGCACAGCGTCCAGTTGGGAACCGTCATTGCCTGGGCGTACAAGTTCACGAACCCCAACTATCAACTGGTGGCGGGCCCGTGGAGGAAGGTTCTGTATGAAGACGATTACGATATTCAGGCGCTGGCTCCGGGCGCGGTAAACGACGACACGCTTCGGCTGATGTTTCAGAGGCTTCTCGAAGAGCGTTTTCAATTAAAGGTGCACCGGGAGACGCGGACACTCGCGTCGTACGATCTGGTGGTACTGAAGGGCGGCCCTAAACTGACTGCCGCACCGGCGCGCGACGTCAGGCCGACCATGGGTTACGGCGGCAGTTCCAGTTGGGGCGAGTTTCGTGCTGACGGGAAGCATCTGGTGGGCAAGAGCGCTTCTATCGAAGAGATGGTGGTGGTGCTGACTACTCAGATGCATGCACCGGTACGGGACCGCACGGGCATTACGGGCTTGTTCGATTACGACCTTGCGTTCTCAACCGGCGTGGATGGCTCCGAGAAACCGGTTCTCACAACAGCGATTCGCGATCTCGGTCTGGGACTCGAAAAGAGCAATGGGACTTTCGAGTTGATGGTGGTCGATCACGCGGAGAGGCCGTCGGCGAACTGAGTTCATTTGCTTTGGCGACCAAACATTCGCGAGTCGAATTCAAAGGGCTTCGGGCGATGAAACTGGATTTTGGCAAATTCGGCATGGACCGGATTCAGCAGGACGTTCCATTCGCCCTGAATGGCTGCGGACGGCACACGGAATGCCGCGCTGCGCCCGCTGCGAATCCACTCATCACCAATCGTTCGCAGGGACTCATTGCCGGATTCGTGCCACCGCGCGGGGAGCCGGCGAGTTGCCAGTGTCTCAATAATCACCGTATCGGGGATCACACCTGCAATCGACACAAGGTCCGTCGGAACGAGGTTCGGTTCGATATTGACAAACGATTCAACCGCGGCAAGAGCCAGCGAATCCGAGGCGTATACGACGCGAATGCCGCGACTGTTCCAGCGTCCGCCGTAGAGACGCGCGCCTTCGCCGGTCGCGGCCTCGGCGGCATACCGGGCACGACATATTCGCCAAAAGCGCATCAGCTGTAGACGCCATAGGCAATGCGTCCGAGGATATCCTCCACCATTCGCGTGCCGATATCGGTGTCGAGCCGGTCTATCGGCCTTTCGCCGCCCAGGGCACGGTTCGGAGTGTCAAGCCAGTCGATAGCCTTGTCTCCGTCACCGATCATCTCGACCGCGTTGGCGTAGACACGTGCCATGCGCACCGTGCGGTCCGACTCCGCGGAAGTGAGAAGCGAGCCCTGGGTCATTCGGCGTGTCAAGGTTCGCTGGGGAATGCCAAGCTTAATGGACAGCGCGCCATTCGCGATGCGGAGTTTTCCGGCAAGCGCCGAAAGCGAGGCGGACGGCAGGCCTTTGCGAATCAGTTGCGCGAGATCGTCGGGACTGGCGACGGCTCTGCCAAGAATCCTTGGTCCGCCCAGGACCTCGGCGATAGTGGCTGTTTCCATTGTGGCCTCCTGGCTACTAATTATACGCCATTTGGCTTCACGGCGCAGACCTCATTACCAGTTCGTGATGGAACCGTCCGGCCGGAAGTAAGTCTGCGCGCGGTTCGTATCGAACTTCGTCACTTCCATGAGCTGCGTCAACTGCTTCATATCCAGTTCCACGCCCAGTCCGGGGCGATCATTCGGATAAAGCTTGCCATCTTTGAAATCGCAGCACACCGGCAAATGCGGCAGGTCGCGACCGGCGTAGCTATATTCCATCAGTAACGGACCAGAAAACGTACCCAGTGAATTCACCAGCGCGGCAGTCGCGATCGGCCCCGTGAAATGCGGGACGATGCCGACAAAATGCGTCTCGCAGATAGCCGCTACCTTCATCATTTCCGTGATGCCGCCGACGTTCGGCAGCGTGGCGCGCATGTAGTCGATGTCGTGATTCTCCACCAGCTTGTTGAAGTCCCAGCGTCCGCCCCATTCTTCGCCGGCGGCAATCGGCACTTTGACCATGGTGCGAAGCTTTGGAATATCGTCATTGAATGCCTCGGCGCGAACCGGGTCTTCCACGAAATAGGGCGCGAGTCCTTCGATCAGATTGCAGCCGCGCACGGCATCGGAAAGGTCGAAGCGCTGATGGAAATCGATGCAGAAATCGCCATTCTTGCCGACTCCATCGCGAACCTGCACGCACTCGTCGTAAAGCTGATTGAGCTTCTGATGAGTGTTAAATGTCGTGTTGGCGGGCGTGTCGGCAGCGCCCATGCGGAAGGCGCGGTAGCCGGCTGCGATCGTGGCGGCGGCACGGTCTTTGAGACTCATATTGGCAGTGATGCCAGGAACCACACCGCCCGTGTTGTAGCACTCGCAATAGTTGCGCGTCGTGCCGCCGAGAATTTCATGCACCGGCACTTTGAGCACCTTGCCGCGAATATCCCACAGCGCGAGATCGAGAGCACCCAAGGCATCCTGTTTTTCGCGCCCCGGCGGATAAAAGAATGAGCGGGACATATCCTGCCACAGGCGTTCTATGTACTGGGGATCCTGCCCGATGAGGCGGCCGGCGCATTGCTTCAGTGTGTCCGGAAAACCACCTTCGCCAATGCCCGTGATGCCAGCATCGGTTTCGATGGTGACCACGATGTTCGATTGGTTGAAGAGTGGATTCTGCCCCGGCGGTGTGTAAGCGCGCACTCGAGTGATCTTCATCTTTGGCAGCGCAGCCTGTAGCAGGGGCAGCTGGGTGAGGCTGGCGGCGGATGCAGCCGCCATCGATTTGAGGAATGTTCTTCGGTCCATCGGTTACTCCCGGCGGTGATCTATGTCGCGTAGTATATCGACAAGAGTCTGCATCTTTCCCGTGCCGCGCGCATCAAACCCAAGCGATGGATCTATTCTCACCGATCACACTGGGCGATTACGCGCTCACGAACCGTATTGTCATGGCTCCCATGACCCGTTCCCGGGCCGATTATCAGGGCGTTCCGTCTCCACTGGCGGTAGATTACTACGCGTCGCGCGCCGATGCGGGCCTCCTTATTACGGAAGGCACTGCCCCCAGCGCGGCGGGTTTGGGTTACGCGCGCACTCCCGGTATTTTTACGCCGGATCAGATTGCCGCCTAGCGCGTGGTCACTGACGCTGTTCATGCACAGGGTGGGAGGATTTTCGTGCAAATCATGCATGTGGGGCGCATCGCGCACTCCGCGAACCGCACAATCCCCGATGCGCCTATCGCGCCATCAGCCGTTCGCGCCGCCGGTCAGATGTGGACCGATGCGCAGGGCATGCAGCCGAATGACATGCCGCGAGCACTTGAGCTCGCTGAAATTCCCGGTGTGATTGCGGAGTTCGCTCAAGCCACCCGCAACGCTATGGCAGCTGGTTTCGATGGAGTCGAACTGCACGCGGCATCGGGCTATCTGCCCAATCAGTTTCTAAGCTCCAGTGCCAACCGGCGCACGGATGCTTACGGCGGGAGCATCGAGAATCGAATTCGTTTTGTCGTCGAAACGCTGAATGCGATGATCGCAGCCGCTGGCTCATCGGGCAAGGTGGGTATGAAGGTCAGCCCCGGCATGAAGTTCAACGACATCAACGACGAAGATCCACTGCCTACGTTCATCGCGCTGGCGAAAGCCATCGGGCCGAAGAAACTCGCCTACCTGCACGTGATGCGCACTGGTATCGGCTCCGAAACAACATTGCGGGCAGCATACTCTGGAGCGTTTCTGGTCGGTGGCGGATTTAAGAAGGCCGAAGCCAATCAGGCGATCGAAGAGAAACGCGCCGACGCCATCGTCTTCGGCTCCACATACCTGGCGAATCCCGATCTGGTGAAGCGTTTCAAGAATGACTCACCCCTGAATGCACCGGACCAGGCCACGTTCTACACGCCTGGCGCAAAGGGCTACACCGACTACCCCGCACTCGTGTAAAGTGTAGATTCGGCCCAGATCCTGGCATAGAATACCCTCATGCCCACTTACGACCGTCGGGATTTTCTGAAGCTCGTTCCCGCCCTGGCCGCCACCGCTGCTACCGCGCAGACAACCAAAAGGCCGAACATTCTCGTCCTGATCACAGACGACCACGGCATCGGCGACGTCGGCTGTTACGGCCATCCTGAAGTGCGCACGCCGAATCTCGATCGCCTCGCCGCCTCCGGGGTACGCTTCACGCAGTGGTACGCCAATGCGCCCATCTGTTCGGCATCCCGCGCGGCCATTCTCACGGGCAGGTACCCCGACCGCACCGGCGTCAAAGGCGCGCTCCCCTCCGAACCCACCTGGGATGTACCTGGCCTTCGTGCCGATGAAAATACGCTGCCCGAACGCCTGCGCGCACTCGGCTACGGCACTGCCGCGTTCGGCAAGTGGCACCTCGGCAGCGCGCCTGCCAGCCGCCCCATGAATCAGGGCTTCGACAATTTCTTCGGCTGGTACTCAGGCTGGCTCGACGCTTATTCGCATCGTTACTACCAACTCGGCGGCCCTCCCGGCAAGATCTTCCACGATCTCTGGCGCAACGAAACAGAAGTCTTTGAGGAGCCCGCGTATATGACCGAGTTGCTCGGCCGCGAAGCACAGGCTCACCTCGCGAAGCAAACCGCCGCGAAGCCGTTCTTCATGTACGTCTGCTTCGGCGCGCCGCACTATTCCATGATGGCGCCAAAAAAATACCTCGACCGCTTCCCTGCCACCATGGAGCGCGACCGCCGCATGCATCTCGCCATGGTGGCCGCGGTTGACGATGTGATTGGCTCACTGCTCGATCAACTGAAGCAGCAGGGTTTGGAAGACAACACCATCGTTTACTTCCAGGCCGATAACGGCGCAACCCGCGAAGTTCGCGCCTCCAGCGACGGCCAGCCGTATCACGGTGGCAGCAACGAACCTTACCGCGGCTGGAAACAGGGCCTGTTCGATGGCGGCATGCACGTCCCCGCCATGATGCGGGCACCCGGCTTTATCAAGCCCGGCCAGGTTTGGAACCGCCCGATGATCTCGATGGATCTCACACCCACACTTCTCGCCATGGCCGACCCCGCGGCCAAGCCGATCACCGGCGTCGATGGCCAGAATATACTCCCCGTGCTTGCCGGCAAGGCTAAGGAGCACGACTTCCTCTTCTGGAGCTTCAACGAACAGCGGGCAGTGCGTAACGGTGACTGGAAGCTGATCTTCAACCCGCCGCAGTTTCCCGGCGATCCCAAGCCTGACAAGATCTGGCTCTCCAATCTTGAATCCGATCCAGGCGAGAAGAAGAACGTCGCGAGCGAAAACCCAGACCGCGTCAAATTGCTATTAGAGCGGCTTCGCGCGTGGGAGCCGGAAGTCGGTCTGAATTCGTCTGAGTGATCTCCGCGCACCCTACGGCCGGGCGATCATCGCGCCAAGCCATACGGCGAGGTAGCCGATGGCAACGCTCGAAAGAACGTACAGCAGCCCGATCGCGCCCGCTCCATGCCTGGCGGCGTAGAGCGTTTCCCACTCGAAGCTGGAGAACGTGGTGTAGCCACCGAGCACGCCGACGACCAGGAACGGCCGCCAGTACGGATGCGGAGTGATGCGCTCCGTGAGAATTGTCATGAGCAGACCGATGGCGAAACTACCGGTCACGTTGATCAGAAACGTGCCGAGAGGAAAGCGGCCGGCGAACCTCGCACCGACAAGCGTGGCGACAAAAAAGCGCGCAACGCCACCCAACCCGGCGCCTGCGAAAACCATCAAGTACTGATTCAGAATGTTACGGGCTTCCGGCATAAGATCGCTGCGACCGTTCTGTCCAATATAACGCGGAGGTTAGATTGGCGTGACTTGCATCCAGCGCTTACGGAGGTGGAATCCTGAGGCGCGTATCGCCACACGCTACACTGTAACTTGATAATCGGCTTTCGTCACAAGGGGCTGAAAAGGCTCTTCGAAAAGGACGACCCGGGCGGAGTTCGACCTGACTTAAGAGACAAGGTGCGGACTATCCTCGCCCAACTCGATGAAGCCGTAAGGATAGAAGATATGGGACTCACCAGCCTTCATCTCCATCCGCTCAAGGGTGACATGAAAGGCTTTTGGTCTGTCACCGTAAAGACCAACTGGAGAATCGTTTTTCGTTTCAGCGACGGCAGCGCCGACGATGTTGAACTAATTGACTACCACTAACTGGACAAGGAGCCTACTATGCCAATGAAGAACCCGCCGCACCCCGGCCTGTCGGTCCGGCTAAACTGCCTCCATGCGTTTTCTCTCTCCGTGACGGAAGGCGCCAAGGTGCTGGGCGTGAGCAGAACCACGCTGTCGCGCCTGATCAACGGACAGGCCGGAGTTTCTCCGGAGATGGCCATCCGCCTGGCGAAAGCCTTTGGGGCGACGCCCGAGATTTGGATCAGGATGCAGGCGGCGTACGATTTGGCGCAGGCGCGCAGGCATGAGCGCGACATCGATGTTCAGCGATACCAACCCCAGTCTGCGGCGTGATGGATGGCTCGCCGGGCGTTTCCAAAAATGCGCTCGATCCGCGGCGTGGAACCCTGCTAAGGCGCAACATTGCCCAACGCGTAAACGCAGTGTGGAGACAGATTACATTTCGGACAAATCGGGTTCGTTTTGCAAGTAGTACTTCCCACCATCCATAGCGGCGCGTCCAACTGCCAGGGATCACTCGGATGCAAACGACGCGCGAGCGCCACTGCGGCTTCTGCATCGGTCGGCAGGCCTAACAACGCGCGTCCAAGCACTCGACGGACATACACGTCGCCTTTAACGTCGCTCGCCGTGCCTGTTATCTGCCCGCAGTCTTTCAGCGCACCAACAATCATCCGGGATATCTGATCGCCAGCGCCAATATTCCAGAGAACTTCAAGAGCCGCGGAGGGATTCTTGCCTTCCCATATTCGACGCGCGTCGCCGCCCCACTCATCGATGATTCTCTTGCCGGTTCGCCACAGACGTTCGTGGGCTTTGGGAAATCTATGCAGTTTGTAAACAGCATGTCTCGACACCCATTCGCTTAGCGGAACGGATGTAATCGCCAACCAGACGTTATCCGGGTCACCCAGAATGTCCTTAACGAGACGCTCGCCGTTTGCCCATGCCTGTGACGACGGAACCTGATAATCAAGCAAGCAGCAAAGAAGGAACCTGTTAGCCACCTTCATTGACCAGGGCTCACCACCGGATTGGTAGGACTGCCCCCAATCTATGCCATCGCCGCGCATGCCCAGCAGGGCCTCCGCAATTCGCTGGTCCCGTACGCCTGAGTCGGTGGCCGGAACTTCCATTTCCTTGATTCCCTTACCGGAACATCTTAAACAACCCACCCAGCGGATCGAAAAATTCGTCCACCACGCGTTCCTTCAGCGGAATAATCGCATTATCTGTAATCGTGATATGCTCCGGGCAAACCTTCGTGCAGCACTTCGTAATGTTGCACAGCCCGATCCCGTGCTGATCCTTCAAATCCTTCAGCCGGTCCTCCGTATCCAGCGGATTCATCTCCAGCGCCGCCGTATACACCAAAAATCTCGGCCCGATGAACTCCGAATGCATGTGATGATCTCTCAGCACATGGCAAACATCCTGACACAGGAAGCACTCAATGCACTTCCGAAATTCCTGTGGACGATCCACATCCGCCTGCTGCACGCGCCACGTTCCATCCGGTGCATCCGGCTTGCGCGGCTTGAACTTCTTGATCGTCTTCTTAACCTCGAAATTCCAGCTCACGTCCGTCACCAGATCGCGAATCAGCGGGAATGTCTTCATCGGCTCAATCTTGATCGGCTTATCCTGCGGCAGCGTATTCATCCGCGTCATGCACATCAGCTTCGGCATGCCGTTAATCTCAGCCGAGCAGGACCCGCACTTGCCCGCTTTGCAGTTCCACCGCACCGCCATGTCGTTGGCCTGTTCCGCCTGGATTTTATGCACCACATCCAGCACGACCATGCCCTCGGTCACTTCCGCCTTGTATTCCTGAAATGCGCCCTTATTCCGGTCGCCACGCCAGATCTGGAACGTCACCGCGCTCATGACTTCTTCTCCTCGGGTTTATCCTGCTGAGCAATGATCGCCTTCATCTCATCCGTCATGGGCGGCAGCGGCTCACGCGCCAGTTCCATCTGTCCATCGGCGCCGCGCTTGATTGTGTGGTTGTAAGTACCTTCGGAAGCAACCTTCGCCGGATAATCGTCCCGGAAATGTGCCCCTCGGCTTTCCTTGCGGTCGATCGCCGAGAGCGCAATTGCTTCCGACACCGTCAGCAGATTCCGCAGATCGATCGCCGTATGCCAACCTGGGTTGTACTCGCGATTCCCGCCGGCCGCGACACCCGCCGCCCGCTTCTTCATATCCGCTAACTTCTCCAGCGCCAGCGCCATTTCTTTCTCGACGCGAACGATGCCCACCAGATCCTGCATGAAATCCTGCAGTTCGAACTGGATGTCGTAAGGCCTCGGTCCACTCTCGCGATTCAGCGGGGCTAATGCTTCGGCCGCAATCGCGTCCACCTGCTGCGGATTCACCTGCGCGTCACCGTGTGACTTTGCAAACTCCGCCGCCGCCGCGCCCGCGCGCATTCCAAACACCACCAAATCCGAAAGCGAATTTCCGCCCAGCCGGTTCGCCCCGTGCAGACCCGCCGCGCACTCGCCGGCGGCGAACAATCCCGGCACATCCGTCATCTGCGAATCCGCATCCACCTTCACGCCGCCCATAATGTAGTGCGTCGTCGGTCCGATTTCCATCGGCGTCTCGGTAATATCCAGATCCGCCAGCTGCTTGAACTGGTGATACATGCTCGGCAGCTTGCGCTTAATATGCTCCGCGCCATTCGGAATCTTCGATTTGATCCACGCAATATCCAGGAACACGCCGCCATGCGGACTTCCCCGCCCTTCGCGCACTTCCCGATTAATACAGCGCGCTACGTGATCGCGCGTCAGAAGCTCTGGCGGACGGCGGGCATTCTTATCGCCCGTCACATACCGCCAGCCTTCTTCTTCGTTATCGGCAGTCTGCGGTTTATAGTTGTCCGGAATATCGTCAAACATGAACCGCTTGCCATCTTTATTCCGCAGCACGCCGCCTTCACCGCGCACGCCTTCCGTCACCAGAATCCCGCGGACACTGGGTGGCCAAACCATTCCGGTCGGATGGAACTGCACAAACTCCATATCCATCAGCCGCGCGCCGGCGCGATAACAAAGAGCCTGCCCGTCGCCCGTATATTCCCAGCTGTTGCTCGTGATCTTGAACGCGCGGCCCACGCCGCCCGTAGCCATCACTACAGCCTTCGCCTTCCACAGCATGAAACGGCCCAGTTCGCGACCATACCCGAACGCGCCCGCAATGCGCCCGGCGTCAGTCAGCAGATCCAGCACCGTGCATTCCATATGCACTTCCATGCCGGTGTGAATGCCGTGATCCTGCAAGGTGCGGATCATTTCGAGACCAGTGCGATCACCCACATGCGCCAACCGCGGATAACGATGTCCGCCGAAATTGCGTTGAAGAATTTTGCCGTCTTTGGTGCGGTCGAAAACCGCGCCCCAGGCCTCAAGTTCTCTGACGCGGTCGCCCGCTTCCTTCGCATGCAGTTCCGCCATGCGCGGATTGTTCAGATACTGTCCGCCGCGCATCGTATCGGCGAAGTGGACGCGCCAGCTGTCACGGTCGTCGACGTTACCCATCGAAGCAGCCATGCCGCCTTCCGCCATGACGGTGTGGGCTTTGCCCAGCAACGACTTACACACAAGGCCAACCTTCAGACCCGCCGACGATGCTTCAATCGCGGCACGCAAACCCGCGCCGCCCGCGCCGATCACCAGCACGTCGTATTCGAATGTTTTATATTCCGCCATTTAGAGAATCCTGAAATCCGTCCAGATGCCCATCGCGCACAACCGGACATACAGATCGGAGAAGCCGACGCAGAACAAGCTGAACCACGCAAACCGCATGTGCCGCGTATTCAGGCACCCCACGCAGTCGTATGCTTTCTTTCGAACCGGCGACTGCGAAAGAATGTCTTTCATGCCGCCCACCAGATGCCGGAAAGAATGGCACCCGAACGTATAGCAGCCCAGCAATACCGTATTTAGCGCCAGCACCAGGGTTCCCACACTGACCCCAAAGCCGTTGTCAAACTTCGTCGCTTCCCACACATCGTGCGCCAGCAGGAAAATGAAAGCCACCGCCAGGTACATGAAATAGCGGTGGATGTTCTGAATAATCAGGGGGAAAGTACGTTCACCCCAGTACTTCTTTCGCGGCTCGCCCACTGCGCAGTTCGGCGGATCCTGCCAAAAGGCCTTATAGTATGCACCGCGGTAGTAGTAGCAGGTGAATCGAAAGCCACCAGGAATCCAGAGAATCAAAAATGCAGAGGAGAAAGGAAGGAAGGAGGGGAACCACGAAGGCGCTGTATGGCCGAACCATGCGTACGATTCGGGGCCGTAGAGCAGCGGCGAATAGAACGGCGATAACAGTGGCCCAAATGAGTAATTATTGCCCTGGAGTGCCGCCCATGTCGAGTAAACGATGAAGGTGGAAAATCCCAGAAAAACCACCAGTGGCTGTATCCACCAGTTGTCGGGGCGCGCTGTTTCCCCAAACCGTCCGCGCGTGAGCGGAACATCAATATGTGGCATAAAAACAGAAGTCTATCAGACCCTTTTGCATGCACCGGAAATGCAACCCGTTACGCTACTCCCGCGTCCAACCTCTCTTGCAGGATAAGCTTCAGCTTGTCCCTCACCGAAACGTGACAAGAAATGCCTTCAACCCTCAGAAAACAATGACAATACTTATCCCGCGGTGCATCCACGCGGAGGCCCGATGATATAATCGACTGGAACGGCCAAAATTCCGGCCGGTTTGCGGTTTCCGAACCGCGCCAATCTATGCGGCAAGCGCTTCCGCCGTATGCGCTCAGGCCGTGTGTGTCCTTATAAATAAGCAAGTAGTCGCAACATCAGCAATACGTCGAAAAGTAGTACGTCGAAAAACCAAGGGGAAGAAATGACATTGAATGGCATTACGCGCGCTATCCTCGCGTTAACGCTCTGCTGCGCAGGCCTGTTCGGACAAAACGTCACCAGTTCGCTGGTCGGTTCCGTAGTTGACCAGAAAGGCGCGCCCGTTGTGAACGCGCCCGTAACTCTCGCCCTCGTTGGCACCGGTTACGTTTATCAGGGAACCACAGACCGCCGCGGCGATTTCAGTTTCCCCGTCATCGTGGCAGGCACCTATGTCGTCACTGTCAAAGCCCCCGGCTATCGTTCGGAGGCCATCACGGACATCGTCGTTCTCGCTCAGGAACAGCGTACTGTCGGCAAGCTGACTCTCGAACCCGGCAGCGTGACTGATTCGCATGTTGCCGCCGTAAATCCCGCCGAAACTCAGGCCGCTGCTCCGGCCCAGTCTTACGCCATCACTTCCGGCGATATCGATAGCCTCACACAAAAGGGTCGCGACCTCGTAGGTTTTCTCCACCTGCTCCCCGGCGTCGTCGACTCTGCGACGGTTCGCAATACTCCTGACAATTCCGGCATCGGCAACATCACCATCGTGGGCAATTCCGCCGCTATCAATTTCAATATCGATGGCGTTACCGATCTTGTTGGCAGTTCCAATCAGACCGCCCAGTACCTCCCGAACATAGATTCGATTCAGGAAATCCGCGTTCTCGAATCCAGCTATCAGGCTGAGTACGGGCGCAACGCCGGCCCTGTCGTCACCGTGATCACGAAGAGCGGCACGCAGGATCTGCATGGCAGCGCTTCCTGGAATCACCGCAACCAGGAATTCAATGCCAACAGTTGGGCCAACAACCACATGCTGACCCCCTCCGGCACCGCGACGCCGCGTGATTACTACCGATACAACGTCTTCACGTATGCGGTGGGCGGTCCCGTTTATATCCCCAAAGTCGCGAATATCGAGCGCAAGAAGCTGTTCTTCTTCCTCTCGCAGGAACGCACACGGCAGTTTGTCCCCGCCCCTTCGCAGCTCACTTACGTACCCACGGTCGCCGAACGCGGCGGCGATTTCTCCCAGACCTTCACCAATGTCA
>CAIKAS010000107.1 GCA_903825445.1 uncultured Acidobacteriia bacterium
CCTGATAGAACAGATCAAATCCATGAGTCTGGAAATACCGGTAATCGTGGTCGGTCCAGAGATCGCTGCCGCCACAACGGTACGCATGCTGCGCGCCGGAGCCCATAACTGCCTTGACAGTAATTCTTCGGCTGATGAAGTTTGGCAAGCGATTGACCAGGCTCTCGAGGAAAAGCGGATGCTCGACCGGCGGACATCTAAAGCGGCAAAGGCATCGGAACCCTGGCGGTCGATGCTCGTCGGCGAGAGCAGTTCGATGGAGACCGTCGCTGACACCATTCGTCTGGCGGGCCCCAGAAAGTGCACCGTATTGATCCAGGGCGAGACCGGGACGGGCAAGGAAGTTGTGGCCCGCTGTATCCACATGGCAAGCCCGCGGGCAGCGTTCAGCATGGTGGCGGTCAACTGCAGCGCGCTCCCTGAGAGTCTGCTCGAAGCCGAGTTGTTCGGCCATACACGGGGCGCCTTCACCGGAGCAGTAACCCACAGAGTCGGCCGGTTCGAACAGGCAAATAAGGGAACCCTCTTCCTGGACGAGATCGGCGATATGCCGCTCGATATGCAGGCAAAGCTGCTCCGCGCGCTGCAGGACCGCGAAATCCAGCGTCTGGGAAGTTCAGAGACTATCAAAGTCGACGTGCGTATTATTGCGGCCACCAATGCCGATTTGACCGAGAAGGTGCGGCAGGGGAAGTTTCGTGAAGACCTTTACTATCGCCTTAACGTTCTGCCACTGAAGATGCCGCCGTTGCGCGCTCGTACCAGCGATATTCCGGTGCTGGCCGATCATTTTGTCGAAAAAATATGCCGCTCCGAAGCTATTCCCGTAAAGCGACTGACCGCTGACGCTGTACAGCACCTGACCCGCAGTGCATGGCCAGGCAACGTTCGCCAACTGGAGAATGCGATTGAGATGGCTGTCGCGATGAGCGGAGAGCGTACATATTTGGCACAATCCGATTTCGGCGCCCATTCTCACATGCTATCCCCCGCCGCCTGCCTGATAGTTGACCGCACCCCTGTCCAATACGATTCAACAGGAATCGAAATGGACTTCAACACGGCGGTCGCGCGCTTCGAGTTAGATATGCTGGCACGGGCACTGGACGAGAGCAAAGGCAACAAGACGGCCGCAGCGGAAAGGCTGGGGATTAAACGCACCACTCTGATTATGAAAATGCGCTCGCTTGGCCGCGCGGGTTTGTCGATGCAGGCAGCCTGAAGCACGGGGAAGCGAGAGGGTGGTGGCTGCGACGTATATCAATGAATGCACTTTCGGGCGGACCTCAGGGTCCGCCCGAAAGTGTTTTATAGCTGGATACCGCAGCAGGCGCTGGATTAAGGCAACAGATAAATGCCTGGTTTTCAAATAATCACTCTAGAACATCCGTGGTCTTCCACGATATGGATGAGTGAAAGCTGATACGTCGGGCATCCGGTAAAGCCGGAGAAACCGAAGCCGGGACAGGATGTCCAGGTAGTATCGCAAGGACAGGACGTTACTTATGATTTCTCTTCAGACAAACATGGCGTCGTTGATTTCTCAGAACAATCTGAACACCAACGAACAGTTTCAGCAGAACACCATCCAGCAGTTGACGTCAGGCTACCGCATCAACATGGCTGGCGACGACGCTGCCGGCCTCGCCGTTGCAAACACCTATCGCAGCAACATCTCACAGTTGAATCAGGGTGTCTTGAACGCCACAGCGGGTCTCAGCAGCCTCCAGATCGCCGACGGCGGACTGAGCAACATCAGCACCATGCTGAACCGGTTGAAGACTTTGGCGACCGAATCCGCCAGCAGCACATTTGTGGGTAATCGCGCCAACATTAACGTGGAATATCAACAGTTGACGCAGCAGATCAGCCAGCAGGCGGCCAACATCGGTCTGTCCTCGGGCGGCAGCCTGAACCAGGTGAACACTGTTTACATTGGTGGCGGCACGGTGGCAAACTCCCAGATCTCAGTCGACCTGAGCGGTGCGCAGAATGCGGTGGACGCGACCAGCCTTGGAATCAACAACACCAGCGTTCTCGGCGGCGGCACTGAATTGACGGGTAACAGTGTTCGGCTGGACGCTCCGGCCGCCACCTTCCTGAGCGGCGCCACGCAGACGTTTACTTTCAACACACTTAGCAACGACAACGCGACTACGGTAACCGCGAAGGTGGACGGTACCGCCGGCGCCCTCACCCAGGCGCAGGTTCTGTCGTCGCTCAACAGCCAGTTGAATAACTACGGAATTACCGCGCAGGTTGGCTCGGACGGCCAGCTGAACTTCGGCGGCTCTACGCCATTTACGGTGAGCACCACCACTGCTGACGCCACAGACCAAATTGCGACCACTGCTACGACGGCCACCAACAACGGCGTTTATGAAGTGGACGGCGCGGCCAGCTATACGGGCAAGGTGGAAACACTGACCTTCATGAGCGCGCAGGGTTCTGCGAAAGTCACGATGGCGGCGGCCGACACTCTGACCAGCGCACTGGCTAAGATTAATGCCGCCACGGCTTCCATCGGCGTCTACGCGGTCGCAAACTCCGCGGGTACGGGCATCTCGCTGCAGGGCGGCTCCACGTTTAGCGTCTCCACCACTGCCGCTAACGGTACGTTTACCGCAACCGGCGCACAGACGACCAACACGCCGACCACTCTTTCGACTGCCACGGGCAACTCGCTCGCGGCGCTGAACGCGATCAATAACGCCATTACGGCCCTTGGTAACGTTCAATCTAACGTCGGCGCGGGAGAAAACAAGCTGAACTACGGGATGGATCTGGCCAACTCGCAGATCACAAACTTCTCGGCTGCTGAGTCGGGCATCCGCGACGCGAACGTGGCACAGGAAGCTGCGAACCTTTCACAGGCACAGGTGCTGGTGCAAGCGTCGGTAGCCGCCATGGCGCAGGCGAATTCGGCGCCGCAGTCGTTGCTCAAGCTCCTCGGGTAATCCACTGCAGGGCCTTTGGGGCCGAACCGTGAGCCGGGTTAACCGCCCGGTATTCCGGATCGGCCCTTTTTTCTTTGGCCCTATTCTTGCATCGTGATCCTGCAAGGTGATCGTTTATGGCTACTTCCGCCACTTCTCCGTCTTCTTCGAGTTCCCCCATTACGTTCAGCGGGAGCAGTACGTTTTCATCCAGTTTTCAACAGGTGATTCAGCGCGCCGTGGCTCTGGCCGATGCGCCTATTCAGCTGGAACAGAATTCCGTAACGGATCTCACTAACCAGGCAAGCACGCTAGCTCAGCTGGATTCGACATTTACGGGACTCCAGCAGGCACTGGGCACTCTTTCTACCGCAGCCTCCGGAACATCCGCAGTTCAGGTATCCAACTCCAGCACTTTGACAGCTTCCGCAGCCGCTGGTGCGCTGCCGGGAACTTACACAGTGCAGGTAGACAGCATGGGTTCCCAGACAACCGCCATGAGCACTTCAGGCCTGACCACGGTGACAGACCCTACAACCCAAAACATCAATTCGGCATCCTCGTTTACGCTATCTGTCAACGGAAATACCAGCACGATCACACCTTCAGGACCCAGCCTGAATTCATTAGTAACGGCGTTGAACTCCGGCAACTATGGAGTCCAGGCAACGATTGTCAATATGGGGTCATCTTCGAGCCCCGACTATCGCCTGTCCGTAACCAGCACGAGTCTTGCGCCAGACTCAATTCAACTTACTGCCGGGACGACGGGCCTGTTGAGCACCCTATCGACAGGACAGAACGTGCAGTACGCTGTTAACGGTTCAGCCACGGATATCAGCAGCTCGTCAACTAACGTCACGCTTTCGCCAGGCCTCACGCTGAACCTGCTGAGCGCTACTAAAACGCCGGTTACGGTTACCGTCGGGGCGAACTCGTCATCCATTAGCAGCGCACTCTCGAACTTTGCCACAGCGTATAACAGTGCCGTAACCGCGGTTCAGCAGCAAATCGGACAGAATGCCGGAGCGCTATCGGGGCAAAGCGTAGTCTACGAAATGTCGAATCTTCTGCAGACCATTTCCGGGTACGGCTCCCCCAGTTCCAGTTCTCAGGGCGTTGCATCATTAGCAGATCTTGGGCTTACGGTGGACGAGACAGGTCAAATGTCGTTTGACCAAAGCACGTTCTCATCCGCCAGCATTTCGGCCGTTCAGGCGTTCCTGGGCAGCACGACGACTTCCGGATATCTTCAGAGCGCAACCAATGCGCTCAACGTTCTGACGGACCCCACGACGGGAGCTTTCCAGAGCGGCTCTGCCAATCTCCAG
>CAIKAS010000108.1 GCA_903825445.1 uncultured Acidobacteriia bacterium
AGGTCACTCGGCACCACCACATCCCGACCCGTCAGGGTCGGTCGCCCCTGCAGCGTAATCGTCTTCTGCTTCACCACGAGGTCCGCGCCAAACTCCCGCAGCGCAATCTCTGTGTGGTCGCGCGATCGGATCGGCTCATGCACAATCGTCTGCCCATCGGCGAACAGCCCGGCAAACAGCACACACGTCTTCACCTGCGCGCTCGGCACCGGCAGCGTGTACTCAATCGGATGCAGCGGCCCGCCATGAATAGTGAGCGGCGGAAACTGCCCGTCGCGCGCTTCGATCCTCGCGCCCATCTCCGCCAATGGCTTCATCACCCGCGCCATCGGTCGCCGCGTCAGTGATTCATCGCCAAAAATCCGGCTCGTAAACGGTTGAGCCGCCAGCAGCCCCGACATCATCCGGATCGTCGATCCCGAATTTCCCGCGTCCAGATCGCCCGCCGGTTCCTTCCAGCCCTCTAGTCCTTTGCCATGGATCGTTACCGTCGTGCCTTCTTCGGACGTGTCGATCCCCAGCGCCTGCACGCAGCCGAGCGTTGAATGGCAATCCGCACCCGTGGAAAAATTGGTAATTCGCGAAGTCCCTTCGGCGAGCGACGCGATCATGGCGAAGCGATGAGATATAGATTTATCACCGGGTAGAGAAAGCACACCCGAAAGGCGTCCCGCGGGACGAATGGTTTGTTGCATGAACTCTTATTGTAATTCTGCGTTGTAATTGAGGACACGTACCCTCAATGAACCGCGTCGTCGTCGATCCAGTACTGTGTGCGCGACTTGAGCGTCACTTGCGGCCGGTCCCGAACCTCCAGATGCATCGCATGCAGCCCCGGCGTTGGCAACGACGGCCGGAAGCTCAGAACATAGTAGTTCAAAACATCGTGAGTCACTGAAATCAGATCGTTCCGCAGTTCCTTCGCATTGTTGAAATGGAAGAACTCTCCGCCTGTAAGTTGCGCCAGCGTCGCGGCGGTGTTGGTCTTCAGCGCGTTGCGCGCAGTCAGATAAGTCATTGTAATCAGGCGCAACGGCGGAGCCAGTTGACTGAGGCAATCGAGCACCTGTTTGCTGTAATGGCCTTCATACTCCGCATCGGCGCCGTCCCTGCTGAAACAGCCATGGGCCGGACCGGGCTCGCTCGCGCCGTTGTAACCGAACTTCGACGCTTCATGCCCGATGGACTCCTTTGTGCTCGAATACGCAAAGCTATAGAGAGTAGTATTCGTATCGCTGATCAGCCGCAGCGCTTCGCCGAGCGCCGTGGTACTGCCCTGATCGATCGTCTCGCTGATCAAAAGGATTGCACGCCGATAGCTCGCAGGCTGCGTCCGGAGTTGCGCCACGGCGAATGCCACGCCATCAAGTATTGCGGCGCCCGAATCGCCCTTGCGCAGACTGGAAATCCTCAGCGATGCCTCCGAAGCCTCGGGCGTGAACGGCAGCAGCAAATGTGGCGAGCTATCGAAGCCCACTACCGCAACGCGATGCTCCACCCCGCCGATTAACGAGGTCAGAATGGCGTCCAGGTGGTCGTAATCCTCCGTGTGATTTCGGCCCGCGCCGCCTGTCTCCACGCATATCGCCAGTGCCAGCGGCTCCGAATCTGCGTCCGGATCAAGGGTTAGATGCTGCCGCTGACCGTTATCCGTGAGCGAGAAGTCATCCGCCGTGAGACTGAAAACCACGCCCCCCTGTTTCGTTTTCACAAGCGCGGGGACCAGAACCAGGTTCGAGCGAACGGTGAGCGTCGTTCCTGTGGGCGCGGCAACGTCCTGCTGCGTCTGCGCGCTCGCAGTCGCCAGAAACAGGACAGCACTCAGCCGGACTGCGATTCGCGGCACAGGGAGCATACCGACATGATACGGCGCGCACCACTCAGAGGCTTCGCCTCCCAGCCTCCCACCCTATGCCTTGTTGCGATGCAGCGAAGGATCGACCGCCGCCGCCATCTTGTCCACATCCAGCCCGCCACCCAAAAACTCGTTGACCCTCTCTGCCACTGCGCGGCCATTCGTCACTGCCTCGCGATAACCCACACTCAGCAGTTGCGTCCCCGGACGTCGCGCCAGCCCGGTCTTCACCCGAACCGTCGTCCGCGCATACTCGTTCTTCAGCAATTGCCTGCGTTCCGGCGTCGAAACAATATCCTGTTTCCGCCGCACCAACATCCGCTCCTGCGAATCCAGTACTTCATCCAGATCCCGCTCCGTGAAGATAATCCTGCAAGGCAACCCCGGCGGCAGCGCTCCAAGGAGGGGCGCGACAATTTTCACCACCTTGCCTTTGCCTTCCCGCAGCCAGCTGGAATCCTTCAGCAGATTTTTCACCGGCTCAAACTCCAGGTATCCGCGCGGATTATCCTCATCCGGCTCCCGCAGGCCGTCTGTCATCACGTTCAGCCCGCCGGCCGCAAGCATCTGCATGAACATTGAGGTGCCAGACCTCGGCAATCCCGTCACCACAATCAGCGATTCTTCCAGTGCGGCAACCGTCTGTTGCTCAGCCTGAGTTACCGGTGCCTGTTCCTGGACACCGCCCGTCGCTTTCTCGACGCGCTCCGCCGCGGATATTGGCGCCTTACGCACTGTCTTTCTTCGTCGCATCCTTTGCGCCAGTTTGCGATGCTCCCTGGCGGCCGCCGGATCGTTCAGATGTCTCTCCAGCACCGCTGCCAGTCGCATATGCGCTTCAGGAAAATTCGGATTAAACGAAATCGCCGCGCCAAACGCCGCCGCCGCACGCTCGTATTCCTTCATCCCTGCCAGCGACATCCCCAGCATATGATGCGCCAGCGGATAGTGATATAAACGCTGCAATGCGTCGAGCGCCGCCTGCGCCGCCGCGCTGAATCGCCGTCGCCGCAACTCCATCCGGCAAACTCCCAGATGCGCGTGCGCGTTATCGGGATCGATCGCCAGTGCCTTTTTGTAGACTTCCTCCGCATCTTTGAACCGCCGCAACCGAAGATACAAATCAGCCGTTTGCAGGAAAAGCCCCGGCCGCACCATATGCGCCGCCGTCACTTTCCCCAGGGCCGCCAGCGCCTCCTCGTAACGCTTCTCCGCCGTCAGAACCTGCGCCTTCAGATAATCGATCACGGGCGGCTGATACCGCGCCAGATTTTTCCACCTAGCCAGTTCCTTCTTTTGTTCAGCGTCGAGCAGGGTTTCCGGATCCGTGTCTTTGGCCTTCTTCACCTCATCCGGTTTGGCCTCCGCCCCTTCGACAACTGGCGCAACACCCGCGCCATCCTTTGCTTCTTCTTCCGCCTTCTTCTTCTCCTGATGCAGATTGAAAGCGATCTTCCGCAATTCCTGCACCTTCACCACCGCTTCCCGGAACAACTCACGCCGACGCCCGTCCAGATCGTCCACGATCTCGCGCATCGTCCCCGTCATCCCGAGCGCCTGGCACGAAACAAACAGCCTCACCGCATATCGCTGCTCGTCCTTATCCTTTTCCCAAAGCTCCGTGAAGATTTCATGCGCTTCCAGATGTCGGTCGTCGTCCTGATAAGCCTCGCCCAGGTTATATTGGAGCTCACGAATCGTCTTCTCGATCGCCACCTCACGGTTATCATCCGGTCTCTCGATATACCCGAGCGCGATCATCTGTTCCATCGCCTCGTGCGCCGCCACAGGATCCAGCCGCGTATGTGGTGGATGCCGTCCGTCTGTCTTCCCGGCCGCTGGCGCCACATCATCCCAGGTCGGGATAAATCTCACATCCGGCGTTTCCGCAAACGCCTGTGTCAGAACCTTGCCGTCCATGTCCTCGCCCACCGGCATTCCGAACAGCGTCAATATCGTCGGCGTTATATCCAGCACGGACGGTCCATGTAGCAGCTCGTCCTTCTTCATTCCCGGTCCGCTGATCGCCAGAATTCCGAAGTCCCGGTGTTCAATAGCAGGACCTGCCGGAATGTCCGGTATCGACGCCGGTCGCAAATGGTCCGGGTGGAAACCGTGATCCGACATCAGAATCACCGTCACATTAGAATCCGGCTCGTTAAACCCTGACTTCTTCAGCAGCGTCCCCAGCATCTGATCGTGGAACTGGTACGCCATATTGACCACGTTGCTGTACAGTTCGAAATCCCGCTCGCTGATCCACGATTGCCGTGGCGGGTGGTACTTCATGAAGCCGTGGCAGAAGTGATCGATCGCGTCATAATAGACCGCAAACAGATCCCAGTCCTTGCCATCCGGCAGCGGATTATCCAGCAGCCACGTCGCTGCCGAATGCATGCTCACGCATTCGCACAGCGTCCTCATGCAGCCCGCCAGCCGCTTGTCCTTGTCCTGGTCGATCTCCCGCGCCAGCGGAATGAATGGCTCCACCATCTCCGGCACCAGCAGATCCGGATGCATGCGCAACTCAGCCAGGGTTTCCGCCAGTTCTGGCGGATGCACCGAGTTCTTCAGCAGCGGCCAGCCCTTATCGAGCGGACGGCTTGCACGGTGGTAGTGATCCGACACCATAACCCCGTTGATAGGCTCCGCCGGATGGCTCGGCCACCAGCCGATCACCACGCTGCGCATGTCGTGCTGTGTGAGAACGTTCCACACTGCCTTTGTCGTGCGCGAAAGATTCGTCACCGGCTGCACGCCACGCCCGTCCGGTGTCGGCTCGGAAAAGCCGTGTATGCCATGCTTAAACGGCCGCTTGCCGGTCGCAATCGACGTCCACAGCATCGGCGAAAGCGGCGGATGCAGCGTGGCGATCTGCCCCATCGCACCGTTTTCCACCAGCCGTTGTACGTTGGGCATCTTCCCCGCGTCCATCAGCGGGTTGATTACTTTCCAATCGGCGGCATCCCACCCTACCAGCAGCACTTTGCGTTTTTTCATGGATGAAGACAGTTCGGTTGAATTGAAGGTTTCTTCTATCCTACTGAAAGCAGAAATGAAACGGGGGACATGCGGCACCAGCGCATGTCCCCCAGGTTCGTTGGACGGTTTATAGGAGTCAGGTGCCGGCTAGGCCGCCGCAAGAGCCTTCCGCCGTCGACGCAACGCCACCACCCCGGCAGCACCCGCAGCCAACAGTCCCATCGCCATCGTCCCCGGCTCCGGCGTTGACGACGTGTCGGGGATATCGTACTCCCAGCTCAGCGCCGTAATGCTGTTCGGCAGACCATTCGTTCCCAGCGTGTATTGCAGCTGCACCCAGCCATAGTCCACGTTGTTATTCGCACTGCTGGTGAACTTGAAGCCCGCATAACCTGTCTTACATTTCCAGCCGAACCTCGACGTATAGGGACTCCCGGTGGAAAAATGCTGATTGCGGCTCGCATTTGGACCCGCAGTTGTGAAGCGCCCACCACTTTGAGTGGTCGTAAAGAAAGCCACGCGCTGCGCCGGGAACTTCCTCGCCCCGGCAACGCCCCCATATGCGTTCCAATATAGGCCGGACGCTGCGTTGGCGTCCAATGCGTGCCCTGCACTCAGAGCTGCCGCGCCGCTATGGAATTTCGCAGCCGTCCCATAGTAGCCCGCCAGGAACTTAAGGTTCCCACCAGCTTTCACGCCCGCGGCACCGAATAAGAAGCCCGATTGAGTCGGGCCGGCTCCAGTTCTTTGCTGGAATTCCGAGTGCTGCTGGCCAACACCTATCTCGAAGACACCGCCCAGTCCCATATTGATGCTCTTACTGGAGCTGATCCGGTAGCCGCCTGCGGTGGAGAGGTTTGCGATGGGTCCTGCCGTAGTGGTAACACCCTGCGGGCTCGAAATAGCCGTCGCCGATGCACTTGTCGCCATCGCCATAACCGAAGTTGTCACGGCGGCATAAGTCTGCCAGTTCCCTACATTACGCTTTGCACTGAGACCGGCGAAATGCGTCTCAATCCGGCTCTCCAGCCCCGTGTAAATTGCAGTCTTCATCTCTCAATATCCTCCAGTCGTTGCGCTGACAGTCCCTCAAATGAGGCCATCGTGCCATCGGAGAGGCACTGTTGATAGTTTATTTGCGGAACAGTCGGGAATCAAGAAAAGACAAGCAACACCCGTCAATTCGAGTACTATATGTGAGATATCGTACGTTGTTTTACGGTCGCCTTGGGCGTCCTGAAGCCAAAGGGCAGATGTCGGGCCTTGTCTGGCTAAGGCCTGATCCAATCGAACTAAAGGTTGATCGACGTCAGTGCCGGCACTACCTTGCTCATCACCGGCATCTCCAGCTCCGGCATCGGTTTGGCCTCGAAGAATCTCCGCGTTTGCGCCGCCAGAATACGCGCTACCTTCGTAGCCTTCTGCCGCCGCGCACTATCCGTGGAAATGCCGGTGTTCGCGTACATCTGGCGGTACAGCTTGGAAATCAGCATGAATGCCAGCCGCCCCCGTACCGACTTGATGCACGACGAACGTTGCCAGATTTCCTTGAGTCCGTAGAACTTATCCCACACGCCCTGTGTGCGATCACGGATTTCGTCGGTCGACATCACGCCGTGGGGCGTAAACATCTTCGGACGCACAGCCGCCGGAATCAGCCAGTAACGCGTAATCGGAACGCCCCCAACTTCAGGCGTGTTCCCTTCCATGTTCTTTTCCCACCGGTCAAAATCCACTGTGCCCGGAAACGGCGTCATCATGACGAATTGCGCGAATGTGATCCCCGCCTTCTTCGCCAGCACCGCCGTCGCGTCGAACGTATCTCTGCGATCAGATGGCAACCCAAAGATGAAGGACCCCAGCA
>CAIKAS010000109.1 GCA_903825445.1 uncultured Acidobacteriia bacterium
GGCCACGGGCCAGGCGCCTGAATGCCGGATCACCGGGGCCAACGTACTCTATAAGCAACCAGCGGGTGCTGAGTTCGGCGGCGGCCGCGAGGATCAGGGTCGGAGGAATCTGGTCGACAACCATCAGGTGTTGCATCGAATTCAGCATCAGGACACAGTCGAAGAAGTTACTGCCTCTGGCCGCGAATGAAAGATGCTCCTGACAGTGCCAGCCGGCGGCTGGAGTGGGGCGGGCGAAATCGACCACGAGAGGCAGAATATCCGCACCTTTCGCAACGGCTGAGCGCCAAAGTCCTGAAATCGTATCAGGATCGCGGTCGATCGCCACAACCGACGCGCCGATTTGGGCCGCCAAATGACTGTGCTGACCGCCGCCGCAGGCAATATCCAGAACTCGGCGTGGCAGCGCCTTCCCAAGACAGCTCTCGAGGAATTTACGCCGTGCGCCGGAGTGTTCATCCGGGGCAGGATCCGGTCGGATGGCGGCCAGCGTGGCGGGATCGAGGCCGTTGAGTTTCTTCCTCAGGGCACGGAAGCGATGGCTGAGGATGAAGCGCGCTTCCCCGGCATCTCGCGATTGGCGGGGACGATAAAGTCCCTCGCCTTCGAGACGACCGGCCCGCGCGGGCAATGTCACTAAGCCAAGATCCGGCGGAAACCATCGACGAAAGCCGGGAAGACGGTTGAAAGCTTCTTCCGGCGAGATCCCGTCACGACGCGGAAGGAACACTTCATCAAGCGTGTAGCCGGTCCGTCGATTCAGCAGCAGAGGTATCAGGAAGGTTCGGGCAAATTGTGCGTCCGCCAGCCAGATCGGGTCCAGAGGCGCGCGTTGTTCGATGGAGAGCACGTCAATGAAGACAGGTTGCGAGCCGCGGAACAGGATGTTGGAAGGCGTAGCGTCCTTGAGGCCGAGACCTTCGTCGATCAGTGCATCGCAGAGATCCAAAGTGAGACGAGCTGCGGCGTGCAACATGGCCGGCGGCCATTCGTGGGAGTAGCTGATAAATGGGATACGCGGATGCTCCACCACGACGGGCTGATCGGGGACAGCGTCAGGTAATTCCTCCCCTGCAGGCGCGACGGGGTGCGTGGCAATTAGTGAACCGGCTTCCACAAATCGGCGGGCCGCAGGCGAGGTCAGGCAGGCAGTCAGATTCGGCAACCCGTCGGGGAAGATGGTGCGAATAACGCGGTCATGGGCGACGGTAACTGTGCCGGAGGGGTCTCTGAAAGATGGCGCCGGGTTCACTTCTTATTCTTCCGGCTGGAGAAAAACTTTCGAACGTGATACATAACGCCAATGCAAAATGCACCCGCCAACTGCCAAAGGAGGAGTCCACTGCCGGGATCTGCATACGCCTTGAGAGGGGCTTCGAGGAAGATCAGAAGCGTCAATGCGCGATAAATCAAATTCGGGGAGGGGCGACTGGAAGGATAGGCGATATCACGCATAAGGTACTTGTCGTACTAGTCTGTAAACATTAGACCTGAAGCTACAAACTAACCTACTAGTCTATGGGCTGGAAGGAAAAAGAGACACTATCTTGGCGGAGTAATCGTGAGGTTTCATACGTTTACGATCGCGCGGTTGACCATCTGAACACTCTCGGGTGCTATGTGTTAACTTGCGGATGGTCGTTCTGCTATGAACAGTTCCTCTTTGGATGACACCAGCACACCCTCCCA
>CAIKAS010000110.1 GCA_903825445.1 uncultured Acidobacteriia bacterium
ATGGATCTGGGATGATACGGCCTATCCGCCGCGCCGCGTGTCCGGATTCTACAAGAAGGAAGAACTCGCCCGTCTCATCCTCCGCCGCGGCAGCCGCAAGCCTTTAAGCGCGGTTCCACCCAATGGGGTGATCGTCGAGCGCTACTATGCGAAACGCGCCATCACCAGCATCGGCGAACACTTCACCAAGAAACAGCGCAAGGCCCTGCTCGTCATGGCCACCGGTACCGGCAAGACCCGCGTCGCCATCGCGCTGGTGGATGTCCTTCAGCGGGCAAACTGGGCCAAGCGTGTGCTTTTCCTCGCCGACCGCGTCGCTTTGGTCAATCAGGCGGGCAATGCCTTCAAGGCGCACCTGCCGGATTCCAGCCCGGTGAATCTGGTCACCGAAAAGAACACCGAGGGCCGCGTCTATGTCTGCACCTACCCCACCATGATGGGACTCATCGACGAGACCGAAGGCGGCACCGCCCGTTTCGGCGTCGGTCACTTCGATCTGGTCATCATCGATGAAGCGCACCGTTCGGTCTATCAGCGCTACCGCGAGATCTTCCGTTACTTCGATTGCCTGCTCGTCGGCCTCACCGCCACGCCCCGCGATCAGGTGGATAAGAACACCTATGAGCTCTTCGACCTTGAGCAAGGCGTTCCCACCGATGCCTACGAGCTCGACCTCGCAGTCAGCGATGGTTTCCTGGTGCCGCCACAAGTCCGCCAGGTGGATCTCAAGTTCCCCCGCGACGGCATCCACTACGATGACCTCAGTGATGAGGAGAAGGCGGAATGGGAATCGCTCGACTGGGGAGACAACAACGGGAACAGCGGCGCACCCGACACCGTGCAAGCTTCCGCCATCAACAACTGGCTGTTCAACACCGACACGGTGGACAAGGTCCTCCAGCACCTCATGGCGGAAGGCCTCAAAGTCGAAGGCGGCGACCGCATCGGCAAGACCATCATCTTCGCCCGCAATCACGAGCACGCGAAGTTCATCGAGGAGCGCTTCAATTTCCACTACCCGCATTACGCCGGACACTTCGCCCGCATCATCGACCATTTTGCGAAATACCCGCAAAGCCTCATCGATGACTTTTCCCAAAAGGACAAGGCCCCGCACATTGCCATTTCCGTGGACATGCTGGATACCGGCATCGACGTGCCGGAGATCGTCAATCTCGTCTTCTTCAAGCCCGTCTATTCCAAGATCAAGTTCTGGCAGATGATCGGTCGTGGCACCCGCCTCTGCAAAAACCTCTTCGGCCCGGATCAGGACAAGGAGCACTTCCGCATCTTCGACTTCTGCTTCAACTTCGATTTCTTCCGCGAGAACCCCAACGGCATCGAGGGCAGTGGCGGCGAGGCTCTCGGCACGCGCCTCTTCAAGAGCCGCGTCCAGTTGCTCGCGGCCGTCCAGAAAGCTCCCGGGCTGGAACCCTCCGGCGCGCTCCGCGCCTCCCTCGCCAGCACCCTGCACGGGGAAGTCGACGGCATGAATCCGGACAACTTCATGGTGCGCGCCCACCTCCAGCATGTCGAAAGATTCAAGAATCAGGCAGCATGGGACACTCTCTCGGACTCAGACATCCACGAGATCGAAAACCACATCGCCGGACTTCCCAGCCAGATCGAAACCGACGAGATCGAAGCCCGCTTCTTCGACCTCAGCGCCCTGCGGATGCAGATCGCCCTGGTCGAGAAAGACGCCGGCCCCTTCGAGTCCACCCGCAGGAAAGTCATCGAGATCGCCACCAGCCTTGAGGAAAAGGACGCCATCCCCGCCGTCAAACAGCAACTCGAATACCTCCGCGCCATCCAAACCACCGAGTTCTGGGAATGTATCGATCTCGCCGCGCTCGAAGATCTACGCATCCGCGTGCGCGGACTCGTCCAGTTCATCGACAAATCCAAGCGCAAAATCGTCTACACCAACTTCGAGGATGAGATCATCAGTGTGCGTGAAGACGAGGCCATTCCCATGCCCAAGATGACCGGCAACCAATACGCCAAGAAGGTTGAGGAATACCTCCGCAGCCATCAGGACGAGATCGCCATCCAGCGCCTGCGCCACAACCAGGCGCTCACCCCCGCCGACCTCCAGTCGCTTGAGAGAACGCTTCTCAGCATCGGTGAAGACGAAGGACAGCGCCTACTCACCAGCATGCTCCATATCCACGAGGTCCCCACACTGGCCCACCTCGTCCGCCGCATCGTCGGCATGGACCGCGGCGCCGCCAAAGCCGCCTTCGCCACCTTCCTCGCAGACCGCAGCCTCAGCTCCCAACAGATCCGCTTCGTCGAACTCGTCA
>CAIKAS010000111.1 GCA_903825445.1 uncultured Acidobacteriia bacterium
AAAATGGCTTCATTTTTTCGAATGACAAATCCGGGCGTCGACCCAACCGCAGTTCGTTCTGTAAAAGCAGACATCACTTACCATTCGGAAGAGTGTAATAGCTGTACGTGTATTTCCACCTGAATTCCTGGCCGGGATCGGCCGCAATATCAATGAAGGGTTCCACAGCGAGCACGCTGCGGATCGACCAGACGCTTTCATTCGACAACGGCCGATCGCCGACGATCCGCATGCCGACGCCGGCTTTTCGGTTCTCGATGTGGATATCGTAGTCTTTGGCGTCGGATCCGAAGCCTTGCAACCCGAAAGACACGCGATCCTGGTTCTCGACCGCTTTCGCATAAACAGCCCGGTTGCCTTCGATCTTCACGACATCGACTGCAGGCGCCCGAGGCGGCTTGATCTCAAAAGGCACTGTGATCGAATAATCGGGTCCTGGCCCGAGATGATCGAGCACCAGAAAATTGTGATCGTAAACGTTCGTCGCAATCGGCAACTTCCCTGTGTTGCGCAGGCTATGCTCCATGACCATTTCGGCCTTATTCGGCGTCAACCGTAAAGTCTTGGTGTAGACGTAGCCGTATCCCGATACCGGTTCGCTCAGTTCCTGCGTAAACGTAATGAAGTCGCTGCCTTTCCGAACACTCCACTTGCCGGGATCGACGAGGTCGAAGGGTTTCGAAAACGCGTAAGCCGTGTCGTCAGTTTTTCGCAGAACTCCCACGCCGACCTTGACGAAATTACCGCCGGCTTTGACGGAATCGTAGCCCAGCGGCTTCTGAAATTCTTCCGCCGGGCCGGTCATGCCACTGGCGCTGCCAACCACGATGTCGGCATCTTTGAAAACGAAATCGCGCACAGTGGGATCGGACTTCGTGAACCACGGTCCGTAGAAGTTGTGGCCGGCGAATTCCAGACTGGAGATGACACCGGACCAGTCGAAGCGTACGGCTCTATAGAAGCCGTTCTTCGCGTCCGGCAGGTAAACTTTGACGCGAATCTGCTGGTTCGCGATCTCGGCTTCCGGGTAATCGGCTGCGGACATTCCGACAACGCCCATTCCGACAACGCATAAGGCGAATAAGATTGCAAATTTCGTCATAGTAGTGCCGAGCGAATCGTAACAGAAAGCCGTCTGACAGGTCAATGGCGAATGATAGAATCTCCCACATGCCGATTCGGTTCAAGCTTCTCGGGGTGATCTTTTCGTGTTGTATTCTGGCAGCTCTGACTGTCACCACTGCCCTCGCTCAGAACGACTGGCCAACTTACGGGCACGATGCTGGCAGCACCCGCTACTCACCGCTCAAGCAGATTGATACCAGGAACGTCGGCACACTGACCCCGGCCTGGACCTATCACATGTCCGAAACAGTGACGCAGCCCATCGCGGGACCTGGCCAAGGCGAAGTACCCGCCTCCGTAGCAGCGGCCGGGCGCGGACGAGGAGGAGCCCAGGGTGCTTCCGGCGGACGTGGTGGCGGTGGCGGCGGGCGGGGAAGAGGCTCCGAGGCAACTCCCATCGTGGTGGGCGGTGTCATGTATATGCCGACCCCGTACGGGCGCGTGGTCGCTCTGGAACCGGAAACAGGCAAAGAAATCTGGTCTTACGATCTCAAAGGATCCACCGCTTCCACCCGTGGCGTGGAATACTGGCCCGGCGATACCACTTCGCCTCCATCGTTGTTCTTTGGGACGACCGACGGCCGCCTGGTTGCGCTCAATGCTGCGACAGGCAAACCTGTGCCGGGATTCGGCACGGAAGGTTTTGTGGATATGAAGCAGGGAATCGACAACGGTTTCACGCGCGGCCAATACAGCCTGTCGTCACCGCCCAAGGTGTATAAGAATGTCCTGATCACCGGCGCGCGCGTTCAGGAATCGCCCAGCCTGGGCTATGCCGGCGACACTCGCGGCTGGGACGTGCATACGGGCAAACTGCTCTGGCAATTTCATTCGGTCGCACGTCCTGGAGAAACAGGAGGCGATACCTGGCAAGGGGATGACTGGAAGAATCGCTCCGGCACGAACGTGTGGGGCTTGACCAGCTTCGATCCGCAGTTAGGACTCATCTACCTGCCCTATGGTTCTCCCACTTATGACTTCTACGGTGGCGATCGCAAGGGCGCGAATCTGTTCGGTAACAGCCTCGTTGCGCTGGATGCGCAGACTGGAAAACTTAAGTGGTATTTTCAAACCGTTCACCACGATATCTGGGATTACGATCTGGAGCCGGCGCCGATTCTGATCGATGTGACACGCGCTGGCAAAAAGATCCCGGCCGTTGCGATCACGTCGAAGACTGGCCTGGTCTTCATTCTGGACAGGGCTAACGGCAAACCGCTGTACGACGTGGAAGAACGCGCCGTACCGCAAAGCGATGTTCCCGGTGAGCATTCGTGGCCGACGGAGCCGTTTCCAGTCAAGCCCGCGCCCCTCGCGCGTATGAGTTTCGATCCGGCGAAAGATCTGGCCAAAGTAACTCCGGAGCAGGAGAAGTTCTGCTCCGACCTGGTGGCTGCGGATGGCGGCATGGTGAACAGAGGGCCTTTTACTCCCTACGGACTTCAGAATTCGGTGGTCTTTCCCGGCACGCTCGGCGCCACCAACTGGCACGGAGGCTCTTATGACCCCGCGCTGGGATATCTTTTCTTCAATACGCTGAATCTCGCGGACGTCGGTAAGAACGTGAAGGCGGCCGATGGCGCTCCCAACGCGTACGTCAAACAGGGCTTCAATCGTTTTTGGAATCCTGCGAACTATATGCCCTGCCAGGCGCCGCCCTGGGGGGAGATGGTCGCCATCAACGTGAATACGGGTGAATATGCGTGGCGCGTGCCGCTGGGAGTGATCGATGAGCTGGAAGCGAAAGGCATCCACAATACCGGCACGATGAACATGGGCGGGTCGCTCGCCACCGCCGGCGGTCTGGTATTTATCGCCGCGACCAATGATCGCCACTTCCGCGCATTTGATTCGAAGACCGGCAAAGTTGTCTGGGACGTTCAAATGGAGGCCGGGGGCTACGCTTCGCCGGCTACGTACCAGGGCAAGGATGGCAGGCAGTATGTGGTGATTGTTGCGGCGGGCGGTGGCTATTATGACCGGCGGACGGGTGACAGCGTGATCGCCTTCGCGCTGCCGGCGACTAAAAACTGATCGCGATATAGTGATGTGGGCATCGATGCCCGCTTGAACAGGAGAAACATGAAGCGAAGAACTTACCTTGGCGCGATGATCGCCGCAACGGCAACCGGCGCGATGATTGCCGACGCGGCGCCCGCTGCGCGCCCCATTCAGTTGCATTGCGATCTTGCTGTGGATCCGGCGAAGGAAAAACAATTCGTGGCGTATTTTGAGAACGTCTTCAGGCCGGTTGCGCGCAGGCACACAGGCTTCATCGAGCTGAAATTGCTCAAACTGAACACGGCGGTCCGCGGCGGCGTACCTCCTGGCGGTAAGTTCCGTTTTGAACTCACTTACCAGAGCGAGGAACTGCGGCAGAAGTGGGTTGCGTCGGATGATCACGTGAAGAACTGGCCTCCGATGGAAAATATGCTGACCGACAAGAATTTTGGAATCCTTGTCTACGACGTCTACTAGAACGGTGGGAGACAGCAGTATGAAGAAGACTCTTGCAGCAGCCCTATTGCTTGCCGTCAGCGGCATTGCCCAGATCACTCCGCAGATTACTCCGGGTGACCCCACGACGCCTGCGCCCCCGGCTGCACCGGGTGGACGCGGTGGCGGAGGTGGTGCTGGCGGTGGTGCCAACCCTGTGCACGGACGTAACGATCAGGAAGGCGTCGATGTCGACCGCTTCATCGGCTATCCGGTCAACAAGACGACGCATTTCTCCCATGCTGGCCTCGTGACGCACAACATTCTGAGTGCCGGTGACCCGTATTCACCCGGGCCAAACGGCGCCGTGATGGAATATTACAAGGATCTTTCCACTGCCACTCTGATGCCGTTTTCGCGCACGCCGCTCCTCACCCTTCCGGATTCTTTCGTGTTCTATGTGGAAAGTGGCGAGGGTCGGCTGGAAGATGGCAAACAGTTCTGGGA
Source organism: uncultured Acidobacteriia bacterium (assembly GCA_903825445.1). Taxonomy (GTDB): domain Bacteria; phylum Acidobacteriota; class Terriglobia; order Bryobacterales; family Bryobacteraceae; genus BOG-234. The sequence goes on from CAIKAS010000111.1 coordinate 4,069, forward strand.
CCTGAAGCCCAACATGGCGATTCTCGCGCCGCCGAATGTTGCGCATCGCTTCATCAATACCTCGGATAAGCCGCTCGACATGATCATGCTGACCTGGACCGCGGGCCCCGACGCGCACAAGGAATTAATAGTGCGGGACATCAATCTGCTCCCCTGGTGCGAAGAGAATGCGCACTGGAACAACGAATCGCGCTGCATCTTCGGTGCTAACGATGGGATGCTGCAAGGGGAGCGCGTTTATCTGGTCATGACCCAGCCATTTGCGACCAACCAGCCGCACAGCCACACGCGCGGCACCGCTGAAATCTGGGTCAAAGTCAGCCCAGGCACCGGGCTTTCGCTGCTCGGCAGCGAGCTTCGCGAGATTCCGAGAAACGCCGCCTATTTGGTCCCGCCTACCGGCACGATCGACCACTCGAATATAAACCTCAGCAAGACCGATCCCGAATGGTGGCTCTACATCGCGCGCAGCCCGCAGGCGGGAGGCGGCGGACGAGGCGCTGGCGGCGGTAATCTGAACGCGGCGGCAGGTCCCGCAGCCTCGGGTGGCGCGCCCGTGACCGTTCCCGTTCAGGGCGGAGCAGGTGCAGGAGCAGGAGCAGGCGGAGGAGGTGTACCTTTTGGCGCGCGCGCTGGAAGTGGCGGCGGTGGTCGCGGTCGCGGTCCGCAGAATCCTAATATCTCCCGTCCGGGGGATGTGGGCGAAGCGACAGTGGCAGGAAAACCCATCAAGTAATTCGCGTAAACTGGTTGAAGAAGGCCAGATTCAACCGTGCGGATCATCCAGACCGTATTCAGTATTGCTATCGTCGCCCTACCCGCCGCGATAGCTCAGCCAGGTCCGAACCAGGCAATCGACTGTAGGGGTGAAACCTGCACCTTCACCCTGGCGTTCGTTGATGGACTCAACAATCCGCAGCCAGCAATCACGGGAGCGCCATACACAGGTCAGGTGAGTCGCGAGGTTGCGCGCACGCTGCCCAACGGAACGCACACCAGCGTGACGCAAGCCGACCCTCTGACGTACCGTGACTCGCAAGGGAGGGTCCGAACCGAGCTACCCGTCTATCCCAACCGGCCCGACAGCTTTACCGCCGTGAAGCTGCTGGATCCTGTCGCGGGATTTCAGTACATGCTCGATCCCGTGACTCGCGTGGCGCATCGCATGCCCTTCAAGCCCGACTACACCGCGACGTGGCAACCGAGTTCCGCGGAGGAGTGGAGCAAGCCGTTTAAAGGAACAGGACGTGGCGGAACAACGTCAACCAGGGAGCCGCTTGGAACGAAAACCATATCCGGTGTTGCCACCGTGGGCTACCGCACCACGGAGTCAGGGACAAATCCGCGCGGCCTTACGATGATCAGGTCGGGCGAACAGTGGATGGACCCGCGTACCGGCGAAGCATTGCTGTCGAAGAACATCAACGAAAACGACGAGATGACAGCGACGATGCTGCACTACAACGCAGCCGAACCTGATCCTGCGCTGTTTAAGATTCCCGATGGCTACAAGGTGGTGGACGAGACTGGTCCTTTCCAGGTCGTTCACCCGCGCGTTGACCCGTCAGCCCCTGGCATGGTCAATTTGCAGCGTGCCGGGTTGTCCGCTAACGGGGACCGCAACTCCTGTACCGTGACATTCACTCCCGCGACAGGCGCCGCCACGCAAATGGTCGAGCGCGCCATCACGGGAGCGCCCTATTCCGGCCAGGAGACGTTTGAAAGAGCCGCTGTGACTCTGCCAAATGGGACTGTAAGGCCGGGTAATACCTCGGTAATGCGTGCCACGGCTCGCGATAAATATGGGCGACTCCGGACGGATCCGGCCCCCATGACCGGGGGCCCGGGAAGAGGTTGTCCGGGGAGGCTTGCTCTGGTGGAGATTCTCGATCCAGTTGCCGGCTCCCGCTACGTTCTGGACACTGCGGCCCATGTAGCCTATCGCATCCCCTACCAGGCTGAGCCGGGGCGCTACGAACCGGGCATGATGGGGCCAAATGTCGGACCCAGGACCTTGCCCAACGGAGTCACGGTCCTCGATGAATACCTGGCCAGGAAGGTCGTGTTGGGTGTTACCGCCGTGGGTCATAGAACCACGCGCACTAGTCCTCCTGGCACGTACATGGGCAACGACAAGCCCGTTGTCGATATCACCGAGACATGGACCGATCCGCAGACAGGCATCCTGCTCATCTCGAAGCAAAGCGGGCCGAATGGGGATGTGGTGCGCTCGGTACCCGATTACAAGGGAACTGACCCCGATCCCGCGCTGTTCAAGATTCCAGAGGGCTATAAGGTCATTGATGAGACGGACAAATTCTCGTTCATCGTCCCCGTTCAAAACTGACGGAAGTGCGCCGCTCAGTGCGTCATCGAATACGTAATGTAGTTCAGCACCACGCGGAAGGCGAGGCCTGAAAACTTCTCGGGGTATTCCTGCTCGTTCGCATGCTCCCATGCGTCGCCCAGATGCATGTTGAAGCAGATGGCCACCACGATACGGCCGTGGCTGTCGCGAATCGCCCGCCATTTCGGCACGTAACCGTCCTTCTCATACGTGCGTCCGGTTCTGGTGTATTGCTCGCCGGGAATTTGGAACTTTTCGTCGATGCTGTAGAGCACACGGTAGATCTCGTCGTCGTCCTTCAGATCTTCCACCTGGGCGTCCGGCAGCACCTGCAGCATGCCGGCCAGGAAGCGATCCCAGTCGGCTTCGCCATGGAAATGATCCACCATCAGGAAGCCGCCTTTGAGCAGATAGTCGCGCAGACGCTTGGCCTCGTCGTCGGTAAACGCCCAGGTATTGACGCCGACCGCGTAGACCCAGGGGTAATCAAACATGCGGTCCGCGTCGATATCGACCACGTTGAGATTGGCGGGTGCATCGATTCGTGTCAGACGGCGCAGGACGACGAGGCAATCGTTATCGGCACGCGGCCAATCCTCCCTCCAGGGGAGGCCACGCATGCCGCCGTAGCCGCCAAAGCCACCGCCTCCCGCATAGCCGGAGTTGTAGCGGAGCCGGCTGAAATAAAACTCCGAGGGAATTTCCGGCCCGCCGTACATATCGATGGTGCCGCGGCCGAAGCCGCCACCGCCGCCTCTCTGAAGGGCGTACAGGCCAGCGCTCAGTGACAGTAAAAAGGCAATCGCGCAGATAGGCCGCATCAGCTTCATGGACGGTGATCTCTGATGTCTTGAAGCGTAACACAACACGGGCATGGTCCAGGTGCGCACTTTGTAAATAATCCGCACGTAACGCGGCTGTACCATGGTCCCAGAACCATGCAACGCTCCATGCAACGACGCGACTTTCTGAGGATGGCGGGGCTGGCCGCCTCCGCGACCCCGCTGTTCGGCCAGCAAATGCAGATGCCGATGCCAGCGGCCCCGGCCGTCGGGATGCCCTCGCTGTCCGGGACGGATTTCACGCTGCGCATCGCGCCCGTGACCGTGGAACTGGCGCCGAATCGGATCATCAGCACTATCGGTTACAACGGCACGTCGCCCGGTCCGCTGCTTCGAATGAAGGAAGGTGTGCCGGTCAACTTAAACGTCATCAACGATACCGACACACCGGAGACCGTGCACTGCCACGGGTTGCTGATTCCCTCCGATGTCGATGGTTCGGAGGAGGAGGGCACGCCCGTGGTGCCGCCGCACGGCAGCCGCAGCTACCGTTTCACTCCAACCCCCGCCGGTACGCGCTGGTATCACACGCACACGATGTCGATGGACGATCTGCATCGCGGCGGCTACACCGGAATGTTTGGTTTTCTGATTGTGGAAGGCAAAGACAATCCGGGTAATTACGATCAGGAGCATTACCTCGCGCTGCGGGATTGGGAGCCGTATTTTACTTCCCAAATGATGGACAACGACGATCTGGATCCCACGGCACCCAGACCGGAGAAGCCAGCCGTGCTCGACACAAGGCCGCCCGGTCTCGAAGTTGCGTCCGACACCTTCTCCATTAACGATAAATCGCTTGGGGCCGGAGAGCCGATTCGTGTGCGGCCGGGCGAGCGCGTGCTGTTCCACTTTCTGAATGCCAGCGCGATTGAGAATCGCCATCTGTCGCTGCCGGGCCACAAATTCAACGTCATCGCGCTCGATGGAAATCCGGTGCCGACGCCAGCGGCTGTGGATGTCCTGATGCTGGGGCCGGGAGAGCGCATCGATGCGTGGGTTGTGATGAATCAGCCTGGCGTTTGGGTCATGGGTGCGCCGGAAGATCCGGTCCGTGAAGGCGGTCTCGGCATCGTGATCGAATATGCCAACCAGCGTCGTACGCCGCAGTGGGTGCCACCACCGCAGCCACGGTGGGACTATACGATTTTTGGCAAGCCCCCCTCGCAACCAGCTCCGGCCGAACGGCTCGATATGGTGTTCGAAAAGATCCCGCGGGGCGCAGGCAAGTTCAACAGCTTTACGGTGAATGGCAAGGAGGGTCCGCACGACCGGGAGTTTGTGCTGAAACAGGGCACGCGTTATCGGCTGACTTTTCACAACCGGACTGACGATGCGCATCCGATGCATCTTCATCGTCACCAGCTTGAGATTGCGGAGATCTATGGGAAGGCCACGTCAGGAGTAATCAAGGATACCGTCGTGGTGCCAACGTATGGCCGTGCCAGCGTGGACTTTACGGCGGATCAGCCCGGGCTAACACTGTTCCACTGCCACATACAGCACCACATGGATTACGGCTTTAAGGCCTTGCTGCGTTACGCGTGAAGCCCCGGCTACTTTTTCAGCACTTTGCGCTTGAAATCGGGCCAGAATTCTTTCAGAACATTGGATAGGGCGTCGGTGCCGATCTGCGTGAACATGCGTCCCATTGTGGGCGAGAACCCCACTTCATCGGGATAGTACGCGTTGCCGATCGAAGCGGTAATGCCGTTGCCGAGGAACTCGCTGAAGTTGAACGTGTTCTTTCCCGAGTCCGTCTTGGCGACAAGAACTCCGCGAGCCGCATACAGGATTCGGTGGGAGATTTTGCCGGTGCCCCGGCGAAAGAAACGCGGGTCCTCGTGTAGCAGGACAGGGAGGAAACCCTCGGTCATGTAATTTCCAATGTCCTGGTCCGCGATGGCCGAAACGTAGCGCCGCGCATAGCCCTTCATACCCTGGCCAAATGACGGGTTCTGGTCTGTCAACTGATAAAGGCCGGAAAACAATCCCGCAAGAATGTACGAGGGACCATCGATAGTATCCTTCGTCGCGATGGTGAGTTTTTGTTTCGCTGTCAGCGGGACGAACGGTTGCGAGCCTTCGACGGTGCGGTAGTTGGGCAATACGCCATAAGCGCGCTTGTCCTCCTGTATTGGAGCCGGTGTGGGAGCGAGGGAGGCCTGCAGGGGCGTGGCAACGGGCTCCGAATTGGCAGAAGCAGGATCTTGAGCGGAGGTCGTGGCCGGCGCACTGGTTTCCTGAGCGAATGCAGCAGTCGCGATCATGGCCACGGCGCCGGACAGTATTAGGGTTCGTAAAGAAAACATTTGCAATTTGTTAACGGAATACAGCAGGGGTAACGGACCCTGAATTAATGCCTGAATCAGACCTTAAGTAACTGATGAGTGCCCGTGCCGGAAAGTTCCATCAGATCAACAGAAATTTGCCATGCCGTAAGGAAAAGTACATCAGTTGTCCGACATGAGCCGTGTCCGTACCGATTCGAACTCCGAAGTATTCAGCACGTACGCTTCACTTTCTATCTTAAGACGTCGTATTGCGTCCTGCGTCTTGACGATGCGGTCGCCGGTTGGCGGATGGGTCAGAAACAGCTTCGAAACTGCGCCGGGCGTCTTTCGTTCCATCGACTGGATGCGTTCAAACATGTCGATACTTGCATTGGGATCATAACCCGCATCTGCAAGGTAGCCCACTCCCAGACGATCCGCCTCCGTCTCAAACGCACGGGAGAATCCGGAAGAGACTACTGGTGCGGCCGTCACAGCCCCTTGTCTGGCCGCGAGTCCTGCCCACCCCCGGAGCAGCAACAGAGGGAGGGTCGCGAACCTGCCCATGTCACCACGAGTAGCCGTTCGGGTAGCGTGGCGGGCTGCGGCGTGCCCAATCTCGTGGGCGATCACCGACGCCAGTTCCGCTTCATTGTCTGCCATCTTCATCATGCCGGAGTTCACATAGACAAATCCGCCCGGCAGCGTGAACGCATTGATCTCGCTGGAGCGGATCATCTTGACACTGATGGGGAATTCGGCGTTGGCCTGCATCGCCAGATTCTGTCCCAGCCGGTTTATATATTCGGCAATGACGGGATCCTCCATCATGCGCGATTGTTGCTCTACTTCCGCCGACATTTGCCTGCCGAGTGCGACCTCCTGGGCCACGCTGTAAAGATTGACAGACTTACCGCCAGAGGCCCAGAGCGGACTTGCGCCGGAAAGCAGCAGCAAGGCGACCAGCGCGATGGGCGACCGTCTTCGCGAGTGTGTGTCGATCGGCGGATACACTGTTCTCATGATATCTGCTTGCAGCGGCATTCGCCAGTCCCTTTGGGTCTGTCGCGTTCCCCGGGCCGCCATCCGGGTTCACGGAAGGTATCAGAGTGGAAGAGTGTTTGTATTGTGGTACTTGTCCGGGACGCGTCAGCCCGCGCTATTGCCAAATGACAAATACTCCCAAGGTGCCGCGAGTGGCGGTGCTGATTCCCGCTTACAAACCGGCACCCGCATTGTCCGATGTTGTTCGGTTTCTCAGCGGACGGGCTTATTCTCTTGTTATCGTCGACGATGGAGGCGGGCCGGAATACCGTGAGTTGTTTGATCGGCTCTCCGGTTTATCGGGCGTCAAAGTGCTCCGCCATGCCGTAAACCTCGGGAAAGGCGCCGCGCTGAAGACGGGTATGAACTATGCGCTGGTTCATTATCCGGACCTCTCGGGTATCGTCACTGCGGATGCCGACGGGCAACACAAGGCTGAAGACATTTTGCGGGTCGCCTCTCGTTTTGGCAAGGCATCGGATGCTCTGGTCCTTGGTTCGCGGGCGTTCGCGGGACATGTCCCATTGCGGAGTCGCATGGGCAACTCGATCACTCAGACCGTGATGCGCGTCGTTGCCGGGCAACAGCTATCGGACACGCAAACCGGACTGCGCGCCATTCCGCGTCATCTGGCTGAACGCATGCTAAGCGTCCCGGCAAACGGCTATGAATTTGAACTGGAAATGCTGATAGCCGCGAAACATCTGGGCTTTCCGGTGGTGGAGGAGCCAATTGAAACGATTTACGAAGCGGGCAACCCGACCTCGCATTTCGAGCCGCTGCGGGACTCGATGCGAATCTACTTCGTTCTGCTTCGATTCACCTTCATTTCGATGCTCAGCGCGCTTATCGATAATCTGATGTTCCTGGTTCTGTACCGTGCATCCGGCGTGGTCGCGGCGTCACTGATTGGCGCACGTCTGATCGCTCTGATTTTTAACTACGTGACAGTGCGTCGCGCGGTGTTCCTTTCGCGGGAGCAACACAGAGTCGTGCTGCCTCGCTATTTGTTGCTGGCGGCGGCGAACGTTTGTTTGTCTTACGCGCTGATATCGTTTCTGTCCAGAGTCCTGTCCATGGACGTCATCGCCGCCAAGATATCGGTGGAAACCCTCCTGTTTATTGCCAATTTTGCAATTCAGCGGGATTTTGTGTTTGCGCGGCGAACGGGCACTCCATGAAGTTCACCATCATCGGCCACGCCTGCCTATACATTGAAACGGGCAGCGAAACGATCCTCGTGGATCCGTGGCTTTCGGGCTCCTGCTACTGGCGGTCGTGGTGGCATTTCCCTCCGAACACGGCGATTCGTCCCGAGTTTCTTGAGCCGGACTACATCTATCTCTCACATCACCATTTCGATCATTTCCACTACCCTTCGCTGCGGCGGATATCGCGTAAGGCGCATGTTTTCATCCCGCGCTTTGGGGTGGACATCATGCGGTTTGAACTGGCGAGCCTCGGGTTCGAAAATGTCACGGAGCTTCCGCATGGCGACGTGTTGGAACTGACGAGTGGCACCCGCCTGGGTTCATATCAATATGGGCCGGACGACAGCGCGCTGGTGGTGGAGAGCGACGGAGTTGTGCTGGCCGATCTGAACGACTGCAAGATCACCGGTGCCTCAGTTCGTCTGATGCTGCGGGAATTCGGGCAGCCGACGTTTTTCTTTAAGAGCCATTCGTTCGCACAGGCATATCCCAACTGCTACACATTTGCCGATTCGGCGGATGCTCAATATATGACTGGCGAAGATTTTGTGGCCACTTTTGTCAACGAAGCGCGCGAAATGCGGCCTAAGTACGCGATACCGTTTGCAAGCATGGTGGCCTTTTTGCACCCGGAGAGCCTGCACTGCAATCAATATGCAGTCGGACCCGCGGACGTCGTGGCGGCCGTGAATGCTCCGGGCGGGGTTCCCGGTTCGGAGGCCGTACTCATGATACCGGGAGATACGTGGGACTCGGTCTCTGGGTTTCATCTGCAGGCGAACGATTACTATACGCGGCGCGACGAATGGATTAAACGCCTGGCAGCAGAGAATTCGGAAAAAATCAAAGCTGAGGAACTCTTCGAGAGCGGTATCCATGTGTCGTTCGATCAGTTTGAGGATTTCTTCGGGGCGTTCCTGCGCTCATTGCCGCCGTTCATCTGGTTGGTGCTGGACAAGCCACTGGCGTTCTATATCCCTGGTGACGCACAACCATATTGGGTGCTCGATTTTAGTAGCCGGTCAGTAAATCGCGCGGCGGCAACTCCGGCGAATTGTGCTGGCGTCATTCGAATGAACGAGGCCATGCTTGCCGATGCCATGGCGAAAAACGTGGTCGGGTTCACCCACATTTCCATGCGCCTTCATATCGACCTTCCAGCAGGCGGCGCACCTGGAGATTTGTTGTTCTGGGGCCTGGTGACGATCGGGGAGTTAGGTTATTTACCTCTGGAACGCATGCTGAATCCGCGCGCAATCGGAGTGTTGTGGCGACGGAGGGCTGAGGTGAGCGCGATGTTGCGCTCTATGTTCGGCTTTCAGTCGTTTCATAAGAACATGCTTGGACATTTAAAATCGAGAACGCAGGAGCAAGGGCGGCTCTAACGCGTCCAACTCGCGTAGAAGATATCCATCAGGATTCGGAACATGCCCGAGATCTTCTGCCCTTTTCCGAGGGAATACTCGGTGTATCGGACAGTCACCGGCGCTTCCGCATAGCTCAGTCCGAGCGTTCCGATCTGTTCCAGTATTTCCGAGGCATGCGCCATGCGCGGCTGTTTGATCGAGAGGCGCGCCGCAGCTTTCCAGGTGAAGAGCCGCAATCCGTTGTGAGTGTCAGTGACCTTCAGCCCGGAATGTTGCCGCGTGAAGGCGATGGCCAGTCTGAACATCAGCCGACGAGCGGCAGGCATGCCATCAACGCGACCCAGCCAGCGAGAGCCGAGGACTACATCCACTCCGGTCCGCTGCATGGTTTCCGCCAGCACGTTGAGAGACTCAGGGGCGTGCTGGCCATCGGCATCGAAAGTAAAGATGTACTCGGCGCCGCTTTGCAGGGCGTAGTCGATGCCGGTCTGCAGCGCTGCACCCTGACCCAGATTCACTATATGTGTGAGGACAGTGGCTCCGCCCGCCAGGGCTTGGCTGCCGGTCTGATCGCCGGAGCCGTCGTCAACTACGATGACGCGCGAACAGAACGCCCGCAGGCCGCTGACCACGTCGCGCAACATGCGGGATTCGCGGTAAGCGGGGATAACGACCCAGGCACGCGACAGCAGTTCGGTTGTCAGGTTATTTCTCCGGCATGTTCGCTCCGTCAACGGACGCGGCGGGTGATTGCGCTGAGAGTATCGCCATCTTCCTTACAACTTCCACGAGAATCCGCTCGGTTTCCTTAAAGCGGAAGTAGAAATTAGCGGAGATCAATACGCCGCACAGGACAGAGAAATACAACAGCAGGTCGGCGCCACGACCAACGTGGAAATACGCGGCGATCCGCATGGTCAGGTCCTGGAAAATCACACCGATCGCGCCGGCCAGAAAAAACAGGCCAACTACAAAAAGCTGGATACCGGACAGTTGTTTCCGGCTGCCGACATAGGCGAATATCGCGGCAAGACCGAGCAAGAGTACAGGTACGATCATCTCTGCTCAACAGCGTATCATTTCTGTGCCGAAACCGTTTGAGTAATGAGTCCGGGAAATGGCTTTAGGTCAATACCAAAATTATGCAGGTTCACGAAATCCGGGTTTGG
>CAIKAS010000112.1 GCA_903825445.1 uncultured Acidobacteriia bacterium
CACCTACCCATACACACTCTCCGCTCGTGCACCTACCCTTACACACTCTCCGCTGCAGCACCCTCTCAATTTCCTTGACCCCATCACTGCCGCTGCTGCTGCCCCCTCCCTTCCCCCTGCCCCCTCGTAGGCTGCATGGGAATGAGTTTTGGGTACGGCCCGGCTCACGACAGGCAGGAGATGATTTCTGTGCTTCGATCTGCCGTGGCACGCGGCGTTACATTTTTCGATACCGCTGAAGTATATGGCCCGTTCACCAACGAAGAGCTTGTGGGCGAAGCCCTTGCTCCGTTCCGCGGACAGGTGGCAATCGCGACCAAATTCGGATTCCAGCTTCATGAGGATGGCAAGCCAGGTTTCGTCGGTCCTGACAGCCGCCCGGAGCGTATCCGTACGGTCGCGGAAGCCTCGCTGAAGCGCCTTCGAGTGGATGCGATCGATCTGTTCTATCAGCACCGTGTGGATCCTAACGTGCCCATCGAGGACGTTGCCGGTGCCGTGAAAGATCTGATTCAGGCAGGCAAAGTAAAGCATTTTGGCCTCTCGGAAGCGGGCGTGAAGACAATCCGTCGTGCGCACGCGGTCCAGCAGGTGACGGCACTTCAGAGCGAGTACTCACTGTGGTGGAGACGCCCGGAAGAGGAAGTCATGCCGGTGCTTCAGGAACTCGGGATTGGCTTCGTTCCGTACAGTCCGCTGGGAAAAGGCTTTCTGACCGGGAAAATCGACGAGAGCACCTCGTTCGACAGTACCGACTTCCGCAATATCCTGCCGCGTTTCACGCCTGAGGCACGAAAGGCGAATCAGGCACTTGTGGTTTTGCTGGGCGAGATTGCGGCACGGCGAAACGCGACATCGGCTCAAATCGCGCTGGCGTGGCTGCTCGGTCAGAAGCCGTGGATTGTTCCTATCCCCGGCACAACTAAGCTTCATCGGCTGGAAGAGAATATCGGAGCGGCAGCCATTGAGCTCTCCGCGGACGAACTGACTCAGATCGAAAGCGCAGCGTCGAACGTCAAAATACTGGGAGACCGGTATCCTGAACAGATCGAGAAGATGACAGGACTTTAGGCGCGGTACGGTAAAGCAATGGAAATCAAACGAAGCGGTTCACAGCCCTCAGGAAAGGGACCTGCGGAGTATTTCACCGGCACCGTACGAGTTGATCCGCTGATGAAGCCGCCGGAACCAGCACGAGTAGTCGGTGCCAGCGTCACCTTTGAACCGGGTGCCCGAACGGCGTGGCACACGCATCCGCTTGGCCAGACACTTATTGTGACGGCCGGTTGTGGACGGGCCCAGCGCTGGGGCGGGCCAATCGAAGAGATCCGGCCGGGCGACGTGATTTGGTTTCCCCCGGGAGAGAAGCACTGGCATGGGGCGGCACCAACAACGGCCATGACGCATTTCGCAATTCAGGAACAACTCGACGGCAAGACTGTCGACTGGATGGAACAGGTCAGCGCCGAACAATACGGGGTCTGATACTGCCGCGGCTATTGGAACTGGATCTCGCGAATCACAAGCGTCGGCAATGCCTGCGTCCAGGTGTCCGGGATCGTATCGAAAGCCAGCCTGAACGGCTTCGTGCCACCGGGCGGCAGCGGGCCTGCCGTGCCACCCACGATGTAATCATTCTCGCGTGCCACTATCTGGCCACCCCAATCGCGGAAAACGCACGTCACAAGTGCCTGCTTTACCGTGCGGTTGCCGTGGTTGCTGATGTCGCCCAGAATTTCAATGACGCGCTGGTTTGAATAACTCTCAGCCGCCTGCATGTGGACGTTGTCCAGTCCCAGGCTGGGCAGATACTGCTTAGCTTCGTCCGTCATCACAGGCTCGGGCGGCGGAGCGGGCTTCGGACCAAACGTCAGGTAGGCGGCAATGCCGAGGATGAGCAACGCGCCGATGCCGAAGACAAACGCTATCGGCGAGATCTTCACGCCAGGCTTTTCGGGGGCGGGCTTGCGCGAAAAAGGCCCTTCCGGATCGAGCACCAGTTTGTCGCTATCTACCGGCAACTGTCATTTCTCCGATCATGATAGTGGGAGCCGAAACAGCGCCCCGGAATTCAAGATCATTACCGATTTCAGCCACTCCCGTCAACATCTCCTGTAGCGTGCTGGCGATGGTCACTTCGGAAACCGGGAAGGCCAGCTCGCCATTGCGAATCCACAGGCCTACGGCTCCGCGCGAATAATCGCCCGTCACTGTATTGACGCCGCTGCCGATCAGTTCGGTCACATAAAATCCATTTTTTACGCCCGCGAGGATCTGCTCGGGCGATTTTTCGCCCTTCTCCAGGATGAAATTACCGTGTCCGATCCCCGCATTTCCCGTGATGCCGCGCGAAGCATTACCGGTCGTCTTCATCCCCAGTTTTCGAGCCGTGTAGGTATTCAGCAGGTAGTTCTTCAGCACGCCCTTTTCGATAACGGGAGTGCGACGCGAAGGCACGCCCTCATCATCGAACGGCTGTGTGCCGAACAGACCGGGGATGGTAGCGTCATCGATGAGCGTGATCTTGTCCGAGGCGATTTTCTCGCCCAGTTTTCCAGCGAGGAAAGAAGCATGCCGGTAGATCGCCATACCCTGCACTGCGTCGAACAGATTGCCCAGCAGCGTACGGGCGATGCGCGGTTCGAAGATGATGGGGACCTTTTGCGTTTCTACTTTTACCGCTCCCAGACGGCGGATAACGCGCTCGGCGGCGGTGCGCCCGACGAGTTCCGGCGATTCCAGGCCGCTGAAATCGCGCGCGATCGTGAACCAGTAATCGCGCTCCATCTTGCCATCGAGCATAGCGACTGGAACAGCTGAGACGGAGCAATAGGTCGAGCGGTAGGCCCCGGCGAAACCGCGCGAATTGGCGAAAACGCGCCCACCGATATTGGAATCGAAGGAGCCACCCTCGGAGTTGGTGATGCGTGGATCGAAAGCAAGGGCCGCAGCTTCGGCGCGTTTAGCAGCATCGATTTTCTTCTCTGCGGGGAGGCCCGCAACTTCGTCGCTAAACAGTTTCAGATCGCCAGGGATGGAACCGAGCTCGGAGGGGTCCGGCAGACCTGACATGGGATCTTCCGTGGTGAGAGGCGCAAGGTCCGTGGCCGATGCGACCATTTGCCGGATTCCTTCGGGCGTGAGGTCAGAAGTGTACGACGAGCCCATGCGCTTGCCGATGAGAACCCGCAACCCAGCGCCACGAGAACCGGCCTCTTTCAGAGTCTCCACTTCGCCCATTCGGACACTGGCGGAGAACTCCTGGCCTTCTGAGATCGTGCACTCCGCATCTGTCGCGCCGCGTTCCAGCGCTTGTTTGATGGCCGATTGTGCAATTTCAGGAAGGTCTTTAAACGTAACCGAGGCGCTCAAGCAGTGCCTCCGACGGTCATGCGGTCGATACGGACAGTCGGAATGCCGACGCCAACCGGGACGCTTTGGCCTTCCTTGCCGCAGACGCCGATGCCCTCGTCGAGTTTGAGATCGTTGCCGACCATACTGACGTACTTCATGGCTTCCGGGCCGTTGCCAATCAGCGTAGCGTTGCGAACGGGACGCGTCAGTTTGCCATCTTCGATGAGATAGCTTTCGGATGCCGAAAAAACGAAGTTGCCGCTCGTGATATCCACCTGCCCGCCGGCGAAGTTGGCGCAGTAAAGGCCGCGGGGCACGGAACGGATCACGTCCTCGGGAGCGCTTTCACCAGCCAGCATAAATGTGTTGGTCATACGGGGCATGGGAATGTGTTCGTAGCTTTCGCGGCGACCGCTGCCTGTAGCATGCGCTCCGGTAATGCGACTGGAGAGCTTGTCCTGCAGGTAGCCGCGGAGGATACCGTTCTCGATGAGCACATTGCGCTGCGATTGATTACCTTCGTCATCCACGTTGAGAGAGCCGCGCCGACCGCCGATGGTGCCATCGTCAATGACGGTACAGAGAGGGCTGGCAACCTGCTGGCCGATGCGTCCTGAGAAGGCAGAAACACCCTTGCGATTGAAGTCGGCTTCGAGGCCGTGGCCGACGGCTTCATGGAGCAGGACACCTGGCCAGCCGGGGCCGAGCACGACGACTTGTTCGCCGGCAGGTGCTTCCACCGCGCCAAGTTGCGTGATGGCCTGTCGAGCGGCCTCTTTCGCAAAATATTCCGGGGTGCGGACGTTTTCAAACCATTCGAGTTCATGACGTCCGCCGCCGCCAGCATGGCCCTGTTGCGGCACACCATCCTTATCGCGGGCCAGCACGAAGACACTCATGCGGGTCATGGGCTGGCGATCCCAGTTCAGCATGCCGTCACTGGTCGCAACCAGAACCTGCCGGAGGTTGTCGGCATAAACGACCTGCACCTGAAACACGCGGGGATCGTAAGCGCGGGCAGCGATATCGGCGCGCTGAGCAAGTTGCACTCGTTCGCGGAAGGAGGTCTCGCTGGGTGCCGTAATCACGGGGTAAAGATTGCGGCGCGGGCCTTCATCAAGCGGTGTCTTTTCCACCTTGGCGGGACCCGCAGCGATCATGGCCGCGACCTGGGCGGCGTGACGGATCTTTTCCGGGCTGAGATCGTCGGAATACGCGTAGCCAGTCCGCTCGCCGGAGATGACGCGCACGCCAAGCCCCAACGAAACGCCCTGAGTGGCGCTTTTCACAATGGATTCATCGATGCTGATGGAACTGGTGGCGAGGTATTCGAAGTAGAGATCGGCGTAGTCCCCGCCGCGGGAAAGCGCATCGGCCAGGTAACTTTCCAGATCGTGCTGGGTGATGCCGAATTTCGCGGCGAAAAACGAGTCGGAGAATGCCATGAATACTTCCAATGTTAGCAATGAACGGAGGGTCTGACCGGGCCATTCGCACTGACACGGGGCGATAATAGACGGGTAACCCTGTGCCGCGATCGAAAATTCACTGCCTTTTAATAGTTGCCACTTTGGCGGCGGCATTTGCCACCGCCGCGCCCATCCTATCGACAGATGCACAAAAGGAGATAGCTGCCGCCATTGCCGCGGTTCCCGCGCCTGCTGAGGCGGCTACCGCGAGGCAGAGTGACTGGTCACCGGGACTGGTGGTAGCGCTGCTCGCCGAAGGCATGAAGCGGCAGGCGAAGGATCCGGCGGCGGCGGAGGCCCTCTACCAGTTGGGACAGGATGTGGCGGCGAAGATCGGGGATTCCAGGACGGAGGCACTTGCGATATTTCGCCGTGGGAATTCACTCTTAGCTCGTCACTCCCTGCGCGATTCCGTTCCTCCGCTGCGTCAGGCATTAACGATGCAGAACGCGGCCCTAAGCGCATCCGGCGATGCGGCGAAGGATAAAGACCGGAACTCCGAGGCGGCCGAGACTGCTATATCGCTGGCAATCGCCCTCAACGATAGCGGCCTTGGCGAAGAAGCCATGGAAGTGGCAGTCAGGGCGGTGCAACTGGCTGGGCAATCGGATAGCGACCTGATCTCCGGGCGCGCTTACTCAGCAGCCGGCTCGGCGGCCCTCAGTGTTGGCAATAACAGAGCGGCAGTGGCGTACATGCTTAAGGCGCTTCCCATTGCCGAGAAACTCAGGAATCTCAGCGGTCAGGCGGCCGTGCTAAACAATCTCGGCAATGCCAGCCGCCAGGCGTACGACTTTGACGCTGCCATAGAGTATTTTCAGCGAAGCCTGGCGATCAAACGGCAGCAGGGTCCGGGGTCGTACGCGGCATCTTCGCTGAATAATCTGGGAGAAACGGCGCTCAGC
>CAIKAS010000113.1 GCA_903825445.1 uncultured Acidobacteriia bacterium
CAGATAGGCGGTGATGTCGTGCATGTTCTTGTTGTCCGGATCGTCCATGACGAGCATCATCTTCTTGTGCGCCTCTTGCGGATCCTTAACATCCACCTTCGGAACACCGTTGTCCCGCACGAGCGATTTGCGCGTGCCATCGGCGAGAGTGATGATCACAAGGAAATCGTCCTTGCGCACCAGACGCCCTTCGAGCGTCTGACCATTGGCGAGAGTAACCGTCGCCTGCTGCCCACCAGCACCGCCGCGGCCGCCGCGCCCTCCCCCTCCGGCGCTTCCCGATACCCAGTTGTTCTGCAACGTTTTGGGGTCGTCGTACTTCGAGCCAATGCCCTTCAGGTCGCCCGTGATGGAGTGGCAGGTGGAGCAAAGCTTGCCGAACGCCATTTCGCCCGCTTTCGGGTCGCCAACCAGAACGTTATACGTCAGGCCCACCGGATTGCGTCCGGGAGGGCTGCCCTGAGCGCCCATCGTCGCCTGGATGCTGTGGATGTAATCGGAAATCGCCAGCGTGTCGGTCTGCGGCAAATTGACCACAGGCGTATGTTTCGCGAGACTGGCAGCCACCAGTTCGCCCTGTTGGTCGCTGAATGTCGTGGTGGAGCGCAGCAGATTGGGACCGTGCTTGTCCAAAACCCCGCGCAGATCCGGAGCGTGGCAGGATGCGCAATTGGCGTCGTAGAGCGACTTGCCGCGCGCCAGTGCGTCGGCGGAAGGCAGCGCTCGCGTGTACTGCGGGAAACCACTGGTCCGCTGGCCGGGGGCAACAACGCCGCGTCCGCCACCACCTCCGCGTGCGGCTCGTCCGCCGCCCGATGCACCGGCCGCGCCACCCTGACCCTGCGCCATCAGCGGGGCAATCAGCGTTCCGATGCCAACCGCCGCGATCATTAATGTAATCCTCTTGCCCATTGATACTCCTCGGTGGGAATCACCCTTGGCGATTATATTGCACGCTCCGCGACAGAGACAAGGTTATGGCCCCACGAGAATGAGACGATTCGCACTGGCGCAACGGACGCGCATTCCGGCGCTGCATCTCCCGTCTTGCGGCGGCGCCCCGCTATCGGAGATTTTGATGTACCTTTGGGACATCGGGTTTTTCACGGGGCGATCCGCTACCGGCCCGTACATTTCAGAAAATGCATCGCGGTCTCATTTCTCGTCCCGGCGTGGAGCCAATACCCCGCAGCACAGCTGGCGGATCGCTACTCTGCCTAAGAACGGGTTGCGTGGCATTGATGAGGCTGGCGGTTCCGTTTCTTTTTCTCGGGTTGCCGCTCTTACCGCAAACGGAGGACCCCGTCATTCGCGTCGATGTCGATCTGCGCCAGGTCGATTTCGTCGTCACCGACGCAAAGGGCCAGCATGTTAACGATCTGCGGCCCGAGGACTTCCTTTTACTCGAAGACGGAAAACCGCAGAAGCTCACCAACTTTTCCTGGATTGAAGTGACGCCACCTCCGACCGGCGCAAGACTGAAGGCCCTCCAGGAGCGGCCGACGCTTTGGGAGAAATACACCGGCGTAGTCAGTTTCAAAAAAACACCCGGCAACGATATTCTTGCCGCTCCGGTGGCAAATCCGCACAAAGAAGAAATCCGCCGCACAATTGTTTTCGTCATCAACGACACTTCGGTGCCGGTAATGGATCGCGTGCGCAAGTTCATCGATGAGCAGGTAGCGCCGGGCGACATGATTTCGGTGAGGTCGACCAGGCGCTCCGTTGTTCCCGGGCCGGGTGGAACGGCGACGATCCGCGATTCCATGGGGATCTTCCAGGAGTTCACTAATGACAAACGCCAACTGGATGCGGCGACAGAGCGCGTTCCCCGCACCTGCGATTTCCTCAACCAGTGCGTTACGGATGTACCTGGCGCCCTGATAGCGGCGATTCAGAGTCTCGGCAATGTGCCGGGACGCAAAGCCGTCGTGTTCGTCGGAGGCTATCGGGGGCCCGTTAATAACGTTGTCAACATGGCGAACAGGGCTGGCGTAGTCATCAATGTGCTCAATCCCGCGGGAACCCCGATGAATCCCATGGAGGAAGGATTCCCCGGGGCGGAGCCCGCTGTCGATTTAGCCAAATACACCGGAGGCCGCTGGCTGCTAACCGAACCCGGATTCGCTATGACTGCCGACCTCAATGAAGTTATGGAAGATCTGAGCGGCTATTACCTGCTGGGCTATCATCCCGCGAGCCAGGATACCGATCGCGCTCCGGGAAAGACTGCACGACCCAAAATCGAAATGAAAGTGCTGCGCGAAGGCTTGATCGTTCATGCCAGAAACGGGTATATCGGGGCACCCGATCTGGTTACCAAAACGACGCCGCCAAAGGCAGGACGCGAGGAAGCACTGACAGATGCGATGTTCTCCGCCTTCACAGCCGACGGCATCCGGGTACACCTCGATCCTCTGTTTTTCGCGTCTCCGCTGGATCCGAAAACGGGGAAGCGCCACCCGATCGTACGCGCCGTTCTGGACATCGATGGCCGCGACCTGACCTACACTGAACTGGAGGATGGCGGCAGGAAAATGGTATTGGATGTCGCGCTGGCCGTGTTCAATGTGGATGGCACACAGGCCGGAGCGAAGAACCAAACGTTTACCGTCATCGTGCCACGCGAGAAGGTGGCGAAGTTCGCGACATTCGCAAAGCTGAGCCCGCAATACCACGTGGACATCCCATTGTCGAAACCCGGGCCATATCAGGTACGGACGGCGGTGCGCGATGGGGCTTCCCGCGAAATCGGGTCGTCTTACGCGTTCCTGGAGATTCCGGACTTCAATCAGCGGAAGATCTCGCTCTCGAGTCTGATGTTGTCGCTTCCCGCGGGAACGGCCTCCGTGCCGTCTCTCCGGCCAGAGTGGAACGAATTCGCACCGGGAAATTCCGTTCAGTTCCAGAGCGAAGTCTTCGGCCTCAGGACACCGGGGAAACCGCCCGTGCCGCCGGACGTCGATGCGGAAGTGCGGCTGTATCGCGGGGGAGGGCCAGTGCTCGATATTCCAGCCTCTGCCGCCCGAATTGCGAACAATGGCAACCAGTCGTTTCTATCTGGCAGCGTGCAAATTCCGAACGATCTGCCCGCCGGCAATTACGCTATGGAAGTCATAGCGTACGATCGACTGGCACCGCCGAAGGCGCAAACCGCCATCCAGTGGATCGATTTGACGGTCTTGCGTCCGGAAATCGCCCGCTAGTGGAATCGGCCTGTGGCGGGCATACCCCTGCTCCCTTGCGATAATCATTTGGAACTTCGAAATGAAACCTCTCCAAATCGGTGTTATCGGTATCGACCATCGCCACATCTTTGGCATGCTTGGCGGCATGCTTGCCACGGGCGCGCTCTGCAAGGGCTGGTGGACTGAAGGAACGCCACCCACGCTTGCCGGGTTCGAAAAACGGTTCCCGGATATTCCGCGCAGCCAACAGGTGGAAGCCATCCTCGAAGATCCTGACATCGAGCTCATCCTGATCGCTGCCGTGCCATGCGACCGCGCGGCACTTGCCATTCGTTGCATGGAGCACGGCAAAGACGTCATGCTCGATAAGCCCGGCTGCACCACTCTCGCCGATCTTGCACTCATCAGCGCCGCCGTGCAGCGGACCGGTCGCATCTGGTCCGTCGATTTCTCCGAACGCTTTGAGGTTCCCGCTGTTATCAAGGCGCTGGAGATGGTCGGGGCCGGTGAAATCGGCCGCGTTGTTCAGACTATCGGCATCGGCCCGCACCGTCTGAACCGCGCTCTCCGCGCCGACTGGTTTTTCGACGACGCCCGCTATGGCGGTATCTTAACCGACCTCGCGTCGCACCAGATCGATCAGTTTCTTCTTTTCACCGGCTCCACAGACGCGGAGATCGTGGCGGCCAGCGTCGGCAATTTTGCCAATCCCGGCGACCCCGGCCTGCAGGATTTCGGAGAAGTCCTTCTGCGCAGCCCGCACGCGCAGGGCTATATCAGGATCGACTGGTACACGCCCGATGCGCTTCCCAACTGGGGCGACGGGCGCTTTATGATTCTCGGCACCGAAGGTTATATCGAGTTGCGCAAGTACGTCGATATCAGTGGCCGCGACGGTACCGACCATTTATTCCTGGTCAATAAGGCCCGTAACGAGTACATCCATTGCGCGGATATTCCGCTTACCTATTTCGAAGCTCTGTCGGCGGACGTGAGGAATCGAACGGCTACGGCCATGACCTTCACACATGCCGCCAAGGTCACCGAACTTGCTATTACAGCGCAAAGAGTAGCCGTGCGGCGGGGAAATCTGGCCTGAGAAAAATCGGGGTAGCTGGGAACGGGAGTATGATGTTCAAAGCGGTCTTAAAAAAGAGAGTCTCCATCGTCATGTCAAAATCCTTGCTTTGTGCCCCACTTGTTGGGCTCCTGTTATTACCCCTCGCGTTCGGGCAGCCGGCAGCACCCGCAGGCGGATCCGGCGGTCGCGGAGGCCGTGGCGGTGGACCTGCGTTCGGCAGCGGCTTTCAGGCGCTCCGCTCTCCGCAGGTGATGACCGATGGCCGCGTCACATTCCGTTACCGCGGACCGAACGCCAAAGCAGTGATCCTGGTTCCCGAACCCGGTGACCGCGTCCCCATGGTGAAAGGCGATGACGGTGTCTGGTCTGTAACCATCGGCCCGTTGCAGCCTGACGTCTACGCATACAGCTTCACAGTGGATGGAGTCGGCATGCCCGATCCATCGAGCGGGGCCGTGATGAAGACCGGCCGCCCTAACGCAGCTGGCGAACTGGGTGCGTCGGGCAATTGGCAGAGCCAGTTTCTCGTGCCAGGTAATCCGGCGCAGCCCTGGGAACTTACCAACATTCCGCACGGCGCATTGGCGCACGTCACCTTCTACTCCAAGGCGATGGAAGCCTACCGCGACTACTACGTCTACACGCCACCTGCTTACGACGCCAAGCGCGGACGCCGCTATCCTGTGCTCTACCTCCATCACGGCGCAGGCGAGAATGCGGCTGGCTGGTCCGATATCGGCAAGGCAAATCTCATCATGGATTCACTGATTGCCGCAGGCAAAGCGAAAGAAATGATCGTCGTGATGCCTCTCGGCCATCCCGCGCAGCCATTGCCCGCAGTTACCGATCCAAATGCACCTCCACCCGCCAATGAGTTTGGCGGACGTGGCGGCGGCGGTGGCGGACGCGGAGGTGGCGGTGGCGGTCGCGGCGGCTCGGGTGCAGGTCAGCCCGCCGTGACACCCTATTTCACCTCGCTGCTGACGGAGATCATGCCGCAAGTGGAGAAGAACTACAACGCGGGCAACACGAAAGCGACGCGCGCCATTGCAGGGCTTTCGATGGGCGGCGGCCAGACGATGCAGATCTCGCTGTTGCACCCTGAACTGTTCAATTATGTTGGTATGTTTTCTCCGGCAGTTGGCGGCGGTCGCGGTGGCGGCACAACGCTTCCGGCGGCATTAACCCCGACCTGGGCGAAGCAATTCAAGCTGTTCTGGGTTGCCTGCGGTAGCGAAGATACGCTGGTTGGCCCGGCTGTGGTGGCGTTCAAAGCCGCGCTCAAGCAGAACAATGTGCCGTTCACCGATATCGTGACGCCTGGCACCCACTCTTATACCGTGTGGAAGCGGAACCTGGCCGCGTTCGCCCCGCTGCTGTTTTAGTAAGCGCGCCCGATCTTAGTTGCCGCGTTTCTTCCTGCGCTCCGCAGCCGTGGAATACCCCCGACTGCGGTCAATATCCTGAACGTGGACCGTCGCGGAGCCCAGGCCCGGGAGGCCCGCGGCAAATTCGTCCATCACGTTACCGAGCACTTCAGCGGCACGGCTGCGGACCTCCGCCGTACGTCCCGGCGTGTCATTCCCCACGGCCAAAGTCACGTGCAGGAAACCTTTCGAAGCATCGCCGCCAACGCCCGCGCTATGAACCGGAATAATGGCGTGCTTGAGGTTACCGAGATTGATCATCGGCACCTCGGGCGGAGTCTTTTCGGTCGCGGGATTCTCCATTCGAAGGTCCGTCACGGTTTGGAGCAGCACTCCCAGCAACTTCCTGGCATCGAAGTCAGTTGCAATCCGGAAATCTTCGCTCAACCACTCCACGGGAACTTCCAATCGAAGGTGCGGCACGCCGGACTATTTCGTCTCCTGTTGCGATGACATCACTTCTGATCTTAGATCCCGACCCAGCCGCGAAAGGCCGTGATCTGATCGGCGGTGCTCTAATCAAGATATACGAGCGGAAAACATCCCCCATGGTACGGATAAATTACGTCACGCCAGGATCCCTCGAAGCAATACCTGCACCCCGGTCCGGTTTTTTCTTTTCTGAAAATGAGTAAATCGACAGAATCTCGAGGTGTTACCTGTGATACGCGACGAAGATGCTCTGGAGTACCATTCATCCTTTCCAGCGGGGAAAATAGCTGTCAGTTCGACAAAACCGTGCCTGACCCAGCGTGACCTCAGCCTGGCCTACACGCCCGGAGTAGCTGCGCCGTGTCTCGAAATACACCGCGATCCCGAACTAGTCTACAAGTACACCGGGAAGGCCAATCTGGTTGCCGTCATCTCCAACGGTACTGCCGTTCTTGGATTAGGCAACCTGGGCGCCGCCGCCAGCAAACCCGTTATGGAAGGCAAGGCCGTACTCTTCAAGCGCTTTGCCGATATCGACGTTTTCGACATCGAACTGGGAAGCACCGATCCGAAGGAAATTATTCGGGCATGCCAGCTTCTGGAGCCCACTTTCGGCGGCATCAATCTGGAGGACATTAAAGCTCCCGAATGCTTCGAGATCGAGCAGGAACTGCGACGGACCATGGGGATCCCCGTGTTTCACGACGATCAACACGGCACCGCAATCATCTCGGGCGCAGCACTTCTGAACGCCGTGGAGATTGCGGGCAAGAAAATCGATCAGCTTCGCGTGGTGGTCAACGGCGCCGGTGCAAGCGCCATTGCGTGCGCCGAACATTACGTCAGGCTCGGCGTCCGGCGCGAGAACATCACGATGTGCGACACCAACGGCGTCATTTCCGTGGGACGAACAGCGGGTATGAATCAGTACAAGGCGCGCTTCGCCGTGAAAACCGACGCCGTAACCCTGATTGATGCTTTACGCGGCGCGGATGCGTTCTTTGGATTCTCGGTGGCGGATTGCGTGACGCCGGCCATGCTGGCCGGCATGAATTCGAATCCCATTGTTTTCGCGCTGGCGAATCCCAATCCCGAAATTGCGTGGGAGGTCGCCCATGAAGCGCGCCCCGACATCATCATGGGAACGGGGCGATCAGACCTGCCGAATCAAATCAACAACGTACTGGGTTTTCCGTCCATCTTTCGCGGCGCCCTGGATGTGCGAGCCACCACCATCAACGATGCAATGATGCTGGCCGCTACCCGTGCGCTGGCCGACCTAGCCAGGGAAGATGTCCCTGAATCGGTTTGTCGGATCTACGGCGTAGAGCATCTCGAGTTCGGCCGGCACTACATCATCCCGAAGCCGTTTGATACGCGCGTCGTGATTCGTGAATCCACTGCCGTTGCCCAGGCGGCCATGGAAACAGGTGTTGCGCGAATTCAGGTTAACCTCAATGAGTACAGGGAGAGTCTGGAAAGACGTCTGGGCACTTCACCTGGAGTGATGCGGACCGTGATTCGAAAGGCTCGCTCCGAACCTCAGAAAGTCGTTTTCCCTGAGGGCGAGGAGGATAAGATCCTTCGCTCCGCGCAAATCCTGATCGATGAAGATATGGCGAGCCCGATCCTTTTGGGGCGAGAAGACCGCATTCGCGAACGAGCAGCGGTATTGGGTCTCAAGCTTGAAGGAAGCCAGATCGTGGACCCGCAACTGTCGCCACGCATGCCGTTCTATATCGATGAGCTCTATACGAGGCGACAGCGCAAGGGTGTGACGCGTCGCGAGGCCGAGGAACTGCTGCACAATCCCGACATGTTCGGCGCGCTCATGGTGCATCTCAACGATGCGGGCGCCATGATTTGCGGGTTGACGCGCCATTACCCAGATGCGCTTCGGCCGGCTTTGCAGGTTATCCCGATGCAGCAGGGGATCGGCAAGGTGGCGGGCATGTACATCGTCGTCACACCGCGAGGCAAGCTCTTCTTCCTGGCCGATTGCACGGTCAACATCGACCCAAGCCCCGAGACGCTGGCGGAGATTGCAGCATGCGCCGCCACAGTGGCGCGCGAATTTGACGTGGAGCCTCGCGTCGCTTTCCTCTCTTTTTCGAATTTCGGGAGTAGCGCACATGCGGCTGCGGTCAAAGTGCGGAAGGCTGTTCAGATTGCGCGCGAGCGCTTCCCGGAAATTCCCATGGACGGCGAGATGCAGGCCGATACGGCAGTAGTTCGCGATATTATCAACGAGACATACCCTTTCAGTGCAGTAAAAGGCGATGCGAATATTTTGATATTTCCGAGCCTGGATGCGGGGAATATCGCATATAAGCTCTTGTCGCGGCTAGGCGGAGCGCAGGTGATTGGCCCCATCCTGATGGGGCTGTCCAAACCCGTGCACATTCTGCAAAGGGGCGCCAGCGTCAACGACATCGTCAACGTGGCCGCAGTTGCGGCGGTCGAGGCGCAGCAAAACGTTTCCGGAAGAAAAGTGCCCAGGCTCGGCCGATGAAGCGATTGTTGAGGAATCCGGTGGATCTGTAGTGCGCGTGAACGGAACACGCAGAACACTGCCGATGCCCTTATCCGAAGTACGTTGCTCCGTCTGGGGTGTCGCATCGTGGCTCGGCCACCATGGGCCACCCGGGATTTCCTGTATGTAACCGGCAGCTATCGATGCCGCCCGCCAGTCCCTGGCTATCTGCCCGATCCGCTCATGAGACAGACAGTACCGGCGCCCAATCGCTTCAAACGACCAGCCGCGCACGAAATACAGGAGCGCCACGCGCCACTGCAAATCCGTCCGGGGTTGTCTGGGAAACACCGGGGCCTGCGCCGGGAAGCTCACCAGATTCCGCCTGACAGCATCCTGAAGCCGGCGATTGCCTAAATGCGACAGATCCATGGTGCCACCTCCTGATCGAAACATCGGACAGCACCGCCTATCTCGGTGCTGTCCGATTGATACGTGCGATACTACTTACCTTCGACCCTCAGAACTTCACCATGATGGCTGCGCTCAATAGTGCCTGACCTTCGCGGAGATCAGGGAACCAGACGCTCTTAATACCGCCGCCGCAGTTCGTTTCGGCTATCGATAAGGTGCCCGAGCCAGAATCCGCACCAGTCGCGCAGACATAGTCCGCAGGATTTCCGTTGTTTCCTCCGGGCGGAGTGATGCCGCCCCGGCCCGACCAGTACGGGACGTTCGTATGCCGGTAACCGAATTCGAGGCGGAAGGTTACGAACTGGCTGGGCATGTAGTCGAGCGTGGCCGTTCCGTCGTACGCCTTCAGAGGTAAGCCTGGCGCACCCGGGAAATAGGGAGTGCCAGAGATCGCGTCGGCGCCGTTGATCGGAAGCACCAACGTAAGGTACCGTCCGGGATTATTCATCTGGCCGCCACCGAGGGTGAAGCCGAAGAGGTCGTGATGCCACCACAAGCGGTTGTAGATCATGTATCCCAGGAATGCCTGCTTG
This sequence comes from uncultured Acidobacteriia bacterium, assembly GCA_903825445.1. Classification (GTDB taxonomy): domain Bacteria; phylum Acidobacteriota; class Terriglobia; order Bryobacterales; family Bryobacteraceae; genus BOG-234. The sequence goes on from CAIKAS010000113.1 coordinate 9,609, forward strand.
GGGCCCCCGGTACCGGTAACGGGGTTATAGGCACCGTGCCCACCGTGGCAAGTCACTCCTTCGCCGGTTTCGCATCCAAGGTCTCCGGTAAATGTGAAGGCCATCTTGTCAATGCCATTTCCCGCTACCTGTTTGTCGAAATACTTAATCTCGATGCTGTCGTCGGTGTGATAGCGCTGTCTCTTTGGAAGGCCGACATTGTCTTCACCGAAACCGTATTGGTTGAGGATGACGGTCATCCAGTCGTGTGGCGTCCATTTGAGTTGTCCACCGAGGCCAGGGTGACCATTCATTTTGTTGTACGACTGCCAGCCGTTGATGATCCAGGGTTCGATCTTCAGGTGGTGAGTTGGGAACCACTGTATTCGGACGCCATTGAAAAACCACGGAGTATTGGACGACACGTACGACGGCTGGTAGGCCCAGTTATCGAAATTGTGGTAGCTAAACAGGCCGACGTAAGAAACGAAAATACCAGCGTCTATATTGAGTCCGTGCTGTACGTTCCAGTGGTATCCCCCATAGGCCTCAGACACATATTTGTAGGCGGCCCGGACATCCCATTGGCCCACCGCCGGACTAGGATCGTTGCGAACAGTCGTCGCGGAAAACATACCGAACAGCATCAGCACGCGACCACGCATATGACCATCATGAAAGTCACCACCGATGGAGAGGTCCTCGAGCTGGACTTCGTCACTCCTGAATACTTCGCTCGAACCACCCATGGAGTGGTCAATCGGCTGGTTGAAATCTTCGCCGTAGAACGTGTCGGCACGGAATTCACCACTGAAGTACTTGCCATCGAGCGGAGAGTCGTGCTGGCGGGTATTGCCGTTGAGCCAGGTCGCGTCCCAATCCGCGAAAGGCGTATCCAGATCCACCGGAGGAGTTGTTGGGGCCTGGGTGGCCGATGGCGGGGCGGCGGGAGGGACTGAGGCGGTCTGCGGGTTGGGCAGCGGATTGGCAATGGCGGCGGTATCCGGCGAAAGACCGGTCAATCCCGAAGCTGCGGGGGATGTCAAAGAAGCTGTCGCGACCGGCGCTGCCTGCGGCTTCGGCGTCAAGATATCGCGAGTCGCGGCTTTGCGGAACAGCGCTCCCCAAATCCCCTCGCTGGCCTTGTCATTGGCCGCGCTCGTGGCTGAGGCGGTCGTGTTGTTCGTCCCCGGCACGCCCGCTACTGGAGGAGAATTCGACGAAACCGCAGGCGCCGGCGGAACGGATGACGGCGCGGCCATACCAAGAACTAAGGTTGTCGCTTTACCGGGATTAACCTCGACTCCCGAAGCCAGCGTATCGGCGAATCCGTCTGCCTGCGAGGTCAGCGAATAGGTCCCGGGTGTGAGGTCCGCGAACGAGTAGATGCCATCGCTGTTCGACATCGTGCTTCGGATACTGTGATTGTCATCCCGGGTGGCCGTAATGGTGGCCCCTGCGATGGGGGTTTTTGCCGGATTCTTTACCGCACCCACAATGGTTCCCGGTCTGACTGCGGGCTTTTGCGCCGCTGTTTCCTGAGCGAGCGCCGCTGGTGTCGAGATCACTCCGGTCAGCGCCACTATGCTGAATACGATGAGAATACTTCGGTTTTTGTTCGAAGTCATTTGATTGTCCTGTTGCTCCCTTTAGATCCCGCTCCTGACAAACCGCTTCAGAGCGGGTACCCGAAAATGAGCTTAGAAGTCACGGCATCAGGACGGCATAATAGCCGCATGATGAAATGATTGACTGCCTTCAATTCTTTCGATAGTCCCGATAACGATTACTGGCGTGAAACCAAGGCTTCCTCGGGATTCACCCGCATTTCATACGAGTTTTTTATGACTTTATTACGGGTTCAGGTCTAATCTTTTTACGGATGGGAGTAAAGACCCGGTAGATCGGGACCGGAGAGACAGGATGGCGAATGAGTCGGCAGAGCGGCTGTACGGTCCGTCGAACAGTGAGCTGAAACCGGCTGGCCGGCTGCTCATTGTAGACGACGACTATTCGATCCGGCGCGCCCTCCACGTGACCCTCTACGCGCAGGGCTTTGAAGTGACTGAAGCCTCCTCGGGCGATGAAGCAATCTCACTGGCGCGCGCCATTCGGTACGATGCCGTGCTCCTCGATATCAATATGCCAGGCCGGAACGGCGTGGAAGTCTGCCGTGAGCTACGCAACCTTTTCCCGCGCCTGGCGATCCTGATGCTCACAGTAAGAAGCGATCAGGATGATCGCATTTTCGCGCTCGATGCCGGAGCGGACGATTATATCGTCAAGCCGTTCCACATGCGGGAGCTTACGGCGCGTATTCGCGCTGCCGTGCGCCGCGTGCAGACACCCATGGCGGAGAGCGAGCCGCGTATCAGGATCGGCGAGATCCTGCTGGATCCGGCGCGCCGATACGTGGAGAAAGCCGGTCAGGTCGTCCAACTGACGCCTAAGGAGTTCGATTTACTCGCCCACCTGATGTCTCATCCCGGTTTACCCGTCCATCACGCGCGACTCCTGACCGTTGTTTGGGGTGCGGACTACGCCAGCAGAACGGAGTATCTGCGGACGTTCATTCGTCAGCTCCGAAAAAAGCTGGAGGACGACCCGACCCGGCCGCGATATCTTCTAACTGATAGTCACATCGGTTACCGGTTCGCCGATGCCGCTTCACTCAACGAAACACCGAGCAATGGGATAGAGTGAACGCATGGCGACGCCGGTTAATCCTGTCGCAGACATTCACGACTACGGGCACATTCGCTGGAACGCTCCTCGCTCGCTAAGGCATACAGCCATTGGCGTGCTCGGCGGCATCGCCGCAGTTAGCGTGATCACCCTTTTGGCCTTCCGGCTTCACGTGAATCTGACGGCGGCGGCTTTCCTTCACTTAGTGGTCGTGGTCCTGGTGGCACGGCAATCAGGCTTCTGGACTGCGAGCATCGTCTCAGTAATTGCCGTCGTATACCAGTTGTATTTTTTGGTTCCTCCCGTCCTCACTTGGGTCGTCTCAGACCCGCAGAACTGGATTGCCCTCGGCACGTTTGAGTACTGCGCCCTCATTGTCAGCCGTCTTTCAGGCCACGCTGCGCGACAGACGCAGATCGCCAGACGACGACAGGAGGAGACAGAAGGCTTATATGACATCAGCCGACTGGTCTTGCTCATGGACAGAAGCCTGGAGCCCGCACCTCAACTGACAGTGCTCGTGCGGAGGGTTTTTCATTGCCAGAGTGTTGCTTTATTCGATGCGGAATCCGGGGTTATGGCGCTTACGGACGAACCCTGCGCGGGGCTGGACGAGAGGACAAGAGCCGCCTACGCCTCAACCCGGGACTGGTTTGACGGGAGTGATCGCACATGGTTCTGTGTCCTGCGGATGGGACTGCGTCCGGTTGGCGCTTTGGCTCTCCACGGAGGTGACATTAGCGAGCCTGTGGCGAGGGCGTTGGCGTCGCTGGTCGCAGTCGCACTTGAGCGCTTTCGCTCATTTGAAAAGGAGAGCCGGGCGGAAGCTGCTCGCCGAAACGAGCAACTCCGCACCGCAGTGCTCGATGCGCTTGCCCATGACGTCAAGACTCCGCTCACGGCAATTCGCGCCGCCAGTTCGGGCCTGTTGGAAGTAGGGGCGCTGACTCCCAATCAAAGTGAACTCATCACTCTGATCGACGACGAAGCGGGACGACTCGACGAAATCACGAATCGTCTGCTCGGGATTGCAAAGTTAGACGAAAAAGAAGTGCAGATGCATCCGTGCAGCCTTCGCCTGGATCTATTAATAAGGGCGGTAGTGAGCGCGTTTGAAGGCAGGTCGCCGGGCCACGTAATTCGGATTTCAGGGCTGACCGGTGACATGGTGATCTCGGGCGACAGAGAATTGCTTCGCATGGGCGTGTCGCAACTCATTGACAACGCTATCAAGTATTCAGCGGCAGGTTCGGAGATCCGAATTGCGGCACAAACAAGGGGCGGAGAGATCCTGCTCAGTGTGAATAACAAGGGCCCGGTGATTCCGCCGGCCGACCTGGACCGGATTTTCGAGCGGTTCTATCGGGCACCTGGAACCGCTCACCATGTACCGGGAACAGGACTGGGGCTGTCGATCACGCGAAAGATAGCTGCCGCTCATTCAGGACGCGTGTGGGCAACCAGCGGCGCCGATTCGGGGACAACGTTCTTTTTGGCCTTGCCCACGGACGCAGGAGTAAAGATATGACAGGGTCGAACGGCAGCATCCTGATAGTGGATGATGACCCGGGTATCCGGCGAGCGCTCGGCTCAACTCTGACGGCGCTCGGGTACAAGACGGATGAGGCTACGAGCGGTGAAGACGGAATCGAAATGGCGCGGCGTCGTCAGTATGACGTGATATTGCTGGACGTGAACATGCCGGGCAAAGGCGGGCTTGAGGCGTGTCGGGACTTGCGGCGCGAGTCGCCGAATGCCGGCATCCTTATGATCACGGTCCGGGACAGCGAAGACGACAAGGTTGAGGCACTGGAAGCGGGTGCGGATGACTTCATCACCAAGCCGTTCGTGATACCGGAGTTGATGGCGCGTTTGAGGGCCATCCAGCGAGGAAGAACAACGGTAACGCCGAAGCCGGACCGGACTGTTATTGGCGCAATCAGTCTGGACCGCAGCCACCGGGCCGTTGCAAAGTCGGGGAAACTGCTGCATCTCACGCCTAAGGAGTTCGATGTTCTTGAGTACCTGATGAGTCATGCCGGCGCACCGGTTCGGCATGAGGATTTATTGCGAGCCATATGGGGACCTGATTACAGCGGTGAAGTGGAGTACCTGAGGACGCTGGTACGCCAACTGCGCAAGAAGATCGAGGACTCGCCCGCAGAGCCGACCTATCTGACCACGGACGCGTTTTTTGGATATCGCTTTCGCGCCGAGTAACTAACGCTCCAGCCGGAAGGCCAGAATAGCCAAGGGCGGCAGCGTTACCGTGATGGTGCAGGGGCGGCCATGGTGCTGCTCATCCACGGACATAACGCCGCCGGCGTTGCCGCAGTTACTGCCGCCGAACATGGCGGAATCTGAGTTCAACACTTCGCGGTAGAAGCCAGCCTCGGGAACGCCGATGGCGTAGCCAAGCCTCGGTACCGGCGTGAAATTACAGGCGAAGACGATGCAGTCCGATCGGTCCTCGGCGCGGCGCAGGAATGAGATGGTGGATTGATCGACATCGGAGAAATCGATCCACTCAAAGCCGTTGTGATTGAACTCCACCTGATGGAGCGCGGGCTGTTCGCGATAGAGGTGGTTCAGAGCGCGAACGTAGGCGCGCAGACCGTCGTGGATGGGGAAGCGCAGAATGTCCCAGGGCACGCTGGAGTTGGAATTCCATTCGTCATAATCGCCGATATCACAACCCATGAACAGGAGTTTCTTACCGGGATGCGCGAACATGTAGCCAAGAAACGCGCGCGCGTTGGCGAACTTCTGCCACTGGTCGCCGGGCATTTTGCCGATAAGTGAGTTCTTGCCGTAAACGACTTCATCGTGCGAGATGGGGAGCAGGAAGTTTTCAGTGAATGCGTACAGCATGCTGAAAGTGATCTGGTTGTGATGGTACTTGCGGTGCACAGGATCAACGCCGAAGTAGGCGAGCATGTCGTGCATCCAGCCCATATTCCACTTCATAGTGAAACCGAGGCCACCCGCGTAGACAGGTCTTGAGACGCCGGGGAATGAAGTGGATTCCTCGGCGATAGTGAACGCGCCAGGCACAGTATGGGCCTGTTCATTGAAGCGGCGAAGGAATTCAATAGCTTCCAGGTTCTCCCGTCCGCCGAATTTATTAGGGATCCATTCTCCGTCTTTGCGGGAATAGTCGAGATAGAGCATGGAGGCGACAGCATCCACGCGGAGTCCATCAATATGATATTTCTTCAGCCAAAAGAGGGCGTTGGAGACGAGAAACTCGCGGACTTCATTGCGGCCGAAATTGAAGATGAGCGTGCCCCAGTCGCGATGTTCGCCCAGCCTGGGATCGGCGTGTTCGTAGAGCGCCGTGCCATCGAAGTAGGCCAGCCCGTGCGCATCCTTCGGAAAGTGCGCAGGCACCCAGTCCATGATGACGCCGATTCCGGCCTGGTGGCAGGCATCGACAAAGTACATGAAGTCTGCCGGTTCGCCGAAGCGGGCAGTGGGTGCGAAATAGCCGGTCACCTGATAGCCCCAGGATCCAGAGAAGGGGTGTTCCTGGATCGGCATCAACTCAATGTGGGTGTAGCCCATGCTGGTGACGTAGCCAACCAGTTGGTCGGCCAGTTCACGGTACGAGAGCGGCTCACCGCCGTAGCCGCGCCGCCAGGATTCCAGATGAACTTCGTAGACCGAGATTGGCTCTTTGAGCCAGTTGCGCTTGCCGCGTGATTCCATCCAGGCGGCATCGTTCCACTGGTGTTGGTCGAGATCGCAGACGACGGATGCCGATTTTGGCGGCCGTTCGCTGGCGAAACCGAACGGATCGGACTTGAGCTGCTGATAGCCCTGAAGGCGGGACCGGACCAGATACTTGTAAGCGTCGCCAGCCTTCACGCCCGGAAGGAAAATCTCCCAGATACCGGCGTCACGCCTGCGCATAGGATGAGTGCGCGTATCCCAGGAGTTGAAGTCACCGGCCACAGACACAGCTTCGGCATTCGGTGCCCAGACGGCGAAACGAACACCGGCAACCCCATCGAGAGAGATGCAGTGCGCGCCCATGGTGTTCCAGGATTCGTAGAGCTTGCCTTCGGAATGCAGGTGTAGATCAAAGCTGGTGATGATGGTTCCGAAGCGGTAAGGGTCTTCGACGATAGAGACTATGCCCTGACGGTCCACAACGGCGAGTTGGTAGCGATCAGGAGTATCGAGGATCGTCGCCGAGAAGAAGCCTTCTTTGTGCAGGCGCTCCATGGGGATGCGGTTACCACCGGTGAGGACTTCCACGGACTCGGTCTGGGGCAGGAATGCGCGAACCGTCCAGGCATCGCGCGAAGGAATCGGGTGAGGGCCCAAAACCGCGAACGGATCGCCGCAATAGCCGCCAGCGACCGCGTCGATCAGCGCGGGCAGGATGAGAGCCCCTTCCATTTTTTCTGGTTTCATGGGAACTTCTATTCTATGGGCTTCACAGAGCTGCACTTGCACCTTGAGGGTACGGTAGACAGAGAAACGGTACGGATGCTGGATCCGCTGGCAACGCGCGAGGAGGTGGATCGCGTGTGGGGGTTTAGCGATTTCGGCGGTTTCCTGGACTGCTTTAAGTTCACGGCGCGACGTCTGCGCGGACCGGCGGACTACGCGCTGGTGACGCGAAGGATGATCGAATCTCTGGCAAAACAGGGCATTTCTTATGCCGAGGTGACAATCGGCGCGGGCGTTGTGCAATGGCTCGGATACGATTTCGACAGTGTCTGGCGAGCTATTCGGGAAGCCCAGCGAGAGGTGCAAAAGACCATTCCCGTGGAAGTCTGGTGGAACCTGGACGCGATTCGGCAATTGGGCGCCGATCACGTGATGGAGATTGCGAGGCTCACGGCGAAGTATGTCGGCGACGGCGTAGTCTCGTTTGGAGTTGGCGGCGATGAAGTGCGCGGACGGGCTTCGGAGTTTCGGGCGGCTTATCAATATGCCAGGGACGCCGGACTGCGATTGACGGCTCATGCGGGTGAGACCGATGGACCCGAATCGGTGCGAAGTGCGCTGGATATTGGCGCGGAGCGGATAGGGCACGGGATTCGGGCGGTAGAAGACGCAGATCTGCTGCGACGTTTGCGCGAGGAAAGGATCCCGCTGGAGGTTTGCATTACGAGCAACGTGCGAACAGGCGCGGTTCCTTCGCTTGCGGCGCATCCGGTGCGGCAACTGGTGGATGCGGGGGTGATTGTCACGCTGAATACCGACGATCCAGGGATGTTTGGCTGTGATTTGGCCGGGGAGTTTCGGATCGCCGCGGAAGTGTTCGGGCTGAGCGCTGCGGAACTGGCGCAGATCCGTCGAAATGCGGAAGAGTTCCGATTTGGCCACAGATAAAACACAGATTCTCCACGGATAGGCCCTTAATTACGTTTTACAAAACGAAGCCGATTCGTCGCGCGGGGTCTTCGTGGCGGAATTCGGTTGCGGATTGTTGGGTGAGTCCTTTTTGGACGGATCGCCAGTCGCAGATGCCCATATTAAGAGAGATCCGTGCCAGCTTCGGCGGATTCGTTGCGATAGAGGCGGTCGGTCTGGAGTTTTCGGAGTTCGGCGGTGACCGGGCAACTAGGGCTCGTAGAAAACACCGGTAATGAAGCTGACCGAGGCCTGTGCAAAACCGAGATCCAGACCCGGCGCCGTAAAGGTCTGCGGGAACCCGACCTCCGAGATCTGGATCTGGGGGGATAAAGACGGATTGGCTGCGATGGACGGGTCCGCCGGGAGCGAAAGCAAAACCGAGGCGGGAATCGAAAATTGGCCGGCAGCTCCAGGCCGCAGAGAAGAAGGCCGACCAGGCCGGACGCGGCTAGTGCTCGTTCCATCATCGAGGCTAGTTACAGCTAGTCAATATAGCATCAAAGCGTTGTGCGGATGCTGCGGCCGCCACAGGTTGTGGACTCGCGTTCCGGGTACCTGTTCGGGCGGCTTAGAGCGCTCAGTCGGGGATGCCACGAGCGGCGATTTGGGCGATGTCGAGTAGTCTGGGCGGCTCGTCGGAGACGGCTTTCAGCGCGTCACGGAACATAGAGGCGCAGAAGGGGCAGGCGGCGGCGACGGTATCGGCTCCGGTGTCGACTAATTCGCGGGCGCGGGTCAGGTTGATGCGCTCACCCTTCTCTTCGCCGAGGAACATCTGTCCACCACCGGCTCCACAGCAGAAGGATTTTTCGCGATTGCGCGAGGCTTCGAGTACGTCGACGGATTGCGCGAGTACGGCGCGCGGTTCGTCGTAGACACCGCGATAACGGCCGAGGTAGCAGGGATCGTGATAGACGACTTTGTCGCGACGGCGGTCTTCTGGGAATTCTTTATAGACCGGAATCTTGTCGGCGTGGCGGGCAATAAGTTCTGAGTGGTGCTCAATTTCGACTGTGTGTCCGGCTTCCTGCCAGTCGGTGCTCATGGTGCGGACACAGTGCGGGCAGATGCTGAGGAACTTTGGCGGTTTGGTTTTGCTGACGCCGTCGATGGTTTGCAAATTCTCTTCGGCGAGCGCGGTGAAGAGCAGATCGTTGCCCAGGCGGCGTGCGGGATCGCCATTGCATTTCTCTTTGCGTAAGACGCCGAAGGTGATGCCGAGATGACGGAGAATTTTGACGAGCGCAAGGATGGTTTCGCGTCCGGCCGGATCGTAGGCGCCCATGCAGCCGAGCCAGAGGCAATATTCCTGCGTGCCATCGTAAATGGGCAGGCCGGACTTCTCGATGAACTTCATACGTTCGCCCGAAGCCATGCCGAGCGAATTGCCACTGCGCTCCATGGTGAGGAACAGTTTGGTGCCGAAGGGATCTTCCCACGCGCCGGTGTTCACGGCACCGCGGCGCAGGCCGATGATGAAAGGCAGGTGTTGGATACCGACCGGGCAGGACTCTTCGCAGGCGCCGCATGTGGTGCACTGGAATACGGCCTCTTCGGAAACATGCACACCAAGCAGAGGCGCTTCCGACGCCGAGCCTTCAGCGCGCAGGTAACCTCGCAGGCCGAGAATGATTTCTTTCGGGTTGAGCAGCTTATCGGTATTGAAGGCGGGGCATTGCTCGGTACAGCGTCCGCATTCGACGCAGGAGAAGGCCTGGAGGGCGTCGAACTGTGTGACGTCTTTGCCTGTGACCAGACCGAAGTCTTCGTCGCCGGCGAGTTTCGGAATGTCGCTAAAGCCTTCGCGCTTCATGAAGACGGTGAGCGGGCTGAGGATGAGATGCAGGTGTTTGGTGTGCGGGACGAGGGGCAGAAAGACGAGCAGGGCGAGAGTGTGGGCCCACCAGAGGGCATGGCCGGCGGTAGTGGTATCGTCGAACCGCATGGCGGCGAGATACGTGACCATCAGGGTGAAGATGAGGGCTGAGATGAAGCCGGATTCGGGCGCAACCTTGCCGAGCCAGACGGGGCGCAGAACGTAGCGGCGGAAGGCGAGATAAGAGATGGAGACCGCGACGGCGACGGCGAAGATGGCGGCGAGTCCGAAGTAGATGGCGCCAAAGACGCCGGAGCGCGAGAGGAGCGGGAAGCCGAAACCGGTGGCGACGTGGTTGACGGTGATAAGAGCGAAGGCGCAGAAACCCCAGAAGACGAGGGCGTGGGCGGCTCCGGCGAGGGGTCGGTCGGCGATGACTTTGCCTTGCAGGAGAACTTCCCAAACGAAACGGCGAAGGCGCGGGATGGCGGAGCCGAAGCGAAGGCCTGGATCGGGCCTCGCGGAGCGGATGATGCGCACTACGGGGCCGAAACGCAGCCAGAAACCCGTGAGCGATGCGGCCATGAGCAGCGCGAATAGAACTTTTTCAACGGGCGAGAACATTATGGAGCACCAATTGTTGAATCTAGCACCGATGTGGGGTTTGGGGCGGGTGGGGTACGCAAGAAGAATGAGAGTTTCACGCAGATGTCGCAGAGTTCTCGCGGATGGACGCAGAGAAAGCCTTTCGGGATAGATAGTTACGCAGCGTCGCGGATCTCCTTATTCCAGGCTATCGGCAGGCTGGAGAAGAACTCGCGCGTTGCGGTTGCCTTCGAATCAAAGACTGGCGAGCACTTCCTTGTAAAGGTACTTTGCGCCTTCCACCCGATCCCACGGCCCGTCTTCATACTCGAGCGCATAAGTACCGGTGAACCTGGCACTCTCCATGATCCTGACGCAGCGCTGCACATCGCAGGTAGCCCAGCGATTCCAGTACTTGGCATGAACATTGGTATGGGCGTAGGGCGCCAACGCGGCCAAGCCGTGGTAGCAGAGGTAATCGTGCTCCCAATTGAAGAAGTCGGGAGATGCCTCGCAGAAAGGACTGTGCACTTCGTCGACGATGATCTGTATGTTGATGGGGTTCGCGGTGAGTCCCCAGTGATTTTCCAGCGTCACCTTCACGCCAACCCTGGCGCCGTAATCCGCCATCTCTTTGAATGACTCGATGCAGTTCGACAGCAGGCTTGCCAACTCGTCATTCTTCGGATAGCCGTCGGTGCCCTGGCCAGGTGTCGGGGCGATACGGGGGCCACCGCTATTCACGCGCATTGATTTGGCGCCCAGGATACCGCCTGCGGCCAGCCAGTTTTTGGCGACTTGTATACCTCTCTTGCGAAGATCCACGTCGTCGACGCAAATGTTGGTGGGTGCGTTGTTCGAAATGTGCTGGCACTTCGTGCCCGTGACTGCCATCTTGCTCGCCATCTTGTCCAGCCACTTTTTGGCCGAGGGCGTGGAGGGGTCGAAATCGCCAAGCGCTGCAGTCCCGCCCGCTGCCGGTGGTAAAAACATGGTCGGATCGGTCACATCGCCAAAGAGCCCCGAGAACAGGTCCATATGGTAAACGCCGGGGAATGTGCTCCTGGTGAAATCCGGGAAATCCAGCATGGTGATTTCGCCGTACTTTTTCTTCATGGTTTCTGCCTGCGCGTTGGGGCGCGCGCTGGCCGTCTTGAAGATATCCCGGATGGGCCAGGTATTGGAGGCGAGCCGGTCCAGCTTTTCCTTTTCCGTGAGCTCCCGCGCCGCCGGATTGCTGGAGGGGCTGGCAACCTTATCGGGACCGGCCTGGGCTATTGCCATCCCTGCGGCCGCCAGACCGGCGCCGCTGGTCTTGATGAATCCGCGTCGATTTAAGATTGCGTCTTTCAGTTCCCGTGCGTTCATTAGCTCAAGCTATCACCGCGAATGCCGGGGCGCAATGGAAAAGTGGTGCTGCGGCAATGATTTGCGGCCGCTGGTTCCTGCGCCGGGAGTACAATCTCCACATGCGCCTTCTATTGCTGCCTGTGCTGGCAGGCCTGCTTGTTTCGAATGCCGGGGCCCAGGAAATCACGATTGATATCCGCGACTTTGCCACAATGCCGATGACGGGCAAGGTGGATGGGAAAGGCCAGGTTATGGGCCTGCTTGCGCGCGTCAACTTCATGCGGGAGGAGCCGGGCGGAGGGAAGAATCGGGTTTTTATAAATGATCTGAACGGACCGCTTTATATCCTGGATAAGCAGACCGGCAAGTTCACTACCTATCTCAATTTTAACGGGCGCGACGGACAACCGGGATTGTTTCGCAGGCTCCCCACGGAGAGCGGGTTTGCCAACGGATTTATCGGTTTCACGTTCGATCCCGACTATGCGCACAACGGCAAGTTCTACACGATCCATCTGGAAGATCCGGCAGTTACCGACTCTGCGGCACCAGACATCAAGAGCATTCCGGGAATGAAGGGTGGATACGAACTAACGACGGCGATCCAGACTCCGGGGCCGACAGTGCGGGAAGCGGTCGTAATTGAATGGACGGACTCGAATACAGCGAATACGACGTTTGAGGGGACGGCGCGCGAACTAATGCGACTGCGGATGAACACGCAGATCCATCCGATGGGCGACATGATATTCAATCCGACCGCGCGGCCGGGCGATGCGGACTGGCGCGTGATGTACATCGCTTGCGGCGATGGCGGGTCGGGCGAATCGAAGAATGCCGAGATGCGTTCGAATCCACAGCGGCTGGATACGCTGGTCGGCAAGATTCTACGGATCATTCCCGACCTGAATGAGAAAAAAGATTCGAGCACGGTTAGCCAGAACGGGCGTTACCGGATTCCGAACGACAATCCGTTCACTTCGGCGACGATGGCGAAGGCCGGAGTGAAAGGAGAGATCTGGGCTTACGGGCTGCGCAATCCGGCACGGCTGACGTGGGATGTGGATCCGGCGAAACCGGGCGACAATCATTTGATCGCACACGTGATCGGGCTGAATACGTGGGAGACGGCGGTGATCATCCACAAGGGTGCTGACTACGGCTACTCGCGGCGCGAGGGCAATCAGACGCTGGAGACCACGAACAAGACCAGCGATTTGCCGGCTGACGACAGGATTCCGGTGATGCTGAACGCTACCGAGACGGACGGGATGGTGACTCCCCGGTACGCTGTCATCCAGTACCCGCATCTCCCGGGCGGCGGCGACGCCATCTCTAACGGCTATGTGTATCGAGGGAAGGCGATGCCCGCGCTGCAGGGCAAGTATATATTCGCGGATATTTCGACCGGCAATATCTGGTGGGCAGATTACAAAGCGATGCTGGCGGCCGACGCGGGAAATACGAAAAAGCCAGTGGAGATGCACCCGATCAGGATTCAATGGGCGAAGCCAGGCGGGAGCGGAAGTGACGTATATGCGTCAATGGCACCGATTACGGAGCTCATCTATCATGCGCGCGGGGGCACTGCGCCAGGATTACCGGGATTTGCAGCGGTACCTAAAGGGGGACGGTCCGACATTCATTTGTGGGCCGATGCGAACGGGGAACTGTATATTACGAGCAAGAGCGACGGGATGATCCGCGCGGTGGTTGGGGCGACTTTGACAGGCGCGAAGTAAATCAGAACCTGAGTTCGACCAGAATCATTTCGAGCGGCTTCGTTCCGGTGTTTTCAATCTTTCCTGCGCCCGGCGTTTGCCAGATGGCGTCACCGGCTTTGTGGGCATCAGAATCGGTCAGAAAGATTGCTACAGTGTTGCGGGCACGATCGATCAGCGGCGTGGATTGGTGCGCTTCCAGCTTCAGGCGCAGGACGCGAACCTGATCATTATCGAATTCAAGGGAGAAGTGTTGGGCGTCGAGTTTCAGGGCATCGCGAGCACTATCGGGAGTTTTCGGCCCGCCAGGTTTCTTTAGCTCGAGTTCGACGATGTTGAACGGTTCGTCGCTCGTGACCTCGGGCGAATGCATTCCTTCCGGAACACTCCAAACCACCTGGCCGGCCTTCCAGTTGTACACAACGGGCTTGCGGGAATCCTGATACTCGAAGCGCTGCGTACCGGGCTGGAGGTAGACCATGACGCGGTTGGTCTTGTGGTCATGGAAGCTGCCCTTGACGTGCGCTTTCTCAAGCGCTCGCACGACCTTTACTGAGTCATTCTCAAAAAGCGTGGCGGAAGGCTCCACGGCTGAGGCGCCCGTTGCTAGGGCGATTGCGACAATTCCGAGGAAAAGGACTGGCTGCGATTTTACGATCATGACTGCCGATTATATAGCGGGCGGCCAGAGCGTTAGGTTATGCTCCGCGGCGAGAACCGCGCCACGAGAAACCGGCGAGGATGCCGAAGGCTGTGGCCACAGCCAGACTTCCAATGGGATTGCGGCGCACCTTATGGCGCAAGTCGCCGAGGAAGTCGTCGCCGAAGTCACGGACGAAGAGGGCGGTGGAATCCAGCTTCTCTCCCGCCTCGTTCGCCAGATCGCTGATGGTGTCGGCGGTTTGGGCTCCGGCGGCGCGGACCGAATCGGCCGCGTTTTCAAACGATTCAACGGTGCGTTTGCGAATATCGTCTGTGTTCGCCTGGAATGCTTTGGTGTTGTTCATGATCGTGTTCCTCTCTTATGCGCCTTGTGCGTTGGTGCGGTGTGTTGGTTTGTCGGACACAAGAAAATCGGCTGAGGCTTCGCCCGCCGATGCCACATCGTCAGCGCCGGTGTTCTTCAGAAGCTCTTCGGCTCGCTTCACCCATTCGGCGCTATCGCAATGAACGGAGAGAAGGATGCCGCCGTCTTTGATGCGACCCTCGTAGCGCCTGGCTTCGTACTCAGGCATGCCCATTCCAACCAGAGCGCCCACCATGGAGCCGACCGCTCCCCCCACACCGACGCCTGCAAGCATGGCCACAATCGGACCGGCCGCGATGAACGGGCCAATGCCGGGAATCGCCAGCAGACCGATACCGGCCAGCCATCCGAGTGCGCCGCCGACGACTGCTCCTGAGCCGCCGCCGGTGACCGCGCCTTCCGGGGCTTTGGTGCCTTTTTCAATTGCGAAATCCTTCGAACCCTGGTTTTCAGGAAACAGGACGGAGATATCCGTGTTGCGGAAGCCCTGCTGTTTCAGAGTGATTACGGCATCTTCAATGCCGGACCGATTCTTGTATAGTCCGTAAACGGCGGTGTTAGTCGACATGATTTCTTCCTTCGCGGGGCCGGGGCTGATTCCCCCGGGCACGGCTCGAAGGGAGCACGTTCGGGGCCGACGCTGAATACAAATGGAAGACAGACGTGAATTGAGCACACAAGGGTAATCGAAACGGCTGTGGATTTTGGCTACACCCTGGGAGAGTTCGAACACCGACTACCGCTGGTCACTTGACCAGCCAACGCCACGCGCCGAACTGCAGTATTACAGGAGCCATCGCACGGGAGGATAAAATGCTAACCTCTATAGCCATGACTGGTCAGGATACAAATAAGTATTCGCGAGTAGCCAACTACGTAGCCGAACTGAAAGCGAAGGTTCCGCAAACGGACCATGCGGCGCTTGAATCCAGAATGCAGGCTTTGATCAACGATCCGGACGCAGATGAAAACGATGTGATTTTGATTCTTCGACAGGAATTCGGGACTGGACCGCTCTAGAAGACTGTTTTTCAGCAGTGGTTTCTGCGGTAACCGGACGGAAGCGCGCGTGCAACCAGACTCACGAAGGGCAGCTAAGGAAACTATCATGAAGGTATCTACAGGAGTTCTGCTTACCGGGGCCGCACTGGTGAGCATTTTTTGCTCGATCCCGACGTACGCACGGGATCACAGCGAGTTGAACGGCACGTGGGCGCTGGTGGCAGCGAAGAGCGATTTTGCCGGGCAGGCGGTCGTTCAAACCGGCACGGTCACAATAGCCGACCGTGAGGGCATTATCATCGTCTCCCGCAGCTTTGTATATGCCGGTGCAGCGGAGACGTTCTTTTATCGCGATGTCACCGACAGCGAACACGGCGACACGTTTCATGACGGCAAAGATTTGAAGAGCAGGACCAATTGGGATCATGATGTCCTGAAGGTGACGACCACGAGGTCCGGCGTGGTTACGGTGGAGAGCTATACGCTGGCGGATGACGGCACCCTGATGGACACAGTCGTCAGCCCGGGGCATGCGCCGATCACACTTCTATTTCAGCGGCGTTAGACGGAAGCGAGCTATCGACGCGAGGCCCGACGATCGGCGGTCATGTGACTAAATGTCGTCGGGCAGGATGGTCGGCCTATTGTGTCTTCTTGGCGGACGACGTCGTGTGAGTAGTTGTGCTCTCAGAATTGCTGCCATTTGGATTGTCCGGCGACGGCGAGTCGGAGTGCGTGTCGGTCGTAGTCGACGAGCTTTTCTCCATCGTCGTGGTCGCCGGGGCGTCAGAAGGGGGCGTGGGTGCAGCGGCCACAGGTGTTGCCGGAGCGGTCTGTGAACTGGCGGCAGGAATAGGAGCGGATTGCTGACAGCCTGCCAGTATTATGCCGGCGACGGCCGCCGCAATGTATGGCAGTTCTTTATAGCTCGCTTGCTTCGTCATTATGGATGCTTCCTTCAATGAAGTGATTTGTGACTACTGATCGGACTGGGCAATAGCATTGCAACTTGCGTTCCACCAGAAAGTGGCGCTCCGGCGATTAGAACTCGGGCAGGTCGGCGACAGGAATGGTGACGCTGCCCATGTTGCCGGAGTTCTCGTCGCGCACGAGGACTCGGAGCGCGGCCGCGTCGGGCGGCATCTTCATGGTGAAGCGCAGGTGGATGCCATCGCGCACTGCGCGATCATGCTGGGCGTCAGTCAGGCTGATGGTTTGTGCGTCGAGCGGAACATCGCCGAGTTGATCGCCCACGTCCGACGCGAAGCGCGCCAGGCACGAGACGTTGCCACGCCAGGTGCCACCATCCTGCCGGAGATTGATCGCGGAGGCATCGACGGTGAGGCGCAGAACGATGCTGGCGATGTTCCCCATCGTTCGAGTAGCGGCGGCGGTCAGCGGGATCGAGACGGCATCGACGGCGCGTTCCAGAACTTCCTGAGCGGCGGCGCGGGTGGTAGCAGGAGGCGCGGGCGTTTTCTTTTCAACGAAGTAACCTTCGCGATAACGCAGCGTGACACCGGGCCGTCGGCAACGGATCTCGATCGACTGCAGGCCCGGGGGCAGATCGCCGCTGGCGTAGTAGCCGAGTTCATAACTGGCCGCGCGGTCACTGGCAGCGCTGCGCAGAGTTGCCGCTAAATCGTTGGTATCGGCCGGAAAAAAACGGCCGCCGGTGCGTTCGGCGATTTGCTGCAAAGTATTGACGTAGCTGGTTCTTGAGCCGAGGCCCGGGACCACGCTGGCGCCCAGGTAACTGGACTCCGCGGCTTCGACGACGACATTCGAGTTGCCGAGAATATGCACGGCTTTATCGATATCGATTTGAAATCCGGTACTGGTTGGAGCGTTACTCCGAACTACCCCGACATGCGTGCTTCCTGGCGGTGGCTCGGCTTGGGGTTCGTTATCGGGGAAGCCAAGGCTCACCCAGATCAACAGCTTTTGCCCGGAGATGCCAGCGAGATGCTTCGCGATGTCCTGAAAGGCCTGGACGGTTTCGCGGGCTTCGACCTCAGCCTGGTCGATACTTGTGACCGGAGCCTGCACCTGCCCCCAAAGAGAATCGGCCCTTGCTTTGAAAAGGTCGCGATCCAGAGTGAATTCCTGCACGATCTGGAATCCGTTATCGATCAGATAAAGCGCGACTTTGTTTTCGGGCGGCGTGGCCGCGAGCATCTTTTGGAGTTGCTGATAAGCGAAGGACTGTAGTTGCCAGGCGGTGTTGCGCCAATCGAGCAGGAAGACAGTATACCGGCCCTGAGTGACTTCGGCGGCAGTCTGCCTGTTGCTAAAGGTACCGCGAGGGAGTGGCGCCGGCGGGGCTGGTGGGGCCAGGAGAGTTTCCGTAAAAGTGTCGATGGGCTGGGGCTTGCGATTGACAATAACCTCGAAATCTTCTTTGCTTAGACCTATGACAGGATGGCCGTCTTTGTCCTCGGCGGCAACATCAATTTGCACAAGTTGCGTGGTAGTGCGGAATATGCTTTCCGTCTGGGCACGCGCAATGAGGGCCAGAATCAGGACCGAGAGTGAGATTGCGCCGGATCGCCGCACGTTGTTCCAAAGTCCTATGATAGCGGGATTTTGAAGGAATAGACGACCGCATGAGGCGTCTTAGTGGTGGCGGAGGCGGTCCAGTTTCGACTTGACGTCGGGCCAAAATTCGGGGAGAAGGTTGCCGAGCGCGGACGAAGTTAGACTGGTGACCACTCGTGATCCCATCTCAGCCCCGTTGACGCTCTTCGAAGGATAGTAAGTGTTGGAGAGAGCGATGCCGAGTCCCATGCCGACGATATTTGAGGTATTGAAACCGTCTTTGCCTGAGTCCCGGCGTGTGATCAGAACGCGGGAGAAGGCGTAGACGGCGCGATACATCACCTTGTGGGCGGGACCCAGACGGAAATATCGGGGATCTTCGTGAAGCAGCGAAGCCAGTACCGCGTCACTGAAGAAATTCTGCGTGGTCGAATCGGCCTGTGCCGCACCGAGCCGCTGAAACCAGGCACCATAACCCCAGCCGTACTGCGGTGCAGTATTGTGCCATTGGGAGAGCGTGGCGCCCAACGCCGACGTGGCAAAAGTGTAAGGGTCAGTCGACTCTTTCACAAAAAGATACCACTTATCGCGCACACGAAGCGGGGAGTAGGGATGGGACGGATCGTTGACAGCCTGGAAATTGGGAATGATACCGAGGATGCGCTCGTTGGAGATGGGGGAAACGGCAGGTGAGGGCGCGGGCGCCGGGGATTGCGCGGGTGCAGGCAGTGCCGCGGCCAGGCCGATCAGAATTAGTGCCGCTTGCTTCCGCACAATACAAGTATGCTTTGTGGGATCGATTCGTTTCAGGATAGACGTACTGCGAAGTACGATAGGGCATGACTATCAACCAGTGGCGGGCGCTGCTTTGGGCGATCCTGGTCGCGTGCATTGCGAGGCTTTGGGTAGTACCGATGCTGTCCAGTTTCTGGGTGGATGAACTGGTGACGGTGTTCGTAGTGCAGCACCCGGGCGATCCGTCATTCGCTCCGGTGCCGCAGGTGCCGGCATCCATTTATTACTGGTTGCCTCGATTCGCACACCAGGCGTTCGGGGATTCGGAATTTGCATGGCGGGTTCCTTCGGCGCTGGCGATGGGACTGGCACTGTTTTTCATCGGGCGGATCGCAGCGCGCCTGATCCATCCGCGCGCGGCGTGGTTCGCGATCTTTGCGTCGTTGGGGTTGCACGGGATTAACTATTTTGCCGCGGATGCGCGGCCTTATGGATTCGGAATTTGCGTGGCGGCGCTGTCTGTTTGGCTGCTGATTCGCTTTCTGGACAGCGCGCGCTGGCTCGATGGAATGGCGTTCACCGTTGCCGCGGCATTTCTGTGGCGAATTCACCTGATCTACTGGCCGTTCTATCTGGTTTTCGCTGTTTATACAGCTCTGCGGATTGCGAAGAAGGAAACGCGGGTTGGGTGGTGGCACGCGATCGGGTGGTTCGCGCTGCTTTCACTCACCCTGGTTCCGGTGGCGCTGAACGCGCTGGTGGTGGTGCGCCAGGCAGGCGCGCATGTGATTGCGGAGTTGCCCGGGTTTCGCGAGTTTGAGCATGCAGTGCGGTGGAGTCTGGTGCTGATTTGCGGCGCGGGAGTGTGGCTGGTGGCGCGGGCCTTGAAGTGGCCGCCGGTGGCGACGCGGTTGCCTGGATCATCCCAGGCGCTAATCGCGCTTTGGTGGCTGGGGCAGCCCCTGGCGATCTTTGCTTTTTCGCGGATCACCGGCGATAGCGCATTCATAACGCGGTATGTTTCGCTGGCACTGCCGGGGACCGCGTTGATGGCGACCGTAGTTGCCGCAAGGTTTATTCCAGAAAATCGCTGGTGGCACGTTTCAGCCGTACTTGGCGCAGGGGCGGTGCTCTTTATGGGACAGTGGGGCACACCGGAGGTTCGTCACGATAATTCCGACTGGCGGGCGGCTGCGCGCGAGGAAGTTCGGCTGGCGAATTCGCCAGAGATGCCTTTGATTTGCCTGAGTCCTTTTGTGGAGGCGAGGCGGCCGGTGTGGAGTCCGGATTATCCATTGCCAGGGTTTTTGTATTCGCATTTGGCGTACTATCCCCTGAAAGGGCGGTTCTATTTGTTTCCGTTTGGTGCCGCCGCATCGGATGGCGAGGATTATGCGGCGAAATTGACGGCAGAAACGCTGGCGCGGTCGGGGCGATTTGTGATTTATGGTGCAAATCAGTTCTGGCAGGATTGGTTCGCGCATCGGCCGGAACTGACGGGATGGCGGAATCGGCTCGAGATGTTCGGGGACGTGAAGATGGCGGTTTTTGAAGCCCCGGAGCGATAGGCCGACAACCTTTGTGTGGATTGCTCCACGATAGAATGAACCGATGGCCGTACCCGAACCCACTACGGGCAATTTTGAGAATTCGCTGGACGAACTGGAAAAGGTTGTAAAAGAACTGGAGTCGGGCGATCTGCCGCTCGACCGGTCGCTGGACCTGTTTTCGCGCGGCATGCAACTGAGCGAGACCTGCCGCAAGCAGCTCGAAGAAGCCGAGACGCGCGTGGAACAGCTGATCCGCAAAGAAGGCACGTATCAACCGGAACCTTTCGGCACTGAAAAATAGCGTATTCGAGCGATGACACTCAAAGAGTTTTTTGCCGACCAACAGGGGCTGGTGGACCAGGCGCTTGACCGATTTACCCCCGCCGGAACCGAACACCCGGCAACCATCCACAAGGCTATGCGGCACAGTTTGTTTGCAGGGGGCAAGCGTATTCGTCCGATTTTGTGCATCGCGGCGGCCGCGGCGGTCTCCGATGACAAGACAGCCGTGATGCATGCGGCCTGCTCGCTGGAGATGATTCACACATATTCGCTGATCCACGACGATCTGCCAGCACTGGATAATGACGACTTCCGTCGCGGCAAGCCGACGTGTCATAAGGTTTTTGGCGAAGCGATGGCAATCCTTGCGGGTGACGCGCTGTTTACCCTCGCGATCCAGACGCTCACGTGCATTGAGAGCGCTGACGCAGCTCGCGTGGTCGCGCTGATTCGGGAACTCTCGTTCGCGTCGGGCACCGTGGGCGGCATGATTGGAGGACAGGTCACCGATATCGAAGGCGAGCGGCAGCCGCCGACACCTGAACTGCTCGACAGCATCCATCGCGCCAAAACCGGAGCGCTGTTGCGCGCGAGCGTACGTATGGGCGGCATCGCGGCAGGTGGCAAAGCGGCGCAGATTGAAGCGCTTTCACGTTACGGCGAGCATGTCGGATTGGCGTTCCAAATAGTGGACGACATTCTTGACGTGGAGGAATCATCGGAAGCGCTCGGCAAGACGGCCGGCAAAGATGCCGCGCAGGGAAAAATCACCTTTCCCGCGGTGTACGGGCTGGATCGGTCCCGTGCCATGGCGCAGGAACAGTGTCGACTATCACACGACGCGCTCCTGCCATTCGGCGATGGCGCACAACGGCTGCACGAGATCGCGGATTTGATCGTGCAGCGGAAGTCATAAGGCTGCGAGGCCCGTGGTGGCGTTAATCGAAAAGATCCGTCTGGACCGATGGATGGTAGAACACGGTCACACTGAGACCCGCGAGAAAGCGCGCGCCCTCATCATGGCCGGAGCCGTCACCATTAACGGCCAACGCGCCGACAAGGCCGGCCATTTCGTGCTGCCCGACGCCCACGTGGAAGTTCGGGCGAAAATTCGCTACGTCAGCCGCGGCGGACTCAAGCTCGAGGGAGCCCTGCAACATTTCGGTATTGACGTAACAGGCGCGGTCTGCGTTGATGTTGGCACATCCACCGGGGGATTTACCGATTGCCTGCTGCAGCACGGCGCAGCGCGAGTGCATGCGGTGGACACGGGATCCGGGCAAATCGACTGGCGGCTGCGCAACGATCCACGCGTGATACTGCATGAGAGTTTCAACGCACGCAATCTGGAACTGGCAGATTTAGGAGAAGCTGTCGATCTGGCAGTTTGCGACGTCAGCTTTATTTCGGCCACGCTGATCCTTCCCGCGATTGTGCGCGTTCTGAAGCCGGATACCGGCCGCATGGTCGTGCTGGTAAAACCCCAATTTGAAGTAGGCCGGGAACAAGTGGGCAAGGGCGGAATTGTGCGCGAACCCGCACTGCACGCAGCGGCCTGTGCACGGGTAAGAGCGTGTGTGGAAGAATCAGATTTCACCACCGATATCATGGACAGCCCCATAACCGGAGCCGAAGGCAACAAGGAGTTTCTGCTGTATGCCCACCGTTAGAACTGTCGGCATCTTCGCAAAACCAAATGTGGCAGCAGCGATCCGCTTGGTACCGGAGTTGCTGACATGGCTCGCTGAACGCGGGATCGGCGTGCGCCTGGACGATGTTGCAGCGGGCTATGCGAGGTCGGGCGGCGGCCTTCCACGACCCCAGGTTCCAGATGGCTGCAATTTGGCGATCGTACTGGGCGGTGATGGCACGCTGCTCTCGGCAGCGCGTGCGTTGGCTGGCCGGGCGATTCCGATTCTTGCCGTAAACCTGGGCGGACTGGGCTTCCTGACGTCGATCCCCATTGGCGACCTGTTTCCGGAGTTGGAGCGCGCGCTCACCGGCCTTCACAAACTGACGCGCCGCCATTCTCTGCACGTAGCGGTGAGGCGCGGCGAGAGCGTAGTGGCGGAATACGACGCCCTCAATGATGTAGTGATCGCGAAGTCATCGATCGCCCGAATTGTAGATCTGGACGTCTGGGCGGGCGACACGTTTGTCTGCGAGTATAAAGCGGACGGGCTCATCGTTTCCACGCCAACCGGCTCTACCGCCTATTCGCTGGCGGCTGGCGGCCCGATCATTTTCCCGACCGTCAGCGCAGTTTGTATTACGCCGATTTGTCCGCATACCTTAACCAACCGGCCACTGATTATTCCCGCCGACCTGCCAGTACGGGTAGTCAGTCACATGAAAGAAGACGAGGATTCGTTCCTGACAGTGGATGGCCAGGTAGGCGGCGCGCTGGAACCGGGTGATACGGTGGAGTGTACGGCGTCGAAATCGGAAGTTTTACTGGTCCAGGCTCCCGACAAGACGTTTTTCGACGTACTGCGTCAGAAACTGAAGTGGGGCGAGCGATAGCCCATTTTCGCCAACGCGCGTGATACGCTCAAAATTAGCCTAATAATGGAAACTACAACTGCGTCACCGAGCGAAAAGATGCCACCCATCAATGTGTGGCTACTGCCAGTCCTCGCTGGCTGGGTCATTCCCGGCGCTGGTCACTTCATGCAGAAGAAAGCGGGTCGAGGAGCACTGATTTTTGGATCGGTGCTGCTAATGTTCCTGTTTGGGCTCTCGATGAGCGGCATGATGTTCACACCGGAAAAAGGCACCGATGTACTGACGTCGCTGATCAACTACGGTGGTTTCGTTTGCAACCTGGCGGCTGGCGGGATGTATCTGCTGACTACCATGTTCGGATACTCACAGCCTGATCTGCCAGGCGCGGTGCACGATTACGGCACCAAGTTTCTGGTGACGGCGGGACTGTTGAACATTTTGGCGATGGTCGACGCGTATGAAATCGCGGCAGGAAAGAAGGATTAGCATGCCAAAGATCAATCTTTCGCATTTTGAAGCCGCGTTCCTGTTTTCGTTATTCGTCTCGGTCGTGATGGGGATCACGTCGAAGAAAACGCAGAACGAGCGACTCCATTACGGACTCTACTGTTTTGGCTGCTTCATGCTGGCCCTGTTTGGCATTGGCTGGATCATGAAGCTCGGACACGGGTAGTCTCAGTCCGGCTGGCTGTTTCGCACGGTGAACATCCGGCATCAGACGTCGCCCTCGCTATCTGTCGGCATCTGCGACCAAAATCAGATGCAGATCCATCACGTTGGTCCCGGTGGAGCCTGTAATCACCAGGTCCCCCAGATCCCTGAAGAACGGGTAGGAGTCGTTACGCGCCAATGCCTGCGCTGCGTCAGCGACAGAACGATTGCACGTGTTGCCGTCTGCCAAGGCGCCCGCAGCGTCGGTGGGGCCGTCGGTGCCATCAGAACCGGCGCTGAGGATGAGCGTTTGTTTCAATCCCGTTAAATCGATAGCGGCCGCCAGGGCAAACTCTTGATTGCGCCCACCCTTGCCTGCGCCACGAATGGTCACGGTGGTTTCACCGCCGGAGACAATGCAGGCAGGTGCGCGTAAGGGCTGGCCTGTGACGCGGATTTGCCTAGCAATGGCAGCGTGCATACGGGCCACATCACGGGTTTCGCCTTCGATAGTACTGGCCAGAATGAGTGCCCTGTATCCGAGCGATTTCGCCTTCGCGGCAGCGGCTTCCAACGACTTTTGATTGCTGCCAACGATGATGTTCTCGACGCGTGCAAACAGCGGATCGCCGGGCTTTGGAGTTTCCGTTTCGGCTGTACCCCGCTCAAGCTTATGGCGCACGCTCTTCGGAACGCGCGCGCGCAGATCGAACAGATCGAGGACTGCGAGCGCATCGGAAAAGGTCGAAGCATCCGGAGCAGTGGGGCCGGAACCGATCACGTCCAACTGATCGCCGACCACGTCCGACAGAATCAGGCTAATGACGCGCGCCGGGGCGGCAAGTTTGGCCAAATGCCCGCCCTTGATCGCGGAGATATGCTTGCGGATCGCATTCATTTGATGGATATTGGCGCCGCAGTCCAGCAAGAGCTTGGTGGTCTCCTGTTTTTCGGCCAGTGTCACTGGCGCGGCGGGAGCCGGCAACAGCGCGGATGC
>CAIKAS010000114.1 GCA_903825445.1 uncultured Acidobacteriia bacterium
ATAAAAAGCAGGTTGAGCGCCGGTCAGGGTGGGGGTCAATATTCCGCGCGAACCGACGATTGTGATGTTGAGAGCAAGATGGTGTCCCCCGAACTGGAGTAGCCAGGGATTCTTTTCGGACGGCGTGCCGAGGATGGAAATATAGTAGAGGTCTTTGCCAAACATCAGGCCCCCGCCGCCGCCCGGTCCACCGCGCCCCCGACCACCGCCGCGACCGTCACCTGGCGGTTGGTCATTGGGCCCTGGCCCTCTGCCCTGTGGCGGACCGCCGGGACCACCGGGTCCGCCAAGTCCCCTGCCTTGCGGCGGACCGCCCGGCCCTCGCCCCTGAGTGCCCTCGGTCGTCTTGAGCACTTCGTCGCCATCCATAATCTGTTGAACCTTCTCCATCCCTCGTTGGCTGAGCGCGGACGAAAGCAGAGACATCGCGGCGGCACGCTGGGTGGCGTTCAGTTCTCCCATGCTTAGACCCGCGCGAGGGACGATCGAGATTGGAAAGTTTGACCACCGTTTGCGTTGCTGTTCATCATCGTAGGCGAATGACACGCTTTGCCGCTGCTTATCGTCGAGCGTCGAGAGGAAGGCGTTTGCGGCGCTCACGATTCGGGAAGTTGCGGTCTGCGCCATCGCGCTCGACAGCGAACTGAGGACCAACGAAGTTACCGCCACAATTCGGATTGTTTTCATGATGATGTTCTCCCCTTCGGACCGGTTGCGGTAAGGGGTCTGGCGCCCCTGCTCGCTAAAGTTTACCTCTTTGCGAACTGGTTTGCTGCCCGAATTCGCCGGTGCGTCATCGCAGCGGAACCGAGGACGTCCAGACACCGACGCAGCAAATCAACAGGACGACCAGGAGTACTGCAAGATCGAAATTGAGGAGTTTGACCGAGCGCATAGTGTTTATCATTGCCGTGCGGCAGAAAATAATTCCGTCCGCCGCCGTCTCACGGTCCAGCTTTTTCACATATTTACATAAGAGGACACAGCGTGTTCTAGTCGTGAGGCTTCCACTTCGAGCGACGGAGCGCCAGTCGCGCTATGAGCGACAGCGCAATCATCGCCAGCCAAAACGCCACTCGGCGGGTGAGCCAACCAGTGCCCGGGACAGTCCCGCGCGTGTCCCCGAATGAATACGGAAAGCGGATCGATTTCTGGGCCGCGTCCCGCTCCATTGTCCCGACTACCAGGCCGTCATCACGCGTTGCAAGGCAATTCACCAGGTACACACTCACGCCGGGCATGTGGTGATTTTCAAACCGCAATTCATGGCCGGTCCCGTCTGCACGCAGGTTCAACTGGATGGTTCCCAAACCCTCGCTCATCGCCTGCATCGACGGAAACCGACTGCCGACCAACCGCAGCGACACGGGCTTGCCGTCCAGTTGCAGTTCAACATCTCGAATTACATCTGCTGCATAGGCCTGTTCTTCGCCCGGAGAAATCTGCCCGTCTCGATTCCGGTCAATCGCCGCGATCACCGCTGGAAGCACCGCGATGCCCGGCGTGAGGTTGATCTCTACGTCAACACCGGCCTGCGTCACTCCAATCAGCGTGGCCTGCAGATACTCGTCCAGCCTGTGCGCGGATGCTGTACGGGTAAAGCTGAGCGCGAGCAGACCACTCACCAGCAACCGTTTTATTTGGCTACCGAGTTTTCCAGATGGTCGGAATTCGCCGGCCCACATACGGTGCACGGTAACATACGAGTGTGATCGTGAATGAATGCGCACAAACAGCGTACTCTCTCAACGATCTACCGCGAGCGAGACGAAGCTGCCACCACCAGCTACCACCAGCAACCCCAGCATTGCCCCGGAACTCTTCAAAACCGCTCGTCTTGAGGACGTAGCCGGTCGCACGCAGGCTCAATGCCTCTCGCACATAGAGCAAGTCTTAGCTGGTTGAAAAGAAGACTACCGACTCGACGCCATCCGCCTTCGCCTTCGGGACGGCCTCGAACCCATTCATCCCGGGCAATGGGAAACCGACAACCAAGAGGTCGCGATGCAGGTGTCGAGCTGTGCCAACAGTTCGCGGCCACTTTCAACGACCCCGATAATACTTTATGGGCGGGCTGTTTGCTTTTTGCGGGCGAAAGCTACCCAATTGCGCCTGACAGCGACCACCTTGCAGGCCACCGTCAGCAGCGCCGGGAGCAATAGTAAGGCACTGCAAATCCCAACCTACGGAATCGGAGTACTTATTCAGTTTAGAAGACCGGAGGCATGCTGCACCCAGGTAAATTCCTGGTTCTGTCTCCGCACGAATAACGATATATTGAGTTTGCTGGCCCGAGGAAAAGGGAATCGGAGGAGTGACTGCCTCAGAGGAGTCACTTTGTTTCAACGGGCCAGTGTTATTCATCGGGAGTTCAGATGCCTAACCTTTGCAATAATTGTGACCTCGAAATGTCTCGTTCCCGATTGCGCAACCCGGCAGAGTTTCTCGTGGCCTTCGCGTTTCTACCGTTTCGATGCCCTCGGTGCCATGGTCGTGAACTCCGCTTCAGGTTCATGAATGATTGGGGACTGCCGCGGAGGACGTCGGCGTCCTGTCCTGTCCCAGGAGAGGTCAGAGTGCATCCCGGCGGGCCGCGTCACTAATAGTGAGCAGGAGTCCCTGGTCCCCTTTGGCCCACGGGAAACTGTTGCCGTGGCTGAGCTGTCATCGACGGATTTCTGTTAACTTGCGTTCGCATGGAAGCTTTACACTTAAGGATTGCCCCGCTATTGCGATGTCAGTCTGCCGGTTCCGCTGGATCAGCCTTTCACTTATTCGCTGCCACTGACGCTGCAGCACCGCGTTAAAGCCGGCGCACGAGTAGTCGTGCCATTTGGCACGCGGAAAATGACTGGCGTGGTGCTGGCGGTCCACGACGATACGCCGGGAATGGTGGTGAAAGACGCGCTGCGGCTGATCGACCCCGAGCCTGTCCTCGACGACGAATTGCTCGCGCTGGGGCGCTGGATATCGGGCTATTACTGTTCACCGCTGGGGGAAGTGCTGCGATCCATGTTGCCGCTTTCAGCGGAGATTCGCGCCGGGAAAGTCTACACGCTGACCGACGCTGGCCGCGATGCTTCAAAGCAGATGTCGATCAACGCATCGGCAGAAGATACTTTCCAGACCGTGATCGCCATGCTGACCGTGCGGCCACTTTCGGCCTCGCATATTACGAGGAAGGTGCCGCTGGCCGATAAGGTTCTGAAGTCGCTGGAACGCAAAGGCTGGATTACCGTGGAGCACACGCAGCAGGAGCGGGATCCATTGCGCTCGCCGGCGGCGAAATTGCGGATCGCACTGGCGGGCGCGGAGCCTCAGGGGAAACTTCCGAAGGCAGAGCGGGAGTTACTGGCCTACCTGGCACTGCACCCGGGCTCGCACAATCTGGGCGAGGTGGAAGCGCAGGTTCATAACGCTAGTACGGCAGCGCGGTCGCTCGCAAGGAAACAACTGGTGACGCTGACGGCTGAGCCGATGGCGATCACGGCTGCCCCGCCCCGCAAGCCGCATGAACTGAATACTTCGCAGCGCAGGGCTTTCGATCTGATTGAAGCGGGCATCGGGACCGGACAGTTTTGCACTTTTTTGGTGCATGGTGTCACGGGGTCGGGCAAGACGGAGATCTATCTGAATGCGATTGACGCCGCGCTGGCGAAGGGGCGCAGTTCCCTGCTGCTGGTGCCGGAGATTGCGCTGACGCCGGCGATGGCGGGCCAGTTCTACACCCGCTTTGGCGACCGCGTGGCGATTCTGCACAGTGCGTTCACCGATTCTGAGCGTGCCGAACAGTGGCGGCGAATTCGAACCGGCGGAGCGAGCGTGGTAGTGGGAACACGCAGCGGAGTGTTTGCGCCGGTACGTAATCTCGGCCTGATTGTGGTGGACGAGGAGCATGACGGCAGCTATAAGCAGGAAGAGAATCCGCGCTATAACGGGCGCGATGTGGCGATTGTGCGAGCTCAGAAGGCCGGAGCCTGCGTGGTGCTGGGATCGGCGACGCCGAGTCTGGAGAGCCGTTATAACGCCAGCCAGGGAAAGTACACGCTCCTGGAGTTGCCGGACCGCGTAGCCGAACGGCCCATGCCGAAGGTACATATTGTCGACATGCGTCAGGAGTTTTTGGAGACACGTAAACATTCGACGTTTTCACGTGCGCTGATCGAAGCGATTCACGGGCGGCTGGAAAATAACGAGCAGGCGATTGTACTGCTCAACCGGCGTGGATTTTCAAGCCATGTAGCCTGCCGTGCCTGCGGGGCGAGGATCGAGTGCGTGAATTGCGCGGTGACGCTGACGTATCATCGGCGGGACCGGCGATTGCTGTGTCACTACTGCGGCTATGCGGAGAAGGTGCCGTCGGTTTGTCCGAAATGCGGCAGCGATCATGTGCATTTTCTCGGGATTGGGTCGGAGCGGGTGGAAGATGAACTGCACGAGGCGTTCCCGACGGCGCGAATAGCGAGGCTGGATCGAGACACAGTGACCGGCAAGCGGCAGTTCGAGGATATTCTGCAGAACTTCCGCGAGCGAAATTACGACATGCTGGTGGGAACACAGATGATCGCAAAGGGGCACGACATCCCGAATGTGACTCTGGTTGGCGTTGTATCGGCAGATGTAGGCCTCGGGATGCCGGATTTTCGCGCGGCGGAGCGAACATTTCAATTGCTCACGCAGGTGGCAGGGCGCGCGGGTCGCGGTGAATTGCCGGGGATCGTATTCCTCCAGACCATCAATCCCGAGCACTACGCGGTGCAACTCGCGGCGGAGCAGAATTATCAGGCGTTCTTCGAGAAGGAACTACAGTTCCGGCGATTCATGAAGTATCCGCCATTCAGCGCGATGGCAAATGTGCTGGTGCGGGCGGCGAAGCAGGAAGATGCATTGAGGATGAGCGTGGAATTAGGGCATCATCTGACGCCCGCTCCGGAGAACATGAAGATCATGGGTCCGGCGGAAGCTCCGGTGCCGAGGCTGAAGGCGGAGTTCCGGTATCAGTTGCTGATTAAATCGGGAAGCCGGAAGGATTTGAATGCGTTGCTGAAGCGAGCGCAGGAGTTTGCGCGCGGGCAGAAGTGGAATGCTACGGCGCTGGTGATTGATGTGGATCCGCTGACGTTGTTGTAGGAAGCGTACCCTTACCGCCTCACCCTGCCACGTATCCGTTTCGTGATCTTCTCCACATCGTCAAGCTTCTTCAACAGACCCAGCGACAGCACGTTCTGGTCGTTCTTATCGAAATCCAGCTCAATCGATTTCGCCAGCCCCGTAAGCTCCCGGGCGTCCCTCACGTTTTGGTCGTACTCGGCTTTAAGAATAGCCTCCGTTTGCGTGTGCCCATCGGGCATGCGGCGGTCGGGGGTCTCGTCGCCGGGCAGATTTTGGGCACGGGCCAAACTGGCCGCCAGTGCGGCAGGAGCCAGCGCCAGGCCGGTCTTCAGCAGATCCCGACGCAGGCGAATCGGTGATTTCCGCAGTCCCATATCGTTATCATACCCGGAATCAAACTACCCTTTGAGACAATAGGGAAAATGAAGGACGTCAACATCGGAGTGATCGGGCTCGGCAACGTGGGCTCGGGCACCGTTTCCATCCTGGCGGGCAATGCCGCCCAGATTTCTCAGAAACTTGGCTTCAACCTTCGCGTGGCTGCCGTCTGCAGCCTGGACGCGATGGAGAAGACGTTGCCTGCGGGGCTGGAAGGCGTGTTCCGTACAACGGACTGGCGCGAAGTGGTATCGAATCCCGACGTGCAGATTGTCGCGGAACTCATCGGCGGCACTACGCTGGCACGGCAGATTATTGAAACTGCTATCGCGAATGGAAAGTCTGTCATCACCGCCAACAAAGAGTTGATGGCACTGGCTGGAGCGGAGATCTGGGATCAGGCGATCCGCGCGGGCGTGAATCTCGCGATGGAAGCCAGCGTCGCCGGTGGCATTCCGATCCACACTGTGCTGCGCGAAGGCATCTCCGGCGACCGCATTGTGGCGATTGCGGGTATTCTGAACGGCACGAGCAATTACATCCTGACCGAGATGGAACGGCGTGGCGAATCTTACGACAAGATTCTTGCCGAAGCCCAGGCGCTTGGCTATGCCGAGGCGAATCCCAGCGCCGACGTCGATGGTTTCGACGCGCGCTCCAAGCTGGCAATTCTTTCAGCGCTGGCTTTCGGCGAACGCATCACGCCGAGCGATATCTTCGTCGAGGGCATTCGGCGCATCACTGCGCAGGATTTCGATTATGCACACCAGTTGGGACATACGATCCGGCTGGTTTGCTCAGGCCAATTGACGGAACGCGGACTGGTGCTTTCGGTGCGCCCGGCATTGATCAGCCAGAGCACCATTCTGGCCGGTGTGAAAGGCGCGTATAACGCTATTTGGGTGAAAGGGCAGTATGGATCGGATACTTTCTACTACGGGCGCGGGGCAGGTTCGAATCCGACGGGCGTGGCGGTGGTGAGCGACATGATGAGGGTGGCGCGCGAGATCAACAGCGGCAGCCCGGAACGCGTCTCGCCTTTTGCGCATGAGCGACTGGGCGAATACGAGCCGGTTTCAATCGCCCTGCAACGTCGCCCCTATTACCTTCGCTTCCGCGTGGATGATCGCCCCGGTATTATCGCCGAACTAGCCGGCATTCTGGCGTCGAAGCAGATCGGGCTTGAAGCCGTCCTGCAGTTGCCAAGCGATACGAAGCACGATTTGCCATTTGTCATCACTGTCGAATCCACCACGGAACAGGATATTCAGGACGCCGTTGCGCAGATGACCAGGCTCGATTTCCTGCGGGAGCCGCCTCTTGCTCTCCCGATGGAACCACCGCTCTAAGCTTGATTAGCATGCCACTTGCGTCTGGAAGTGCGAAAACGGCATACTGACTTGCATGGCCCGCACCCACACACTGGAAGTCTGGATTGGTACACGAAAAGGCGCCTTCGTTTTCAAGACGCGCGATCGCAGAAAATGGGACGCGGAGGGTCCGTTTTTCGGCGGGCAGGAAGTACACCACGTCGCGCAGGATCGACGGGATCCCAAACGCCTCTACGCTGCCGTTGGCAATGCCTGGTTCGGCTATCACCTGAACGCCAGTGTCGACGGTGGAAAAACCTGGCATGTCTCCGAGAATGGCCTGTCGATGGAAGGTCTGCCCAAGAGTTCGCTCACTCGCATTTGGCATATTGCGGCAGGAGCGGAGGACGAGCCAGGAGTCGTCTACCTTGGCGCCGATCCGGGTGCGTTATTCCGCAGTACCGATAATGGCGCGAATTGGGAAATGGTAGAGGGCCTCACCAAACATGCCACCCGCGACAAGTGGGTGCCCGGCGCCGGTGGTCTGATGGTGCACTCGATTCAAACTCTGGGAAAGGGCCGGCTGATTGTGGGCATCTCCGCGGCAGGCGCATTTCGCAGCAACGATTCCGGCAAGACGTGGCAGCCGTTCAACGGGAAGGTTCTCTGCGATTTCCGTCCGGACCGGTTCCCCGAGGTTGGTCAGTGCGTTCACAAGCTGCTCGCGCATCCACGACATCGCGGCGATCTTTACCAACAGAATCACTGCGGAGTCTACAAGGCAAAGTTCACCGCCAACAACTGGCAGGACATCTCGAAGGGACTGCCAACACGGTTCGGCTTCGCACTCGCGGTACCGGCCGGCGAAGAGAAGACGCTGTTCACGATTCCAATCACGTCACCGGCGGAGCGTTTCGTTCCAGGTGGCAAATTGCGGGTGGCTCGGAGCCGCGATGCGGGCAAGACCTGGGAATTTACGTCCAAGGGACTGCCGCAGACGAACGCGTTTGCACTTGTCCATCGCGAGGCAATGAGTTCGGACGATCATGATGCGGCGGGCGTCTACTTTGGAACGACGTGTGGTTCCGTGTTCCACACGCGCAATGCGGGAAACTCGTGGCAGCCGCTGGCGGAACATCTGCCACCCGTATACTCAGTTTCCACGGCCGTACACGTGTAAGGGGCCTTGCGAACAAATCACGGAATGATGACGTTGTTCTGGCCAATCACCGTGAAGGCGGACAACAGATGGGTCATTCCCAGCAATTGCCTGATTCGCGGGCCTAAATTGACAAGTTCCAGATTCGATCCCGCCGATCGCACCGAAACGCAGACTCGAATCAGTGCGCCGAGTCCCATGCTGTCCATGTGGGTCAGGTCGGTCAGGTCGAGCACGATCCGTTTGGTATCCGGAAGGAGGCGGCTGACTTCAGCGTAGAGAATATCATTCACGCCCGCTACCAGCCTGCCGTGACAATGCACTGTCGCAGTGTTGCCGGACCGTTCTATATCGAGGGTGAGAGTTTGCGTCGCGACTTCACCGGGCATTGTTAATTCCCAGGAGGAAGAAACCGTTAACCGGCTTTTTCCAAAAGCGTCAGACTGATCTTTTGCGAAATGACCATTTCGCGAGTGACCTGGAATTCCTTGACCTTCTTATACGAGGGCAGGAAGTACATCAGGTCGAGCATCATATCTTCGATAATCATGCGGAGCCCGCGGGCGCCGACTTTGCGTTCCAGCGCCTGCGAAGCGATCGCGTCCAAAGCGTCGTCAGTGAAGCGGAGTCGCACGTTTTCATATTCGAAGAGGCGCTGATACTGCTTGATAATGGCGTTCTTCGGTTTTGAGAGGATCTGAACCAGCGCGGCTTTGTCCAGATCTTCGAGTGTCGCAACCACCGGCAAACGACCGATAAACTCCGGAATGAAACCGTAGCGGATCAGATCCTGCGGCTGCAGATTGCGGAGCAGATCCAGGTCGCGTCGTTCGCTGATACCCACGGTCTTCGCCTGTTCGCGTTGTCCCGCTTCTTCCTGCAGGAATCCCATCGATTTCTTGCCTGTTCTGCGGGCGATAATCTTTTCGAGGCCAATGAAAGCCCCGCCGCAAATGAACAGAATGTTGGTGGTGTCGATCGGCGTAAATTCCTGGTGCGGATGCTTCCGCCCACCCTGTGGCGGCACATTCGCAACAGTGCCTTCCAGAATCTTCAATAAAGCCTGCTGCACGCCTTCGCCCGATACGTCGCGCGTAATCGAGGGATTCTCATCCTTGCGGCAGATCTTGTCGATTTCGTCGATGTAAATGATGCCCTGCTGGCAGCGCTGCACATCGCCATCGGCGGCCTGCAAAAGTTTCAGGATGATGTTTTCGACATCTTCACCAACGTAGCCGGCTTCCGTGAGCGTCGTCGCGTCAACAATGGCGAAAGGAACGTCGAGGATCTTAGCCAGCGTCTGTGCCATCCGCGTCTTGCCCGTGCCGGTGGGTCCGATGAGAAGGATATTGGATTTCGCCAGCTCGATTTCCGAATTGCGCATCCGGTTCATGTGGATGCGCTTCGAATGGTTGTAGACCGCAACAGCGAGCTTGCGCTTCGGCGCTTCCTGGCCGATCACGTACTGATCGAGAAAATCCTTAATCTCAAGCGGGCGGGGAATCTTATTGGGACTGGTAGTAGCGGGTTCGGGTTTGTCGTCGTCCAGGATTGAATTGCAGACCGCGATGCATTCGTCGCAGATGTAGGCTCGGGGATACTCACTGGGGGACGATATCAGCTTGCCAACGACATCCTGGCTCTTGTGACAGAAGGAACAGCGTAATGTGTCGTCGGATCCCGTGCGCTTCAATGAACTCTCCTTCCGCCTGATTCAATTATCACCCAGGGGTAGGCCGTTAGCAAATAAAGGTAGTTTCTCCGTCGCCGGCAGCCGCCGCAAGGGCCTAAACTATTTCCTTTCAATGCGGCGAATGGCGGTGGCCAGTCCTTCATCCCGGGATGCGTCTTTATCGCGGCCCATCATCTTCAGCAGGGCGGCGTGCGCTTCAAGCGCCGTTGCGAACTCCGGACTGGTCACACCCAGCGTGAGTTCCCGAATCTTTTCCGCCAGTTTCAGGCGAACGTCGGCCTGCGCGTACTTTCCCTGATGTTCGTAAACCAGACCCAGTGAATACAGCGCGTCGGCCAATTCGGAATTCTCCACGCCGCCGGCCGCTTCCCGGAGATCGGCGCACTCTTTGAGCGCGGGTTCGGCCAACTTATAGTTCTTCTGAGAGCTATAAACCTCGCCGGCCATGCAAAGGGTGGCCGCAGTTTTAAGGCTTTCGGTTCCAACGGTCTTCTCGTAAACGATCTGGCTCTTCAGGATGTAGGGAAGTGCCCCTTCGAAATGCCCCTGCGCGATCATCACCGACGCAACATTGAAACTAACGTTACCGACGTCGATACTGTTTGTTCCATATGCCTTTTCCAGGATCGGCAGGGCCTTTTCAAAGACCTTTTCCGCCTCTGCGTATTTTTTCTCTTCCTTATAGACCAGTCCAAGATTGTTCAGGGTCGTCCCGCTGCGTGGGTCGCCGGGCTGAAAACGATCGGCAGCCTGAGAGGCCTTTTGGAACAGTTCCTCCGCTTTGGGGAGGTTTTTCTGGCCCACAGCGCCCACGGCGGCTACCATCTGTGTGCGCCAGGCAATTTCGGCGTCATTGGCCGAGTCTGCCGCGCTCGCAACGGACACCGCACCAGCCAGTGCTAGTGTGAACAGCGTCAGTCGTAGTGTGGAGAGGCCGGCAAACACGCGAAGATTCAGCATACCGAATCGTCTACTTCCTGCCGGTGTGGGCCCGGATAGCAGAGGCTAGTTTTTCCTTCTTTTTGGCTTCTTCTTCACGGCCCAGTTGGCGCAGCACCGCCGCGTGAGCCTCCAGAGCATCGGCAAGTTGGGGATTGAGGATACCCTCCGGCGACCTCTCCAGAATGATTTCGGGATATTTAAAATAGCTATCGGCCAGCGAATATTTTCCCAGATGCTGATAAACAATAGCGAGGCTGTTGGCCGCCTCTCCGAACTCGGGCGTTACAACTCCGGCGTCCTCTTCACGAATATCGGCGCACCGCTTGAGCGGGATTTCAGCGCTGGCGTAGCGCTTCAAAGTTCGAAACGCATCACCCTGCATGCAGAGTGCAGCCGCAGTCTTTACGTCGCTCGGGCCGAAGTTGCGGTCGAAAACCGGGAGAAGGCGGCCAAGCGATTGTAATGCCTGATCCAGTTTCCCCTCGGCAATCAGAATGTCGGCGAAATCGAATTGCGCGTCCGCATATTCCAGGCTATCGGTGCCGGTAGTGGCAAAATAAATAGTCACCGCACGCTGGGCCGCCGCTTCCGCCTCAGTGAACTTCTTTTCATACCGCAACGCCACACCGAGACCTTCCGAAGTGGACGCAACCCGCACATCGTTATCTCCAAAACGCTCGGCTTCATGGAGAGCCTTCTTATAGATTTCTTCCGACTTGGCGTAGTCCTTGATAGCTGAGGCGCGCTGTGCCTGACTGTAGAGGTCTTTCCATGTGTCGTCGACACTCCCGAACAACGGGAGCGCGAGGAGAACGGAAGCCAGAAGGAAGAAGCGTGGAATCGACACTGCTGATAACAGAATAACCAGGAACAGTGTCCGCAAAGGCGCTCACACCTAAAAAAACGCGCGGGCGAATGTCGCGCGGGGGTCGTTAGACCACCTGCGGCCATCCGCCCAAAAACGTCATCGCGGCGCGGGGTTATTCACCCTGACCGTCTTTCGTTATTCACCTTGACCCGTCTTTGCTATTCACCCTGAATAGCGTGCCAGCCTTTTCCGGGATTGAAACTCATCGTCTGATGCGCCGTCGCACCCGTAGTCGCGCCGAGATCCCTCTCGTACACCACTCCATCCTGGTTCACGATGAAGGTCTTGACGCCGGACACGCCATAGTCAGCCGGCCAGGCGATCAGACCAAAGCCGCCGATCATCTTCCCATTCACTAGATACGCATGCGCGCCACCGGGCGCATCCGGTCCCTGCGCCGTCAGGATTCGGAAGAAATAGCCGTGGTACGGCACACGCTTGCCGCTGGTAGAGACCGAATCGGCAGCGGCGGCCAGGTCTTTGGGAATCAGACTATTCGCTTCGCCCTCGGTATAGAGTCCGTCTTTCTTCCCCGCAGGGCTCAGCAAATGCTGGGCATACTCGAGGATGCCATTAGCGTCGCGATCATGGCTGGCATATTCCATTTGAGCTTCCACGTACCCGCGCACCACGTCGATCGCAACCAGTTCGTTGCGGCCAATACGACGCGCGAGAATCTCAGTACGCCCGCGCGCGGCGTCAAAATGCCACTGGCCGGATTTGAGACGGATCAGCGGTACAGGAAAGGGCCAGTTATCTACACCGGTGACAATTGTGGCCCGACCTGGATTATAGGGTTCGACCTTCACTTCCAATTTCTCGTGCGCGCGGCGAGTGAAGTCGGCACGAGACGTCTTGTCTTCTTCCGTGTCGCCGGATTGCACGATGTCGGCGCCTTGCGGACCAAACAATTTCAGCAGCGCGGCAGTGTCATTCTTCTCGGCAGCGTCCACCAGCGCCTGGGCGGCTTCCTGTGGAGTCGCGAAGGTTCGCTCGCTGGGTTGTGCCGCAGCCGGCGGCGCGGCACTATTCTGCCCGGTAGCTTTCGGTGCGGCAGGTGTTTGCGCGATAACTAACGTAACTCCGGCAAACAGGAGAGTGAGGCTTGTGAGCGTAGTTTTCATGGGGTGGCTCCTCAATAACGTGCTCGTGGATAGCGTACTCATTAGCGTCTCCCTCCGCCGCCCGAGGGGCGTCCTGCAGGTGCCGACATCCGTGGCGCGGGAGCCGACATTCTCGGTGCCGGCGCCGGTGCGCTGCGGGCCGGTCCCATGCTTGAATATCCATGCTCGGCGTGAGTAGCCGCGGCGGAACCATTCTCCTGCCCGCCAAAGGCACTACGGTTCTGTTGCTGCGCTGGTCTGTTACCTGGCACGTTCCGGTTGCCAACCTTATCCGTGGCTGACCCCGCGCCGTTACGGGCGCCTTCCGGCATCGCGCGCGGCGAAACGGCCTGGCGTACATTTCCCCGGTATTGATTGCTCAGACTCGAATTTGCGTACGGCACACCACCGCGATGCGCGGGATCATGTGTCCATGTAGATGTTCCATGGGCAGCACTGAGGTGACTGGCATTGAAGCCATATTGATGCACGAACCCGTTGTTCATGACAATGGAGTGGTTCCGCCATCCCGGGTGCCAGCCCCAGCCGCCCCAGCCGTGCCAGCCCGCGCCGAAGTAAATGCCCATGTTGATGCCAATTCCCCAGCCGAAGTAAACTCCGGGGCCGTAAAAACCAAACGGAGGCCATCCCCACATCGGATAGGGATACCATTGCGGCGCACCCCATATCCACGCCGGATCGTATACCGGCACATAGATCACGTCGGGGTCAACCGGCTCGATGCCGATGTAGCCATCGTTGTTGGCGACGTTTTCCTGCGGAGTCGATTGCAGCTTGCCCGCGGCCTGGGCGCGTTGACGCATCACCTGTACGGCGGACATCACATCATCCTGTTGGGCCAGAAACGCGTTGCCCAGGTTGGTGGTCCAGGTGACGTCTGCATTCAGACGCTTCAGCACGTCGGGAAAGAGGATGAGCGCCTGCACGCTGGGATCCCAGTTCTGCTGCTGCGCTGCCTGCGTCAGTGCCGGGCCGGTCAGACCTGGATTCTTTTGCTGGAACTGGTAGGCCTCCACTACTTCGAGCGGGTAAGTGGCCGCCACAAGAATCTGACTCACCAGTTCATCCGGATAAAGGGCGATCGGAGCTACCAGGTCGTCCAACTGATTGGAACTCAACGTCTGATCTGGTGGTGGCAGTGGTGGATTTGCCCCAGGCTGCTGCGCCCACACCGTGGTGGTCGCGAGTGCGAGCCAGAGAGCCATCAGCAGTGCCGCGAGACGTTTACTTTCGCTGAAAACCGATTGTATCGACATAGTTACCTTCCTGTTTCTGATTCGAGTGTACGCCGGTTTCGGGAGTCCGCACGATAACCGGGGCGATGTATTGGTGGAAAGCACACACTCGTACGATGCACCCAAAGCGCCAAACTTATCTCTTGACATACGAATATCGTCGTAGTAATGTCTTCGTATATGGCAGACACGCCGCGACAAATTCCTAAACCGACAGAAGCTGAACTGGAAATCCTGACCGTGCTTTGGAGCCGAGGACCTGTCACGGTTCGGGAGGTTCACGAAACCATTGCGTCGCGAAAGCCGACGCAATACACCACCGTGCTGAAAACTCTCCAGATCATGGCTGAAAAAGGCCTGGTGCGGCGCAATGAGGACCAGCGTGCCCACATTTACGCGGCGGCGCAACCGCGCGAATGGACCCAACAGCAATTGGCTGGCGATCTGTTGCAGCGCGCCTTTAACGGGTCTGCGCGGAGCCTGATGGTGGGAGCGCTTTCCTCAAAGAAGGCGTCGAAAAAGGAGTTGGCTGAGTTGCGGAAGTTGCTGGATGAATATGAACGCGGCGAATACGAACAGGGGGCATTATGAGCGTTTTGGCGAATTGGTTGCAAACACCGATGGCGGGAGCGTTGGCAAGAACACTGCTCCATTCGTTGTGGGAAGGCGCAGTGGTCGCGCTCGTTTTGGCCGTCGTTTTGTGCGTCGCACGGACTTCCCGGACGCGGTATTCCGCCGCATGTCTGTCGATGCTGGCGCTGTTAGCCGGACTGGTAGTGACGATGGGCCGTCAGATGCCAGAGAATCCTGTTCATGTTCAGCTAACGGGCGGGAGGCATTTTCACGTGACCAATGCGGTGGAAGGACCGCTGCCTGTCGCGCAACAAAACACGCCCCCGGTCGACCGGTTCGCGTGGCTGGTTCCGTTCTGGGTTCTCGGTGTCCTGATTTTCCATGCTCGGGCACTGGTCGGCTGGATGGCGGCACGGCGTTTACGGATCACAGGAGTCTGCGGCGCGCCGGAGCAATGGCGAAATCGCCTGAATCACCTAAAAGAGCGGCTGGGAATGGATCGAACAGTCGCGTTGCTGGAATCGTGCCTGACGGAAGTTCCGGTAGTGATGGGAGTCATTCGTCCCGTCATTCTGATGCCGGTCGGTCTTCTCGCCGGCCTGCCGGTGGGGCAGGTCGACGCGATTCTGCTGCATGAACTGGCGCACATCCGTCGCTACGACTATCTGGTAAATCTGATGCAGGCCGTCGTGGAGGGCTTGCTTTTCTACCACCCGGCAGTCTGGTGGATTTCACGCATGATGCGGACGGAGCGAGAGAACTGCTGTGACGATCTGGTGGTTTCGGTCACGGGCGGTGCGCTTGAATACGCCACCGCGTTAACGGAACTGGAAAATCGCCGCGCTGAACTGAGCGCGTCTCCGTCTCCAAGCCACGCGGCGTTAGCGGCAACCGATGGCGGGTTGATGCGCCGTGTCCGACGGTTGCTCGGAAAACAGGATCACGGCTACATCCCTGCTGTGCCTGTGCTGACTGCGACGATACTCACAGTAATTGTGGCCACGGCCGTGATGGCTCTGCAGTTCGGCTCGGACGGTAGCACGACGGCGCTCAAGACGGAAATGCCGCCGGCCGCAGGCTCTCTTCCAGTGACGATTCCGACGGTTCCCTTCACCAAACCGACAGCGAAGACGGTTCTTCTGGTTCAGGCGCAGGCCCCAAACAATACCCCTCCTAATGCCGCACGCACGCTTCAGCCTGATAAGGTACTGTTCGACCGCGCGATAAACAACATTGAGCACGGCAACTATGCGGTCGCCCGGCTCACGCTGAACACTCTCATCAATTCATATCCGAACAGTGAATTTCTGATAAGGGCCAAACTCGCCATCGCCGATAGCTGGGCTCGGGAGGGCACTGCGCAGGGGTTGGCCCAGGCGAAAGCCGAGTACTCGGATCTGATCCAGTTCTATCCCGGCACACCGGAGGCGACCGAGGCAAGATTGCGGCGGATGTCAATCCTTCCTTACGAAAAATGGCTGACTGAGGACGTCCTCTACATCATCTCCGATGAAGAACGGGCGGCATTCAAGCAACTGACCACCGACGAAGAACGTGAAAAATTCGTCGAGCAGTTCTGGGCCCGTCGCAATCCGGTTCCTGGATCGGCCGAAAATCAATTCAAGCAGGAGCACTACCGCCGCATCGCATACGCGAACGAACATTTCGCAGATCGCAGCCCCAAAGGTCTCGCCGGCTGGCGCACCGATCGCGGCCGTATCTACATCCAGTACGGACCACCGGACGAAATCGAAACGCATCCCGCCGGAGTGACGTCGCAACGTCGGGCTGCCACAGGTGGGGTTGACACCCAGACCTACGCATTTGAACAGTGGCGCTATCGCTTAATCGACGGTGTAGGCCAGAACATCATCCTCGAATTCGTGGATAAGGCCGGAGACGGCGAGTACCGTATGACGATGGACCCGAACCAACAAGAGCAGTTGCTACATCTTCCGACGCCCGCCGTACCCGGTCGCTAATTCGCAGTGGGAACTCTGTCTGCGCTGTCGACAATCAGCATTTGGATCGACGTTTTCTTCGGCTCCAGCCTCAGTCCCAACTGCTCCTGGAGCGCAGTGGGGATTAACGGCGCCGACAGATCCTGCGCCTCGGAAGCCGGCGCATTCGGATCCACGGCGAAGTCCAGAGTGAAGTCGTATCGCCCGTCGTCGCCGGTCTTATCGACAATAGGGCCGCGCATCATCCCGCCCAGGACATTGGCAAGGGCCGAAAGCTTTTGCGCCCGCGCTATCAGATGGATTGCCTTTCCGTTCGACCCCTGAAGGCTTGGATAGATCATGCCAGGCCAATTCAGGATTGGGTAGCCATGCGCGTCCGAACCGGCAAGAAGAGCGCGGGACGGCGGTTGGTCGGCGGCTATCGCGTCTTCGTCGGAAGCCTTCTTTAACTTAGGTCCGCCTTTTGCAGTCACGAGTTCGTATCCCTGAACCTCTTTTGACTCGTTGTGGACCACCAGGTGAAATCGCTCGGCGAGAAGATTCCGCAGCATCATTGTAAATTGCTCCGGAGTGGCTCCGGGCGGAATCGTAGCCGCGATATCGAATCTGTCCGAACCGAGCCACCCGGGGCCGGTGATCCGGTCGGAACCCACGCCATAAGCCCAGTAGAGCATCTGCCGCAAACTAACGTTGGTATAGGCAACCCGGCCCGGATCGGAAGTGCCCGGCCCGCCGCGAACTGGCACGAGTTTCAGCCCGAGGCTCGGATCTGCCGGCTTGACGGTGGAAACTTCAAAGGAAGGCGTCGTCGGAGTCTGCGCGAGCGAGACCACGCACGCGATCAACGCGGTGACACCCGCAGTCGGCCATTCCCCGTTTCGAAGGTTCCACATCCTGGGAATTCTGACGCATCACGCGGCCGGACCGTGCAGAACTATTTCGCGGCACACCGCCATCAGCTCTTCGGCGGCCAGCCGTCATCCGCCGAAGGGCCGTACATCCCGGGGATCGCGATATTGTTCAACCGGAGGTAAACGCCCAATTGTGCCCGGTGGTGCACCAGATGGTTGATAAAGCTCCGCACCACCTGCGTCCGCAGCCCTGCGAACGCCACCTGACCGGCAAATTTGAAGCTCCACGTCTTCCCCATTTCCTCATCGGTGGCCACCGCAATGGCTGCGCGTCCACTTTTGACGGCTTCATCGAAGATCTCGAGCAGTTCCGTCGTAGACCCCGCGATCTTCGGTTTGAAGCCAGGCTGCATTTCCAGCACCTCCGTCTCGATTGCCGTCTTCACCCACGAAGGCAATTCCGCCACGTGCGTGGCCAACCTCGCAAGCGGCATCGACTTTGCGTGGGGCTTGTAATCCCGATGCGCGTCGTCGATCGGAACGAGCGCCAGCAGCTTCCGCGTATTCTTCATCTCTTCTTCGAAATCGACTGTTAGTGTTTGGCAGGTAGTCATGGAGCGAGAGTATCAGCCATTGCGGACAACTTTAGTCCTCAAAGAAATGGCAAACTGGGATAGTGCTCGAAACATCCGCGCGCCTGCTTCGGCTGCTTTCCCTTTTCCAGGGACGTCGCTACTGGCCGGGAGCCGAACTCGCCGCGCGCCTCGAAATCACCAGCCGAACACTCCGCCGGGACGTGGATAAGCTGCGTTCTCTCGGCTATCCGATCCACTCGGCATCTGGCGCCGAGGGCGGCTACCAGCTCGGGGCAGGTTCCACCATGCCTCCACTTCTACTCGACGACGAAGAGGCCGTAGCCGTCGCCCTGGGGCTGCGCTACTCCGCCGGAGGAAACGTGGAAGGGGTGGAAGAAGCCTCCATTCGCGCGCTGGCGAAAATCGAACAATTCCTGCCCGCCCGGCTGGGGCACCGCGTAGCCGCCCTGCAATCCGCTATCGTGGTTCCCGCACGCAGC
Organism: uncultured Acidobacteriia bacterium; assembly: GCA_903825445.1. GTDB lineage: Bacteria > Acidobacteriota > Terriglobia > Bryobacterales > Bryobacteraceae > BOG-234. The sequence continues at coordinate 18,282 of CAIKAS010000114.1, forward strand.
GACTCTTCCGTGGATGCGCGCATGCTCTCGACTATGGCCGCCGCGTGCCGCGATCTGGAAACTCTCCGCTTCCGTTATCTGGACCGAACCGGTGTAGCTACTGCCAGATCCGTGGAGCCCCACCGCCTCGTTCACACCGGTCGCCGCTGGTATCTGGTCGCCTGGGACACAGGGCGCAATGACTGGCGCACCTTCCGTGTGGACCGGATTCAGGCCAAAGTTACAACAGGTACGCGCTTCGTCCCCAGGGAGCCTCCCGCGCCGGACCTCGCCGCTTACGTGTCGAAAAAAGTCTGGTCCTCGCCACAATGTCAGGCACGCGTCAAACTTCATGAATCCGCCCAACTGGTAGCCACACGGATCCCGCCCGGCTTCGGAATGATTGAACCGATTGACGACGCCAGTTGTTATTTCGAACTCGGCGCGGCGACTTTTGAAGACCTCGCCATGCAACTGATGTTTCTTCGCGTGGACTTTGAAGTATCCGGACCGGCGGAACTCGTCGACGAAGTCGGCCGGCTAACCGACCGCTATCGACGCGCCATCCCCCAAAGCCGAAAGCCCGCCGCACGGGTGGTCCGACGCGCTAACGGATAAAGCCGTCGGTAAGTGTACCGAGAAACGTGACGATATCCGCCACTTCTTCTTCGCTCAACGCCGGCGTAGCTCCCGGTGAACGCCCAAACGGCGATCCAGTCTCCACGTTCCTCTGATACTGCGTGGGTAAGTCGTCGAACTTCATCACCTTCCCTGTCGCATCCCGCGGATACCATTTCTCGGGATTCGTATCGCGCTGCGCGTAAAATTCGACCGCGTCCTTCAGCGAATGAACCACGCCGTTATGAAAGAAAACCTGGCGTGTTGCGACGTTCCGCAATGAGGGAGTCCGGAACCTGCCGCAGTACTCATCGCGTCCGCGAAAATCGGTTCGAATGGGACCGCAAAGGCCAAGATCGAACCAATGCGGGTCCTTATTCGCATGAATTTCCCTGTTTCGCGGCACTCCCAGCGCCACCATGGCATAGTCCGTGAACTGCGGCGGGCTGCCGTTTCCATCCCGCGTCGCCACATGGCAACGCGCGCAATCGCCTTTCCGAGGATCCGTAAACAGCTGGAGTCCCCGCTTCTCCGCCTCACTAAGTGACGTTTTTCCTGCCAGCCAAGCGTCGTACTTACTCGAGTACGGATAGAACTGGCGATAATCCTGTTGCCAGGCCTCCAGCGATTCGAGGATCGTATCGAAAACCGGCGCAGTTCCGGCACTGCCCGAGAGCTTCAACAGCTCCGGACCATACGGCGATCGCCGAGCTGCCGCCACGACAGCGGCTGGACTTTCGTTAGCGCTTTCAAAATCCGAAAGCAAAGGAATCCGCGCCTGCTCCCGGATGCGATCCACACGGCCATCCCAGGTCAGCCCGCCCGTCGGCCCGCCATCGACACTCTCGCTTGCCGACTCGCCAGAATCGAAATAGTGTTCCGTGAAATGCGGTACGGCCTGAAGATACCGAAGCGATGACACGGCGCGAAGGCCCGGCCGCAACAGATTCGCTCCGCCCATCTGAACCGAAAGCGCGTTCGGCGGCCCGTAGGCAAACGCGGGGTCATGGCATGACGAGCACGAGAGCTTGCCGGAGCCGGAAAGCGCTGGATCGAAGAATATCTTCCGGCCTACCGCCGCCAGGGCGCTAGCCCGTTCAGCAGCGGCTTTTCTTGATAGCGGCCCCGGTTGAGCTTCGGTTGACGATGCCAAACGAGGTATTTGAGCGAGCACCGCAACGGCGGCTACGAGGAAGACAGCGCTCAGAACACGCTTCACAGCCTCATGTTCTCACGAACTCAAGACCGCGACTATATTGGAGGAGACCCCACATGCGGCGCTTCTTCCTCACGATCCCGATCATTCTCTTAGTCATAGCCGCCGGTTTCGCACAGACATCCTCCAACCAGAGCCTCGACCAAATTCGTAACATCGTCGTCATCTACGCCGAAAACCGCAGCTTCGATACGCTCTACGGTTCGTTCCCCGGCGCTAACGGAATCGCCAAAGCCACGAACACAGCCCAATTGGATCGCGATGGCACCGTACTCAAAGAATTGCCGCCAGTCTGGACCGGACTCACGGCAACCGGCGTTGCGCCGCCAGTCACCGAGGCGCAAACTGCTCACCTTCCCAACAAACCATTTGAGATTGACGGGCGTGTCGGCTTCCACTTACCTCCCAATGTGGTCACCCGCGACGTGGTGCATCGCTTCTACCAAAACCAGATGCAGATCGATGGAGGGAAAAATGACCGTTTCGCGGCATGGACCAACGCAGGCGCACTCGCCATGGGACATTACGACGGCTCGAAGATGAAGATGTGGCAAATCGCCCGGCAATACACGCTCGCCGACAATTTCTTCATGGGGGCCTTCGGCGGCTCCTTCCTGAATCACTTCTGGCTGATATGCGCATGCGCGCCGCAGTATCCCAACGCGGACAAGAGCCCGGCTAAACCCTCCATCGCTAAGGTGGAATCCGACGGCATTACATTGAAAGTGGCAGCCAACTCCCCCGTATCCGCGCTCAACGGCATACCGAAGTTCGTGAGTGACGGCAATATCACACCTGATTTTTTCGCGGTGAACACCATGGAACCGCCCTACCAGCCGAGCAAGAATGCGCCGGCCAAGGGCGGCGACCCGGCCACTGCGGACCCCGGCAACGCAACCACTCTCCCGCCGCAGACCGACCTGACTATCGGCGACCTGCTTTCCGCTAAAGGTGTCTCATGGGCGTGGTATGGATCGGCGTGGAAGATGGCGCTTTCAGGAGACAATGGAAAACCTGTTCCTAATTTTCAGACCCATCACCAGCCGTTCAACTATTTCAAAGCGATGGCTCCGGGTACCGTCGAACGCGCCAAACATCTGAAGGACGGCGGCCCCGCTGGTGAGGCATTCCTTGCTGCAGTCGACGCCGGGACGCTCGAACAGGTCACGTTTTACAAGCCTCAGGGTAATCTCAACCAGCATTCCGGCGCTTCCAGCGTAATGGCGGGCGACGCCCACATTGCTGACATCATCGAGCATTTGCAGAAGGGACCGCAGTGGGACCACATGGTCGTCATCGTCACCTACGACGAAAACGGCGGCTACTGGGATCACGTCGCACCGCCCAAAGGCGATCGTTTTGGTCCCGGCACGCGCATACCGGCCATCATCGTCTCGCCCCTGGCGCGCAAAAGTTACGTCGATCACACGCAGTACGACACAACATCGATCCTTCGCCTAATCACAAGAAGATTCGGATTGCCAATATTGCCGGGCATCGCAGCGAGGGACGAGAAACTGAAGGCCAACGGAAGCCAGCCAATGGGCGATCTCACAGGAGCGTTGGCAATTCGCCCGTAGAGAGCGGACACCTCGGCCACTACTTCACGCGCTTCGCCACGGCTTCGATCGAGCCGAACACCTCAGCACTACGGCTGAGCTTGAGTTCATCGCCGTTCAGCGTGCCTTTGCACGTGATCCGAATCGTCATTCCCGCGATGTCAAGAACCTCAACCCAGGAGACTTCCTTGCCTTCAATCTTCCCTTCACTGATCTGCCGTTCACCAACTGACGATTCCGCTTTGCCTGTCAGCTTCGTGCCGTCCGCCTTCAACTCCCATGTGGTTGTGGTCTGGCCGTTCTGGGTATCGTAGGTAGCCGTCCATTTGCCATCAATGTCGGCTGCGAACACGGGAACCAAACAGAGCGCTGTCAGAAGTAGAAGTCGGATTATCGTTCCATTCATAGTCGAAGTGTAGCCCATTTCACACAATCGTTTGGCCGCAATCCTGAGCCTGGCAACGGCCAAAAGTTACAATGAAATTTCCCATGTCATCCTGGCTCGTCTGTTTCAACCCCGCCTGTCGTGCGCGCTACGACATCAACGACGTTATTTACAACTGCCCGAAATGTGGCGGTCTTCTCGAAGCGCAATACGATACGGCCGGCATTGACGCGGCCTCGCTGAAACGCACGTGGCGTGAACGTCGAATGTCGAACGCTCCGCTTGAACAAAGCGGAGTCTGGCGCTACCGAGAACTGTTTCCTTTTCTAGACGATTACGCCCATGTGGTCACGCTGCGGGAGGGCAACACTCCCTTGCTGCAATCCGCGCGCGCGGCCGGGTACGGCGGTCTGAAGAACATCACATTCAAGCACCAGGGCTTCAATCCCACCGGTTCGTTCAAAGACAACGGCATGACGGCTGGTGTCGCCCAGGCGCGTCGCCTTGGCATGAAGCGCGTCGCCTGCGTATCCACCGGAAACACCTCTGCCTCCATGGCCGCCTATGCCAGCGCGGGTGGTCTGGATCCACTGATTTTCATTCCCAACGGCAACATTTCTTACGGTAAGCTCGCGCAGGCACTTGAATATGGCGCAAAGACCTTTCAGGTGGACGCCAACTTCGATCAGATTCTCGCTCTCGTCCGGGTTTTGACCGAACGGCTTGGCATTTATTTGCTCAACTCGATCAACCCCTTCCGTATCGAAGGTCAGAAATCCATCGTCATTGAAATGATGGACCAGCGCGACTGGAAGGTTCCGGACTGGATCGTGCTGCCCGGTGGCAACCTCGGTAATGTTTCGGCGTTCGGCAAAGGGCTGCGGGAGCTTCACGCCCTCGGGTTCATCGACCGCCTGCCACGTCTAGCCGTCGTGCAGGCCGCAGGGGCCTCGCCGTTCTACGATTACATGCGTACCAGTGGCAAGACGCCATTTCAGGCGCAGGGACACCCCGAGACTCTTGCGACTGCCATCAAAATTGGCGACCCGGTCAGTTGGCCCAAGGCGCAGCTGGAAATTGAGACTTCAGGCGGCGTGGTCGAGAGCGTCACCGAACAGGAAATCGCCGATGCAAAAGCGGTGATTGGACATAGCGGCATCGGTTGTGAACCGGCGTCGGCCGCCACGCTGGCGGGAATTCGAAAACTGAAATTGGATCGCGATGCCGATGTCGTCGCCGTCCTCACCGGGAACGTCCTGAAGGATCCGGATTACATCTATCGCTACCACACCGGGCAACTTAAGGCGCCGGACGGATCAGCTATCGTACCTGCTTTCGGGAACGCGCCTATCGTTGTGCCCAACGATGCCGAGCAGATCACCGCATTGCTCGGCTAACCGATTCTTGCGCGCTGGCGCGAATAGTTAAGCGGAATATTGCCGCGGCGGCAGCACGTTGCTGGCGATCGAACCTTTGTTCTGTAATCCGGTAAATGCCAGACCGTAGCGCCCTCGCACGCCCGTCTTTTCGAAGATGTGCTTCAGGTGGATTTTCACAGTCCCGGTCTGGATCCCCAGGATCTCCCCGATATCCCGGTTGCGCAGACCTTTTTCGACCAGCACCACCACTTCGCGTTCACGCTGCGTCAACTGCGACCGCTTCGGGTTGAACAGCTTATCGGTCGACCCGAAAATGCCGTCCTCCATCCAGGCGCCGCCGCTGGTCACCGACCGCAGACAAGTCAACAAGGTACTGGATTCCGATGTCCGGCGCAGAATTCCGCGGGCCCCCGCCTGCAACAATCGAAGTGCTTCAGACTCACTGATCCCCCCCCACACAACGACCGGCGTGGGATGCGAAGTTGAGGCGTGTTTTTGGAGGAAATTCATCACTTCGGCCATGCCGAAGCCCTTATCGATTACTATCGCGTCATATTGCTCAGGAGCAACGGCGACACGTTCCAATTCATTGATTTCCACATGCCCGGACGTGGCTTCTTCGCAGAGCGCTTCCATCGCATCCCTCTTCTCGTCACGCGTCGGAGATACCGACGCCCCTGTATGGAAAGCGAGCGCCGCGATTCCGGAAAGGCTGGAAACAGACTCATCCGACAACTCATGACCCGTCAGGCTGGCGTCGGACTCAGCCGACCTCGCAGCGAGCGCCGCCAATTCAGCCGCGACCCGTCCCGCCCCGGAATGAAGCCGTTCCTGGACGTCTCGGATGGAAGAGACCGAACCGGCCACCTCAAGGTCACCGGATTTCTCGATCAGCCACTTCATGCCCTCCACAGCGACAGGTTGTGTGTCACAGATCAACACCCGCCTGCGTTCGGATTGGCGCGGAAACCCGGGCGCCAATGTCTGGCCCGTTGCCGTCGTCATTTCTGCCTGCGACGTCTGTTCCAATACTATCTTTTCAGCGGCTTCCGGAGTCATCCAATAAAACCTCGTATATACCTCATCGGCAGAGTGCACCCTGGACTTTAGTGCAATTCACGAGGGAATATCTCAGTTTTTTGGAGGGAAATATAACGACGATCGGAAACTGCCAGACGCAGCGTATCCTTTTGAAACTACGAAGCTACCCGCGTGCACGAGCCTACTTGAGATTGATGGTGCCCCGGCAGGCGGCCGCGCCGCACTTACAAATGACAGTCTCTATATCCTTGCCAAAGTGATAATCGACGGTCAGTTCCTCTCCCCGCCGAATCGGCCGCCGACTCATATAGAGGATATGACCCTGTTTGATCACCGTGACAATATTCGGATCGCAGCAGTGATTGATGTACTCGGCTCCGCTGCCGCCCACCGCGCCGTCCAGCGTCCAGTAGTTGTCCAGCGTGAAAAGGTAAATTAGCCGGTCCTGCTCATCGCTGCGTCGCTTGGTTTCCTTGCGATTAATGCGCTCGCCCGTATATTCCATCACCTTTCGCCGCACGGGGATGTCCTCCCCCGCGTAGACACCCCAGCGGTGAATTTTCGAGGGTTTGATCTCCAGATGGAAACACGCGTGCTTCGGATTGATGGCGGGGATCTTCTTTTTTGTGTCGCCTGCGGACTTTGCGGCAGTCCCCGCCTCCACCGAGGGAGCACGCTTTGACCCAGACTTCCTGGTTACAACCGGCTTTTTTACACTAACGGACTTTCGCGAGGCCATTTTAAGCATTGTAGCGGGAAGGCGCCGCTCTGACAAGAAAAGCGGCGCAAGAGGTTGCTGCGAGGTGATAGGGCGGCCGGGTCACACACCGAAACCCGAAGTGCGTTATCCTGTAACCCATGAAGCGTACCCTATTTTTGATTACCCTAGTTTCCGTCTTCGCCGCTCTCCTGAGCGCCCAGGACGATGCCGCCTATACCGCGGCGATGAAAACCGTGAACCCCGCCGTCCGCGCCGTCAATCCCGCCATCACCGCGAAGGATAACGCAGCCGTGAACGCAGCAGGCAAGACCCTTCTCACAGCGTTCACCACAATCAACGCCTACTGGACAGCGAAGAAAGCCGACGATGCCATCGGGTTCTCCGCTACGGCGAAGACCGCTGCCTCAACGCTGGCGACATCCACCGATGCCGATGCCCAGGCTGCGGCCCTTAAGTCGCTGCAGGGAGTCTGCGGTCAATGCCATTCCGCTCATCGCGTCAGCGCTGGTCCTGGGCAATTCACAATAAAATAGTGACGTCACCGCGGGCGGAATGCGCTCTCACAAATCACGAACGCATTCCGCCCGTGCACATTAAAATCTCTCCTGTCACGTAGTCGCTGAGCGGCGAGCAAAGGAACAGTACCGCCCCAGCCGCCTCGTCCACCGTTCCCACCCTGCCCAGTGGACTTGCGCCAACCACGTAATCCAGCACTGCCTGCCTCACACCCGCCCGGATCTGCCGGCCTTTTACTTCGATCTTCGAATCTTCCGTCCACGCCTGCGTCAACCTGGTCCCGATCAACCCGAATCCCACCGCATTCACGTTTACGTTGTACCGGCCCCACTCTTTCGCCATGGTGCGCGTCAACCCCATTACTGCTGCTTTGCCCGATGAGTATCCCGCTTGCCCCGCACCGCCGTCCGTGGCCGCCACGGAAGTGATATTCACCACCTTGCGCGACACGCGTCGGCTTTCCAGCGCTTCCCTCCTGGCCATCTCACGGATGTAGCCCGAAGCCGCCCGCAAAATCCGAAATGGCGCGACCGCGTGGATATCCAGCATTGCCTGGAACTGCTCGTCCGTGGTCTTCTGGATGACACTGTCCCACGTGTACCCGGCGTTGTTGACGATGATGTCGAGACCACCCAGTTCCGCAATCGTCCGGTCGACCAGCACCTGTGGGAACCCCGATTCGGTCACATCACCGGCCAACGCCGCACAGTTCGCGGGGAGGGATGAGAGCGTCTCCGCCAATGGTGAGGGGTCCAGATCGTTGACCATCACCCTCGCCCCGGCTTGTGCGAGCTGTTGCGCGATAGCGCGGCCGATGCCCCGGCCCGCACCGGTCACAAGCGCGATTTTCGATTGCAGCGTAAACATGACTTCGATAATACCGACTCTACTGAAACGTGGCGATCACTTTGTCACCCTCATGAACAGCCAGATCCGAAGGCAACATCACCACATCGCCATCCGCCAATCCGCCGGTCACTTCCACCCGCAGCGCGTCGGATGCGCCAGTCGTAATGTTGACCCACTTCACAGAATTGTCTTTTTGCAACAAGTAAACGCCGGTACCACGCTCACGCCGTACTGCCGTCTTCGGAATCGTCAGCGCGTTATCCACCACCTGCGTGAGGATGAAGGCGTTCACGTTGGTCCCCGGAATCAAATCATGGTCCTGATTGTGGATGGTGCAAAGTACTTCCCCCACCTGGCGCGCCCCGAGCGCGATCACCTGCGTCGGCCGCTTTTCCACACTGCCGAGCCATTCCCTGCCCTGCAGCGCATCCCAGGTGATCCGCACCAGTTGCCCCACTGCTACTCTTCCCAGTTCTGGCTCATCCACATACACGCGCACCCGCATCGGATCCACCTTGCCGATTGAACCGAGCAAATCCCCGGGATGCAGATATGTTCCGGCACGCGCCTGTAAGTCGTAAACGACACCCGCCATCGGCGCGGCGATCATGTTTTGCGCAATGTGGACCTTCGCCAGCGCCACCGCCGCCTCGGCTTCCTTCACACGAGCCTGCACGCTTTCGATGTCGCCCTTATTCACCAGAACCGGCCGACGCTTTTCCAGCGCCTGAATCCGCGCATCCAGGACGCTTACGGCATCCTGTGCCTCCCGCAGCTCAAACGCCGTCGCCGCCTGTTTCTTCACCAGCCGATCAAGGGTATCGACAGTCACCGCTGCCTCCTCGCGCTGCTTTCGCAGCACGGTCAGATTACCGTCGATCTCAGCCAGATCCGCACTTCTGCCCCCCGCCGCGAGCGTGCTCAGGTCCGCTCGCGACTGTTCTACGCGAGCCTCCGCGCCCTGTAATTCCTGCGTCAGGCCGGACTGGCTCAGTTCAGCGACCACTTGCCCCTTTGCGACGGTATCGCCCTGGCGCACACCAAGGCGTTCAATCAGCCCCTGCACGCCGGAGCGAATTTCGGTGTAATCCTCCGGCTCAACTTTGCCGTTCGTCGAAAGGTTATTCGAAATGTTCTGCCGCGTCGTTTTCGCAAAAGGCACGGACGGCGGGGTGGCTTTCACCTGATAGATCCAGTAACCACCCCCGGTTAGCGCCAGGAGCACTACGGCAAACACAATCTTCTTCAACGAGCAGCCGCCTTTTCACCCGCGCGGACGTCCGAATGCACCGGCGCGGCGCAATATTCCATCAGCAACTGCCACTCGGCGAGTTGTACGCGTTTCGCCAACTCGTCGTTGCCGCTCCTGGCCGAGGCCTCACAGTAACGAATAAATGCGAAAGGATCCCAGGCCGTCGCCGTTTCATAGCCCAGTTGCGCGGCCGCCTTGGCCAGCGCAGGGTACACCGGATGCCACGGAACGCGGTGAAACCAGTAAGCGGCGTTATAGGCGTCGCGTTCCATCCGATGCATAATGCCGTGCCAGTAGGCTCCATCGACCGAAGCGAACTCATGCAGAAGATCGTGCGACTCCTTGAGGCAGGAAAAATAGAGAAACAATCCACTCAGCGCAGCTTCCGCGTCGCGAGCCCCCGGGAAAAGCTTTTGGGCATCGGCCTTCAGGAGCGCCTCGCGCACGGATTCCGAGCTGCGCGAGGGCGGAAACAGCTCCATCGGCCGCATGCCCGCTCCGTCGAGCGCAAGAATGCGCGTTACGTCCGGGCTGAAAATGTCGGATTGAAATGGCAACAATACCAAGATATCCGATCAGCGTCTATCGGCTCCTTTCCGTCTCCCCGGCGTACCCCCTGAAAATGGCTTTGCTACTCGCACGCGCCACGTCATACAATAAATGGTTTATGCCAGTCTTCCGGATTCACCGAATGAAGGACGCCCCGCGACAGCAGTTCCGGAGCGCCGCGCATGTATCGGGCACCGCCAGCGTCAAACTGAAGGATTACGAAGCAGCTGCGGAAGTGGAGGCGGAGAATGAATACGCCGCCTGGGCATTGCTCCGCAACACTGAGAGTCCCCTTCATGTCGGCGATCTTCTGGAAACGATTCCGGCCGAGGCCGCAGTTAGTGAAACGATCGTAGCGCCGGAATCATTCGCCGACGCTCCGGTCAAGGCCGCGAACCCGGCGAAGAACGTCTCGCCGGTCGCGTTGTATACAGGCAAGCTGCGCATATGCAAGTACGTGGGTTTCGAAGACGCGCGCTGGTTCGTACCGGAGCCGACGCAGGCCTCGTTCCCGCTTCCGGCGCCTGTGACCCCGTTCCCTGCTGTTGCCCATGCCTCCGATGCGCCCCCTGCACCGGCCCCCGAGGGGCAGCAGGCGCAGGCATAGAAAAAAGAGAATCCGCATGCGAGTCCGCCTCGGCGACGATATTGACGATTTCTGCGTGAAGTGCAAGCGGGTGATGAATCATCTGATCGTCTCGTTGCTCAACGACGAACCTGCCAAAGTGCGCTGCCGCACTTGCCACGGCGATCACGATTTCCGCCATGAGCAGGCGCCCCCTCCTAAAATCGACGCAAGAAAAGCTGCGTTGATCCAGCAGGCGCTTGAAAAGGCAGCAACTGCCGCTGCCGACGTCGCCGATCCTGTATCCGGCGAAGCCGTGCCTGAAGAATCGTAAAACTCACATGACCATATTCGTTACCGGCGGCGCCGGTTTCATCGGCTCTGAATTCATACGCCAGGTGGTCGGCTCAGCCCGCATAATCAACTTCGACAAGCTGACCTACGCGGGCAATCTCGATAACCTCACGGAGGCGGCCAAAGATCCCGGCTACTCTCTGGTGGTGGGCGACGTTTGTGATGCCCAGGCCGTCATGGAGGCCATGCCCGAAGAGTGCGATGCGGTCGTGCATTTCGCGGCCGAATCCCACGTGGATCGGAGCATTGTGGGTGCGGAAGAATTCGTACGTGCCAACGTGTTGGGAACTCAGGTGATGCTGGAGGTTTCCAGACGCCGCGGGGTCAAGCGCTTCCTGCACATTTCCACCGACGAAGTGGGCGGCGACATGCCCCCGGATGCCTGGTTCAAGGAGAGCGATCCGATTCAGGCCAGCAGCCCCTATGCCGCCACCAAAGCCGGCGCAGAACTCCTCGTTCGCGCCGCCGCCCGCACCTATGGCATGAACACGCTGATCACCCGCACCAGCAATAACTATGGGCCGTACCAATTCCCGGAGAAACTGCTTCCCCTGGCGATTTCCAACGTTCTCGAGGACCGGCCGATTCCGGTGTATGGCGATGGCATGCAGGTTCGGGACTGGGTCCACGTCACCGATAATTGCCGCGCCTTGCGGGCCGTGCTCGAACACGGGCGCATCGGTGAAACTTACCACATCGGCGGCGGCAATCCGCTGCCAAACATCGAGGTTCTCCGCACTCTGCTGCGCATTCTCGGCAAGCCTGAATCGCTCATGACGCGGGTCACGGACCGCCCCGGGCACGACCGCCGCTATGCTGTCGATTTCACGAAAACCACAAATGAACTCGGCTGGCGTCCGGAGATCTCCTTCGCCGACGGCCTGATGCAAACCA
>CAIKAS010000115.1 GCA_903825445.1 uncultured Acidobacteriia bacterium
CAGCACCGCAATGGAGGCCTGAATCTTCCGCGTGGATAACCCGCTGTGCGGTCGCGCGTGATGATCGTGCGCGTGTCCGGCCCCCACCAGACGAGCCTTGTACCAGGCTCCAACGCGGAACTGCAGCACCATTCCAATCAGCGGTACCAGGGCGAACCAGACCAGGCTTCGCTGCGTTACAATGAGCCCCGCCAGTAACGGTCCGATCGATTGCCCGGCATTCCCGCCCACTTGAAACAGCGACTGCGCCAATCCGTGCCGCCCGCCTGACGCCATTCTCGCCACCCGCGACGATTCCGGGTGAAAGATCGCCGATCCGACTCCCACCAGCGAGGCCGCCGCCAGTACCCACAAATACTGCGGAGCAAACGCCAGCGCCAGCAACCCGGCGATCATGCTGATCATTCCCCACACCAGCGAGTAAGGCGCGGGCTTCCGGTCCATTGCATGTCCCACGACCGGTTGCAGCAGCGACGCCGTCAGCTGCGTGCATAGCGTAATCAGGCCGATCTGCGCGAAATTCAGATGGAAAGTCGACTTGATCGTGGGATAGATCGCGGGCAGCAGCGACTGTACCACGTCATTAAGCAGGTGGCAGGCGCTGACCGTTACGAGAATATTGAAAACCGCCCCGGAAGCCGCCGATCGGCGGACGGGCGAGTGCGGTTCAGTGCTTGCTGTCAAAATCGGACCACGCTCCTTCCAGTTTAATGGAGTGCCCCGCGCCGCAACTTTCGGTGCCGAATTGTTTCATACTATGCAAAGGGCACTTAAGAGATTTATGAACGGGACCGCGAAATCAATAATCCGCTGCCTCCTCGCTGCTGCGCTAACGGTGGTCATTTCGTACGCACAAAGCTCGATTCTGGGCGTGGATCCGGGGGCGGGCGCGGTCGCGTCCGTGATTGTCGTTTCCGGGGAAGTACATCTAGTCTCTCCGGATGGGGAGACAAAGCTTCCTTCTGATCTGCGTATTTCGGTGGATTGCCATCACGGCGACCAGCATGATGGTGGTTCCACCAGCCAAAGCGGGCAATTCAGCTTTCGCCTGACTCCTGCCCAGGGTGCAATCGATGCCGGCGACATTTGCAATATCGAAGCCAAATCCTTCGGCTATGAATCAACGATAGCCAGATTTCCCATCCGGCAGGTCACGGGCATGGTGAATGTGGGTACTCTTGAAATTCGGAAGAATGATTCCGGGCAGTCCCCGAAAAAGGAGCGGGCCACCGTCAGCGCTACGTCTTTGAAAGCGCCAGCCAACGCGGTGAAACTGTTTGATCGCGGCACTCGCTCCCTGCAGCAGCAGAAATTTGCCGATGCCGCGAAAGACCTCGAAGCCGCCGTCAAGATCTACCCGGAGTACGCGGAATCGTGGCTGAACCTGGGGCGCGCGCGTGTCAGTCTGGAATCTCTCGTGCCGGCACGCGATGCTTTCCTTCGTGCCGCGGAACTCGACCCACAGTTCGCAGGCCCGCCAGCGGAACTTGGCTTGCTCGCCGCGCGTCAGAACGACCTGACATCCGCTGCGAAATACCTGGACGAATCTCTGCGTATCGATCCCGGTGGCACGTACCAGATCTGTTATTCCGATGCGCTGGTGAATCTCGTCCTGAAGCGGTACGACGCAGCCGAACGTTCCGCCCGGGCCGCGTTGCGCTTTGGGGAAACGCCCGCCCAGGCCCGCGCCGAATACTTGCTGGGAATGGCGCTGCTCACAAAAGGTAGTAACGTCGAGGCCCGGCAGCGCCTGTTGAAGTATCTGGAACTATCCCCGAAAGCCCCAGAGCACGATCAGGTGATGAAAGAACTCGCGCGGCTCGATCAGCTAGAGGCTGCCAAATAGCCAAAACTGCACTACTTCAGGCGTAAGTCCCGCCCAGTCATATCGCGCGGCTGCCCTTCTCCCAACACACCCAGCAGCGTTGGTGCAATATCCTGAAGCGAACCGCCAGGCCGCAGCTTCTCGCCGGAATCGTCTACCAGGATAAACGGCACAGGATTGAGCGTGTGGTATGTATGCGGTCCCTTGGTGATTGGATCAATCATCGTTTCCGCATTGCCATGGTCCGCTGTAATGATCCAGCGGCCGTTCTTTTCTTTGAGGCGTGACCAGATCTGCCCCAGGCACGAATCGATGGCTTCCACCGCCCGCACTGTCGGCTCCATCATGCCCGAGTGGCCCACCATGTCGGCGTTGGCCAGGTTCATCACGATGACGTCGAAATCCTTGCGGCCCATCGCATCCACCACGATATCCGTGATCCCCTGCGCGCTCATTTCCGGCTTCAGGTCGTAGGTCGCTACCTTCGGAGACGGCACCATCTCACGTTCTTCGCCCGGAAATGGCTTCTCGATACCGCCGTTGAAGAAGTACGTCACGTGCGCATACTTTTCCGTCTCGGCAATGCGCAGGTTTTTCCAGTTCAGCTCGCCGCAAACGTAGCCGAGAATATTATCGAGCGGTTCCCTTGTCAGCACAAACGGTACGCCGAGTGACTTATCGTACTGCGTCATGGTGGCGAATTTCAGATTCTTGGGCGTCACCGAACGCGAAGGTACCAGCAACGTCTCGCTCGTCAGCGCTTCCGTCATCTCCCGGCCACGATCCGCGCGATAGTTGAAGAAGAAGCACGAATCGCCATCGCGGATCAGGCCAATCGGCTCGTTCCGCGCATCCACAATAGTCATCGGGTCGATGAACTCATCCGTGATGCCTTTCGCGTACGATCGCAGAATTGCCGCTTCCGGATCCTGCACCCGCTCGCCGTTACCCAGCACCATGGCGCCAAAGGCCTTCTCGATGCGTTCCCAGCGCTTGTCGCGATCCATCGCATAGTAGCGACCTTCCACGGTGGCGATCTTACCCACGCCCAGTTCCCGCAGCTTGGCCTGAACTTCTCTTAGATAGCGGATGCCGCTGTCCGGCGGAGTATCGCGACCATCCATGAAGCAGTGAACGAATACATCGGTTAAGCCCTGCTCTTTGGCCATCTTCAGCACCGCATAAAGATGCGTCAGCTGCGCATGTACGCCGCCATCGCTGCACAGCCCCATCACGTGCAGCCGGTGACCAGCGCGCGCATGCTTCATTACATCCAGCAGCAAGGGATCCGAATTAAACGTCCCTGACGAGATCATCAAATCGATGCGCGTGACATCCATATGGACCACGCGGCCCGCGCCGATATTCAGATGCCCTACTTCGCTGTTCCCCATCTGGCCTTCCGGCAGACCGACAAACGGCCCGGCCGTCTGCACCAGGGTATTTGGAAAATCGCGTAGCAGCATATCGTAAGTAGGCTTGCGGGCGGCGGCAATCGCGTTGCCTTCCACCGCCGGGGAGAAACCCCAGCCGTCGAGAATCGTTAGAATAAGCGGTTTATTGCGGGACATGATGTATGGGAACCTTCTGATAAACGAATGGCCACGGATGAACACGGATTCCCACAGTTGAAACCCCCAAAAGGGTTCTTAAATCCGTGTCAATCCGTGTGAATCCGTGGCCACGATCTTTCAACTACTGACGGAAAGCCTTCCGCCCGGGGAACTTCGCCGCCACACCCAGACGCTCTTCAATGCGGAGCAACTGGTTGTACTTCGCGATGCGGTCCGTACGGCTTGCCGACCCCGTCTTGATCTGCCCGGCATTCGTCGCCACCGCCAGATCGGCGATAAACGGATCTTCCGTCTCGCCTGAACGGTGTGAAACTACTGCCGTGTAGCCGTTCTTCGCCGCGGTATTCATCGCATCCAGGGTTTCTGTCAACGATCCGATCTGGTTTACCTTCACCAGGATTGAATTCGCCACGCCCGCTTCGATGCCGCGCGTCAGTCGCGACGTATTCGTCACAAACAGATCGTCGCCCACCAACTGTGTGTTGTGGCCCATTTTGTCCGTCATCAGCTTCCAGCCGGCCCAATCGTCTTCCGCCA
>CAIKAS010000116.1 GCA_903825445.1 uncultured Acidobacteriia bacterium
ATATCCCCAGCGTGTACCCGAACGATTTCGCCGTGGACAACATCAATGTCACCGCCGATGCAGCTGCCCCGGAACCGGCAACGTTCCTGCTCGCGGGTGTGACTGGCCTGTTTGGATTCGCCGCTCGCCGCTTCCGGCGCAGCTAGACTCCGATCCGTAATTCTTTGGAAACTCCCCGTTGCGTGAGCATCGGGGAGTTTCCATTTTCAGCCCCAAACGCTGATATCCTGAAACACATGACTCGGCGCGAATGGTTGACCATCGCCGCTGCTGGTACTGCCGCGGCAACTGCCCCAGAACTTATGGCCGCCCCGCCGCGCCCGCTCGGAGCGCAGCTCTACACCGTCCGCAACATCCTGATGAAGGAATCAGACCGCGTCCTCAAGACCATCGCGGATATCGGCTACACCGAAGTCGAAGGCAATCGGACAGACCTGATCGAATTGCTGCCCAAGATCAAGCAATACGGTCTCAAGCCCGTCTCCTGCCACATCGAAACGCCACTCATCACCCAGATGTGGGATCAATATCCCGACATCAAAAAGATGACCCTCGAAGATGCCATCGACAGCGCGAAGAAAGTTGGCGTTGAATACTTCACTCTCGCCTACATCGCCCCTGGCGCGCGCGGCGATGGCGACGATTTCTATCGCCGCACCGCCGACCGTATGAACACCGCCGGTGAGTTATGCAAGAAGGCCGGCATGCACTTCGCGTATCACAACCATGCTTACGAGTTCGGTGGCAAGGAGGGCTCCCGGCCCATCGATATCTTCTTCGACCGCCTGGACAAGAATCTCGTTTCCATGGAACTCGACGTCTTCTGGCTCAGCGTCGCCTCGCAGGATCCTGTTGAAACGCTGAAAAAATGGAAGGGGCGCGTCGCCCTGCTGCATCTCAAAGACAAAGCAAAGGATGCGCCTCACCAGTTCGCTGAAAACATGCCAGCCGGCGCTTTTCAGGAAGTTGGCAGCGGCTCGCTCGATTTCCCGGCTATCCTGAAAGCCGCGCCTGGCGCCGGGGTGAAGCACTACATCGTCGAACAGGATCAAACACCCGGCGATCCCCTCGAGAGCCTGCGCAAGAGCTTCAACTATCTGAAAACGATGTGAGGCGTCGCTGGCTATCAGCTAGTTATCCGAAGGCCGCGATGCCCGGTCGATCACAAATGTCTCCACCGGTCCCCTCGTCGCTTCGAGCCGCAACCCGGCCTGATCCTGCAGCGCCCGAAACAATCCCGGCTTCCCTGAATCCTCGCCATTGGCCGGCCCCGGCACCATCCCCCCGAACAGACTTTCATCGGCGGTGAACTCCAGGTCGAAATCGTATCTTGCGGTCAGCCCTGTTCGATCCAGCACCGGCCGATCCAGCATTGCCCGCTGCATCACAGCCGCCAGTTCCCCCATGGTGGCACTCTTCGCGGGCAGGCGTATCAGTGGCGGCGCGATTACGAAGATGAGCGGGGATGGTCCCTCGGGAGTTGTATTCGCTTCCGGCTGCCGCAGTTTCGGACCGTTCTTTGCTAACGACAGAATGTACACAGCCATCTCTTTCGGCTCACGATGGAAGGTCAACTGGAACCGGTCGGCCAGTAGTTTCCGCAGCATCGCCATCTGTTCGTCGAGATTCGGCCGCACGTCGCCCGGGGTCTTGGCGAGGATATCGAAATGGTCGGCGTCGATCCATCCAGCCTGCAACCCGGAAATCGCCTGCGGACTCACGTTGTACGCGGCGGAAATCAGCGTCTTCAGTGCGTGATTCCGGGCCACAAACTCGTGCGCGCTCTCCATGCGGATGAATCTGCCACGGGTCCAGTCCGGCGGTGTCGGTCGAACAGTCGCCACCTCAAACTCTTCGAACACGGGGCGAACGACGGTTTGCGCCATGACTGCGCAAACCGCAACCGCGGCCAGCGCCACCGCCGCAAACGTAATCGTGCGTGCAGGTGATCCTCGACGGTTAAGTGCGTGCATTCAAAACCTCCTGATAATACCGTTCGTATTGAGGGATCAGGCTCTCCGTGCTGAATCGTTCAAGCGCTGTTTTCCTCGCGGCGAGTGCCATGCGCTCCTGGAGCGCGGGATTCGTCAGCAATTCCGCGGCACGGGAAGCCAGGCGGTCAATATCGCCGACCGCTCCGAGGTATCCATCTACTCCATCGGTAATCAGCTCGGGCACGCCGCCGACATTGGTGCCGATCGGCACCACGCCACAGGCCATCGCTTCGAGCGCTGCTAATCCGAACGACTCCATTTCGCTGGGCATCAGCAGGACGTGCGCCTTGCAAATTAGCTTCTCCACGTGATTCTGTTTACCAACGAAATCGATGCTCTCGCGCACTCCCAGTTGGACGGCGAGATTTTCCGCCGGGCCACGTTCAGGGCCATCGCCCACCATCAGCAACCGCGCGTTGACCGACTTCCTCACTTCAGCCAGGATGCGCACGCAATCGAGCACGCGTTTGACCGGGCGGAAATTTGAAAGATGAATCATCAGCGGCTCGGAGCTTCGTTCTTCGGGAGCCGGAGCATAAGTGTCGCAGTTAACGAAGTTATGAATTACACGGATTTCATTTTGGACGCCGAAGGTCTTAATGGTGTCGGCACGGAGGTCTTGACTAATGGCAGTCACGCCATCGGACTGCTCGATCGAAAACTTTGTGATGGAGAAATACGCCGGGTCCACGCCGACCAGGGTGATGTCCGTGCCGTGCAGTGTCGTGATGAATGGCAGTCGGCGGCGCGGCGCAAGAATCTGTTTCGCCAGCATCGCCGAGATGGAATGCGGTATCGCGTAGTGAACGTGTAACAGGTCGAGCTTGTAGCCCTCGGCAATATCGGCCATACTCGATGCCAACGCCAGCGAATAAGGCGGGAACTGAAACAACGGATAGTTCGACACTTCCACTTCGTGATAGTGGATGCGCGGAATGTTGGCATCGAGCCTGATCGGATTCGCGTACGTAATGAAATGGACTTCATGGCCGCGATTGGCCAGTTCCAGCCCCAGTTCCGTCGCTACGATGCCGCTGCCACCGTAGGTGGGATAACACGTGATGCCGATTTTCATGGTTGCCTATCTGATGTACAGGAACAGCGTATGGCTTCGGCCAGTTCCGTCGTCGGCTATGGTTATCACTTTGGTGGGCTTCCAGCCGCCCATCTCAAAATCGTGGGAGATGACGCGCGTCCCCTTTTTCAGCTGTATGTCGAGCAACTGCGCGACCTGCTTGTTCGCCTCCGGCCAGAGATACACGGTGACGACATCGGCGGTGGAGTAATTCTGCTTGAGCAGATCGCCATGGATGATGCGCGCGGTTTTGTCGAGACCTTCTTCGGCGATGCGGCTGATGCTCGACGCTGCGAGATCGTCATCCAGTTCCACTCCGATGGCGTTGGCTTTATACTTCTTCGCGGCGGCGATCACGATGCGGCCGTCACCGGAGCCGAGATCGAAGAGCGTTTCGCCCGGCTTGAGTTGAACAGCCTGCAGCATCTGGTCTACGACAGCGTTCGGTGTTGGCAGATAAGGCGCGAGACTGCCAGGGATGTCAGCCGGCTGTTCGGGGACCGGCGCGGTTTGTTGGGCAAAGAGGCCTAAAGAGACAATGGCGCCAACCAGCAACGTGCGTCGTAGTTTCATCATTACTCCATTACCGACGCCCAGCCGCGCCGGTTGAGATCCCAGTAGACAAAGATTCCGGAAGCAATCGAAAGCGCCAGGAACAGCCCACCGTTCACATAATCATGCAGAATCACTTTACCGATCCCGAACAGCGCGCCATAGACCAGTGAACAGCCACAGAGCCAGTCCGCCAGATTCCACCCGAGATCGTGAGAGACCGGAACTTCCGGCGCCAACTTCTGCACTGGCCGCCAGCCCGCCGGCGAAGGGCGCACCTTGCGATAGAACCTGAGCAGCGTCGCGTCGGATTCGGGCGCGGTCAGGAACGTCGTCGCCAGCCACGCCACCGTCGTAATCGCCACTGTAATCAGAATCAGGTAAGCGAACTGCACCGGGTTATCGCTATCGAGATGAAAGACGGTTTGCAGCATGACCGACACAATGAACGCCGCAGCCATGGCGGAAACTTCGCTCCACGCGTTGATCCGCCACCAATACCAGCGCAGAATCAACACCGTACCCGTGCCCGCCCCCGTTACGATCAGCAGTTTCCATGCGCCGGCAATCGAATCCATATAGTGCGTCACGATGGCAGAGACTATGGTCAGCAAAACAGTCGCCACCTGCGATGCATTGACGTAGTGCCGATCCGTCTCGTTGCCGCGAATGAAGCGGCGGTAGAAATCGTTCACGAGGTAGCTGGCACCCCAATTGAGCTGCGTTCCCACGGTGGACATGAACGCGGCGGCGAACGCAGCCACCATCAGCCCGCGCAGAGATGCCGGCAGATAGTCGATCATCACCTTGATATAGCCGGTTTCCGGGTCTTGGAGATGAGGATAGAGAATCACCGACGCCATCCCAACTATCACCCACGGCCAGGGGCGAAGCGCGTAATGCGCCACGTTGAACCAAAGCGTGGCGAGCAGGGAGTGGCGTTCGTCTTTCGCGCTGAACATGCGCTGCGCGACATAACCGCCGCCGCCCGGTTCAGCGCCGGGATACCATGTGGCCCACCAGTTCACTCCGATGTAAACGCAGAAAGTCACCGCGGGCATCCAGACCGAATGGAGATCCGGCACGAAGCTGAGAAAGGCGCTGCCTTCGCCGCCGAGTTTCGCCTTCATGATCTCGATGCCGCCCACAGCATGCACTGCCGCAACGCCGAGCACGATCACCATCGACATTTTGATAAAGAACTGGAACATGTCAGTGACCAGCACGCCCCACAAGCCGGACAGCGTCGAAATCAGCGAGGTGAGCGCGATGATGCCGACCACAATCCAAAGCGCCTGGTCGCGATTCACACCGAGCACAAGCACCAGGATTTTCACCATGGCGAGGTTCACCCAGCCAAGAATGATGCAGTTCATGATTACGCCGAGATACACCGAGCGGAACCCGCGCAGAAACGCCGCCGGTTTGCCGGAGTAGCGCAGTTCGGCAAGTTCGATATCCGTGGTCACTCCCGAACGCCGCCAAAGCCGCGCGAAAAGGAAGACCGTCAGCATGCCGCTGGCGACCATGTTCCACCAGAGCCAGTTACCCGCGATCCCGTTTCGGGCGACCAGGCCGGTGACCACGAGCGGCGTATCGGCTGCAAAAGTGGTCGCCACCATGGACGTTCCGGCCAGCCACCACGGGACATTGCGGCCCGAAAGGAAGAATTCACTGATGTTGGAACCGGCCTTCGATTTGTAGTAAAGCCCAATGCCGATGTTAAAGAGAAAGTAAGCGGCGATGATGGCCCAATCGACGAAAGTGAGCTTCACTCCTGGCCCCGGCGTTTGGAGAGGACAAGCTGAAGCCTGTTTGCAAGCAGCGCAGGACATGCTTTAGCTTGTCCCAGTGGCGAGTTTTCATCGGCGCATGTGGAGAAGCCTGTGGAAAAGACCACTATGGAACGCGAAATATGCAGATAAGTAGCCGTTCTGAAACAGAGTGCTGCGACGTACAGCAATGCCATCGAGTCACGCGTAAGTACATTTGTTTGCATAGAAAACCTAGTACTATAACGCGATTTTTGCCGCTATAACCATACTTTCTCCAGCGGAATACCGTTTCGGCACGCTTCGCAGGAGGCGGCGTCGGCATCGTAGCCAGCTTCCATGCGCGCCAGATAGTACAGAGGGAGGCCTTCGAACTTCTCTACCTGAGGGTAAGGCTCGTAAACAATGGAGGCGACGGCAACGACCTGGGCGCCAGCGTCCTCCAGCAATTTCCGCAGGGCGGCGAGCCGGCGGCCAGAGCGAATAATGTCGTCAACCAGAACCACCGGCTCACCTTTATCCGGCTCGATGAATTGACGAAAGCGGGCTGGTTTGCCATCGGGACCATCCTCGGCCCAATAAACCTGTTTGGCGCGCAGGGCTTCGCAGACACCAAATGCGACGGGCAGTCCGCCGGGAGCCGGGGAGACGATGGCGAGGTCGGGGATGATGGCGCGGAGTTCCGTATTGGCACGCAGCAGGCGGCTGAGACCGACGCTCAGCGTCTTGGCGTGCTGGTAATAGCGCATGGCCAGGGGGACCTGAAGGTATTGCGTGGAGTGGAGACCGTTAGGGTATTCAAAGTGGCCTTCGCGCAAGGCGCCTGTGGCACTGAGAATTCCGGTGACGTCTTCCTGGCTGGGTAGGAGTTGCATAGTTCCTCGATATTCAGAATAGTGGATAATGTCCCGGTTGGCGACCTGAGACGGGGCGGCTGCGCTCACGCCGGAATTTGTCATTCGAAAAAATGAACCCAATTTTTGGGGGTGGGTGTTGATTTTAGGTGGGTTAGGTGGTTTGGTTTGTTTCTTGGGACGGGGAATTGTGGTTTTACAAAACGAACTGGCTCGTGCGGGAGCTGTGATTGCGGGCGCGGTCTCGGCTTGGCGGGAGACGTATTCGTTTGGCATCGTCATGTGTTCTCGTCCTCCCTTTCCCATCTATAGAATTAGCATTCGGGAGTGACGGTTTTAAATGGTCAGCACGATAACGTTTGTGTTGTCATCGACATAAAAATTTCAAATCGACGGGACTGGGATTTGGGGCACGGGCGAATATCTCCAAGATCCAATGAACATGATCCCGTCCCGGGCCTCGGCCGATTCGCAGCCATGGCATGTCTAGACCTAACGCCTGGCCGGTTCTGGAAAAGCGCCAGGCGCAAAAAAAAAGTCGCCAGGTCATTGCTTTTTTAGACCAGGTGGTTAATAATACTTTCATATAGCCTACAAAACTCGATTTTTGGGCAGAGAAAAGAGAAAAATGTGACGCCTCCATTGAATCCGTTGAATGAGCAAACCACCACTTTGGCCGATGTTATTGGTTTCGTCGGAACCAATCGATTTATCAACGTCAGGGTAAAGAGAGCTCTAAATCTGGGCACTAACACGATGCTCACGAGTCTCGATATCGGTACTTTCCTTTCGCAGTCCGTGGTCGGCAATGATCCACTGAAAGGGCCGATAACGCAGCGAAAACTTGATTCCACTCACGCTCAGAAGATGGCTGTGTTCATTTTTAAAGGACTGGTGAACTTTGTTATCAGTAAGCGCAAGGGCGAAGGCAAAGACATCTCTGAGGAGATCGTTCGCGTTGCAGCATACCTCGGCGACCAACCTTACTATGCTTGGTCGCCGATCGTCGGTTCCATCCGCGACAGTCTCGGAAACATCGGAGTGACCTTGATTGATTCCGACCCGAGCGAGTTATTGCTGAAGCTTCGCTCAAATCAACTGATCTGGGTTGTTGACGGGCAGCACCGCCGCGTTGCCTGGAAGCTGGTGCTTGATTTTCTCAATCAACTGGTTCGCGATCGTAAATACACGAAGTCAGGTGGGCTTGTTCCGGCAGAGTTGAAGCAGGTGTCCGATGAAGCCATCTCATTTTGGCATGAGGCGCTCGCCTACTATACTGAACAGTTCTCTGTTTCGATTGACCTTCACTTCGGTCTCGCCATCGAACAGGAACGGCAACTGTTCCACGACCTCAATAACCTTCAGAAGGCTGTTTCGACAAGCCAGGCCCAAGCATTCGATCAGTCCAACCCAATCAATATCTTCACGCATCGTCTGATTGATCACGAGATGCTATCTGATGTAAAGATCGTTGACGATGGGCGGGTAGAGTGGGACACCGATGCCTGGATGAAGCTTGATGCTTTGAACGCAATCAATGCACGGCTGTTTCTTAACCAGACGACGATCTCGGGAGCGCGGCCAGCCGACGTTAATCCGCGCGAAGACAGGGCCTGGGTGTTTTGGGAGACCGTGACAAAGATACCCGGAATATTTGATCGCAACGAGTCTGCGGCGGCGCAGCCAGCCCTTCTGAAGGCTCTCGCCCGTGTTTATTTCGATATTCTTTGGGGCCGAAAAGCCGAGGGCGAAGAGACCGCTGACCAATTCCTTGCAGCAATTCCGAATATCGATTTTTCCCACACCAATGCGCTATGGAACATTGAGCACTTGACAGACGAACAACTGGAGGCCTACGGCGGTCTCATGAGCTACCTGCCTGCGAACTGGCGGGAAAAGCAAGTCGGGGAAGTCGTAAATGGCAAAGTCCGGTTCGGGAGTCGCCACAACGATTCAATTCTCGTATTGCCGGGGGTTGTCCGCTTCCTTGCGAAGATGGCTCCCCGGGTATGAGCGGTGCATCACTTTTTTTTGCGTCGACGCGGAGCAATGCAGTCGCGGCGGCGAGTCCTCATGATGAAGCCCCGGGATTGCGCCCCGGGGCCTCAATTGGCAAGTAGCCTGTTGGCCATTGCGGTTGCAGCGATACAACCTCCTCAAGCTTATGTCAGTCTGAGGCGTTCTGCAATCCCATGAAATCCAAAGAACAGGCGGGAGCCGGCCAGCGCCCCTAGCGCCAGCCAGATGGATCAACAACATGAAAGGCAGTCGCTTTGAGAATACCGCGTATGAGGTGCAGATCTCCCATCGTGGTCAACAGTTTCAGCAGAGCGCTCAACTAACCAAGGTTCGTCCCGCTGTCGTGCTGTCGTGCTGTCGTGCTGTCGTGCTCTCTAGATGGAGACATACCATCAACACAGGCCGGATGTCGTTGTTGGAGTAATCACGACACAGGTTCCCTGGCCGCTGGCGCCGCTATGCAAAACGAGCGCAGGTCAGACGGGATCGGCCATCTCCAGGTCCTAACTTTGCCAAGCCCTGGAAATCAATGTGATAACTTGATCCTATCGGTAGTGAACAGTTTTTGAAAGGCACGTCTGGAATGGAACAGAGATCGATAGTCGGAACCCCGCGAGCCGGCTCTATCACCAGAGCCGATGCGCGAAACGCTGCAAGGACCGTCAAGATGGCCAGGTCCGCAGGCAGCGGACAGCGGAATAGCTCGTCCAGTTCGGCAACGGAACGATTCACCACTGCATCGACAACAAGACGCTACCTCGGGCATTTTGGAATTAGTTCGTCAACTTCCAGCGCAAAAAGTGCGCCCGGCGTGAAAAAGCGGGCGGCGGCCAAAAAAGCACGCTGAACCGAGGATCTGCATTGCTATCCTTCAGAACATTTTGATGCCAGCTACCTCGGACGCTGTTTTCATAAATGTTCCTTTTGACAGCCGATACAAAAAGCTCTTCGATGCGCTTGTCTTCGCCGTTCACGATTGCGGATTTTTCGCGCGCAGCGCTCGCGAAGAGGACGATAGCAGTAAAGTGAGGCTGGACAAGCTCTATCAGATCATCCGCGAGTGCCGGTTTGGCATTCACGATCTGTCCCGCACGAGTCTGGACACCAGGAACCAACTACCCCGGTTCAACATGCCGCTCGAACTCGGCATCTTTCTTGGAGCGAAGAAGTACGGCGGTGCGACCCAAGCTCTGAAATCGTGCCTCATACTCGACCGTGAGCAATTTCGATATCAGATTTTCTGCTCCGACATAGCGGGTCAGGATATTCGCGCTCACAATAACGATACGGCACAGGCGATCGCGGCTGTTCGAAACTGGTTAACAGCAAATCGCCACGGAAAGATGATTCCTGGTGCCGGACGAATGCAAAATCGATACGTCAACTTCCGTCTGGAATTACCAGCCATTGCGCGAGCGGCCAGGTTAGATGTTCGGGAACTGACTTTTCTTGACTACCGCACATTGGTAACTGGCTGGCTGGACGAAAACTCCTGGTAGTTTGAAGGTCAGTTGTTGGAAGTGCATTCGTCAGCGTCCGGGCAGCGGCTCCGAACCCCATGAGAAATGATTTCTCAGACGGCCAAACCCGAATCCATCTAATCCATTACTCTGATCTCATGGACCCTAATCCCGCTTATCTCATTACCGATCCCGGCGAGTTCTCAGGACTCTACGGTCCAGCACTTGAGCGCTCCGTCCGTAAGCAGATGGACCATCTCGATGACCTTTCGCGCGCCTTCATCGCGGCCTCGCCGCTGCTGGTTCTCGCTACGTCGGACGGCTTTTCCTTCGATGCTTCGCCGCGCGGCGATGCGCCTGGATTCGTTCACGTGGCCGGCGACCACACGCTGCTGATTCCGGACCGGCGTGGCAATAACCGGCTGGATAGCCTTCGCAACATCGTCGTCAACCCGCGGGTCGGCCTGCTTTTTCTGGTCCCCGGCGTGCGTGAGACGTTTCGGGTGAACGGCGAGGCTGTGCTTTCGCGCGACCTCGCGCTGACTGCGCAGTTCAGCGTGCAGGGCAAGCTCCCGACTACGGTCATCGTTGTGAAGGTGAAGGAAGCCTATATCCACTGCAGCCGCGCGCTGGTTCGCGCCGACCTGTGGAATCCGGCGAAATACGCGGCGGCGGGTGCGGTGCCTACGTTTGGCACGATCATGGAGGCGCACACCTGCGGGATGGTGAAGGCGCAACAAGTGGATGAAGAGGCGGTGACGCGGGTGCCGGCGACGCTTTACTAGTTGCGCGGGTTGCCATGAACGCCAAATCCCCGAGAGGGGATCACGAGTGCGGCAATCATGTTCCAATGGAGTTGCCGAGAGGGTCATTGCCGATTGTCGTCAACCGAACTAAGGCCCTTCCGTGACTTCGCTGGCTCGTTGCCGATCCCCGTTTGCTGGGTGGGAAACTTGCCGTTCGCGGCACGCGTTTATCCGCGTCCCTGATCCTCGCCTGCCTCGCCGAAGGAATGGGAGTAGACGAGATCGAAGGTACCTATGGCGCGTTTCCTCGTGAAGCGATTCCGGAAATCATGAAGGCCGCCCCGGAAGTGATGGACACGCCTGACGTCGACAATTCCGCTGGCGGCAACTGAGCGATAATAGGAGCATGGATACGGTAATCGTTCGCGATCCTGAGGTCATGTCCGGTGAGCCGGTTTTTCGGGGCACGCGGGTTCTGGTCCGCACGCTGTTCGATTACATCGAGGCTGGCCACAGCCTGGAACGCTTTCTGGAAGGTTTCCCCACCGTGGACAGGGATATGGCGCTACACGCCGTCGAGGAAGCGAAAGAGTCCCTGCTCGCCAGCCGTTAAATGCGCGTCCTCCTTGACGAGTGCATTGACGAGGCATTGCGCCGCGGAATAGCCGGTCATCATTGCCAGACATGCCGCTACACCGGCCTTAAGGGCATGACCAACGGTCAACTTCTGACTGCCGCGGAAAAAGCGGGATTTCAGGTCCTTGATTACCGTCGACAGAAATCTACAGTACCAGCAACGGCTGCGTGATCGTGAGATTGCATTGGTGATACTGGAGGGGCGAACAACGAACCTCGACGACCTGCTCACCCTTATTCCCGAGATCCTGACCGCACTTGAGACACTCAAGTCGGGTGATGTTGTCCGCATCGGCAATCGCCGCCGCGAGTGACCGATTTCGCGCCAGTCGGTCCGCATAGAGCGCCTTGCTCGGCGCGAGCTCAACTCGCCAGATCCACTTTTTCGTACAGATCCGACATGGTGATTTCGACATTCACCGACTCAAGCTTCAGGGAACCCTCGAGTGTGTCCACAGCAGTCTGGAGCCAGCGGCCATCGGTCTGCCGTGAATACAAGTCAGCATGAAGCCTGTCGGACGCCACGAGCAAATTTTCGCGCAACGATTCAATCGACTGATACTGCTCAAACTTCCGGCCACGATCATATGCTTCGGTGGAGGGAGAGAGCACCTCAATCAATAAAGAAGGATTGAGCAGTGTATCGTTCTGGTCGTCAAGGAACCGCTGGTCACCGCAAACCGCTGTCACGTCCGGATAGGTGTAAAGCCCGGTGGCCGGCACCATGATTCTCATGTCGCTCGGATAGACATCGCAAGGCCGTGACCGAAACTGACGGTGCAGTGCGCCGATCAGGTTCGCGACCAGCCGATTGTGAGCCTGCTTCGCTCCGGCCACCGCAAACATTTCGCCGTCGTAATACTCGCTCTTAGACGCGGCGGCGCGCTCGATCTCGAGATACTGTTCTTCGGTAAGCATGGTTTGGGCGGCGTCAGCGCTTTCTTATGCCCTCGGCATCTACGTTAACAGACTTGAGGAAGGGGAGCTTTCAAAAGAGGCTCAGCGGTGGGCGCTGATTCCAAGTAATCCCACTCCAATGAGAATGAGCACAATGCCGCGGATCTTCGACATCGTAATCACTTCACCGAAAAACACTTTCGACCAGACCAGCGTGCAGATATAGCCCACCGAGACCATCGGATACAGCACGCTGAGTTCGCCCTTCGCGAGGCCGAGCAGGAAAAATACCGTCGAGAGCAGATACAGAGAGAGCCCGGCGACAAGCATCCAGTTAGTCAGCACGGAGCGGAAGTTCAGTTCGAGTTTCTGCGCGCCCGCCTTTAATCCAACAGCGCCGAGACTCCCGACCACGGACCCAATTATTACCCAAACGATCGAAGAAAGCGGCGTGTTCATTTGCTGCCGCTTCTGCCCAGCGTGGCCACGCCACCGATGATGGTCAGGATGCCCGCGATCCTGATTGGCGTCATGGTCTCGTGAAAAATCAGGACGGACAGAATTGCGACCCATACGTAGCTCAGGGAGATGAGCGGATAGAGCACGGAGAGTTCGCCGTGGCGCAGGGCCAGAATCATGAGCACCGAGCCGCCGGCGTATAGCGCCAGTCCAGTGATCAGGGGAACGTCGGTGATGAACCCGGCGAACGTGAGGTTGGCAAACAGACGATTGGCGCCCGTCTTAAAAAGTGGCTGCGCGATGGCGGCCACGAGCGTGAAGACCACAATCATCAAAATCGCGCGCCGCTTCTCTTGCGGCGTAGATTCTTTCACTATCGGCATTGAGAAGATGATCTCACGCTGCCCAATCGTTGCTGGAAAGTTCGCGAGGCGAGATCAGGAGACGCTATCATAGTCGAAGTTTCAAAATGCGGGAATCGTCGATTCGAATGAACTTCAAACACAAGTCCGTGGAGCCCCAGGGAGCTGCACGGACAACTGCCGGGGAGACGGCGGATGCTGACGGGGTGGAATCCGCCGGTCCCCATTGTCCACATTTCAGAAATGGTTTGTGCGCGATTGATCAGAATCCCTGTTCCTTGCCCGACGGCAATTACGCGGAGCGCTGGCGACCATTGATGTGGTGAGCGATGGCGAAGTTCGAGGAGGGTGGCTAATGGCGGTGGCGTTGCGCGGCATCCTTGTTTTGTTGCTCGCGACGTCGGCGGCCAGCGCAACGCCGTTTTGGATTCGTGTCATCGATGAAGAGACTGGCCGCGGAGTTCCGCTGGTTCAACTGAGCACGCCACGCGACGCCATCCGGTTCTGGACGGACAGCAACGGAATCGCCCTGATCGACGATGGCACGCTCGAGGGCCATGATGTGACCTTCACGGTGAAGAGCCACGGCTACGAATTTCAGGGAAGAATTCTGAACGAGCCTGCCGCGCGGGTGCATGTGGAGCCGGGGAATCACGCTGAGCTGAAGATCCACCGAACCAACATCGCGGAGCGCCTGTACCGCGTCACCGGAGCGGACATCTATCGAGACAGCGTTCTCGCCGGGCTGCCGGTTCCTATCGCGCAGCCTCTTCTGAATGGAGGCGTTACTGGTCAGGATACGAATATTTCGGTCCCGTATCAGGGGAAACTGTTCTGGTGCTTCGGCGATACATTCGGGCTTGCTTCGGCGATTTTTTCGGTTTCATGCGCCACCTCTCAAGTGCCGGGCAAGGGCGGGCTGGATCCGGCAGTCGGCGTTAACCTCACCTACTTCACGGATGCGACCGGCTTCAGCAGGAAGATGCTGCCTTTGCCGCGGCCCGGGTTGGTCTGGATTGAAGGACTGTTCACAGTGAAGGACGAGCAGGGCCGCGAGCGGCTGGTGGCGACTTACACGCGGCAACCTGGCGTGGCGCCTCCGACGGAGCGGGGTGTCGCGGTGTTTGACGATGCCTCCGGCCAGTTTCAGGTGCTGGCCCAGTTGCCGTTGCGGCGCGGCCACAAGTCGTCCCATCCGTTTCAGGTGACGGAAGGCGGCGTGACCTACTGGTACCTTTTCCCGCACCAGCGCGTGCGGGACGACTGGAAGGCGCTCGCGGATCCGAATAGCTGGGAGTCATTTACGTGCCTGCAATCCGGCGCGACGTTCGACGCGCGTGATGTGCGTCTGGATCGAAAGCCCGATGGAACGCTCGCGTGCGGTTGGAAGGCGGACACGGATCGAATTGAGGCGAATGAAGAACGGCAGTTGATTGCGCGTGGATTGTTGAAAAAGGAAGAGGCGTTCTTCCCGCTGCTGGATGCCGAATCGGGCAAGGAGACTAACGCGACGCCGAGCTCAGTTACGTGGAATGCCTACAGGAAGAAATGGATTCTGCTGTCGGAGCGGACTGGATCGGTGTATTACTCAGAAGCAGATCTACCGGTCGGACCGTGGAATCGCGCCGTGAGGATTGTGTCGCATAACGACTACAACTTCTACAACGTGGAACAGCATTCGTTTTTCGATGAGGGTGGCGGGCGGGTGATTTATTTTGAAGGCACCTACACGGCCGCGTTCAGCAATGCGAAGGAACAGACGCCCCGGTACGATTACAACCAGATCATGTACAGGTTGAGACTGGATGACCCGCGGATCGTGAGTGCGGCCGGCAGGTAACATCCCTTCGGAGTGCCGCTTGCACTACTTGTTTGCCAGCAACGAGTACCCACGGCCGCCGATCAGATTTTCATCCGCCGTGACCAGCGTCAGGCCGAAGTGAAGAGCCGTGGCGGCAAGGAAGTGGTCGGCCGGGTCGCGGTGAGGCAAATTGATCTTAGCCATTGCCATGACCACTTCATGAGTGAGCGGCGCCTCCCGGAAGCCCGTTCGCGAAATGGCTTCGCCGATCCAGCGTTGTGAATCGCCGTCACCTTTGATCCTGAGCCGCCCCCTGGCGCCCAATAACACGATCTCCCAGGTACTGACGGGAGATATCCAGATCTCGCTGGCCGGGCTGGCCAACGCCTTGGCGACTCGCCTCGAAAGGCGCTGCGGTTCCAGCAGGCTCCATACCACAATGTGTGTGTCGAGCAGGAGTTTCATCATCCGATCAGCGCAGCGCGTCCCAATCGGATTCATCGGATGCGGGCGCGACGATATCGCCGACGATGGCTGCGGTTCCAGCCATGCAGCCGAGCCAGTTTGCCGGCTTCTCCGGCGGCGATGGTGGCAGCACCTGCGCGACCGGTTTTCCGAAACGAGTGACGAGCACGGACTTCTTCGTCTTTCGCACGTTTTCAAGTACGGCCAGACACGTCGCTTTGAATTCGGAGATCGCGATTTCTTCCATAGTCTATTTGACCATAGTCGTTGACCATGGTCAAAACTGCACACGAGACTGCTTGTATCACTTTGCGATCAATTGGGGGTCGGTATTCGCTCCAGATGATCGATCACGAGCATCCGAAGCGACAGGGTTTTGAGAGACGCCTTCAGGCCCAGTTGTTTATCGAGCGCGCCGAGCAGTTCGCTCACGCCTGGCTTGTTATCGGGGATTTCCGCGGGGGCAGTGAGATCGATGTCATAGTTTCCCTCGATTCCCGATGCGTCTACCAGCGGACGATCGAGAATGCGCAGTGCATTGATGGCTTCGAGGAAGCCGCCAACAGTGAGTCCGGAGGGCGCGCCGCCCAACTGGCTGCTCAGATGCCATACGCCATTTTCGACCTTCGTCGAGTACTTCGGAAAGTCGGTGGGCGGAGCAGGGTTTGCAGCGGGCTTCAGCCTGGGTACACGTTCCGAAGCGCGCACTTCAAACGCTTTCACCTCTCGGGTTTCCCAGTGCATGGTCATTCCGAAACGCGTCGCGAGCAAATCCTGAAACATAAGCTGGAGACGTTCGGCGCCGATCTCGCCGGAGGAAGTGCCGGAAGCGAACGTGACGGACACGTCGTAGCCGAGAGAACCACGATCGGCGGCGACCCAATCGGGCAACACCATCTGATAGTCAGGTAACGGCCAGGCCCGGCGGACCAGATGTTTGATGCTTGCCTTACGCAGATCGACCCGACCAGCATCGTATCGCGTGGACGCCCGGTCGGACGACTGATTGATCTTAATGGAGGCGGCGTCGAATTGCGGCCGCTGGGACTGGCTTTGGCTGAACGCCGTGCCCGGCAATAACATGAGTCCTGCCAGTGCGAAACTCGCGGACGCCGCTGTGGCGAAAACGGAGGATTTGCGCTTCATCTCTTCAGGCTATGAGGACATGATCCCACTCGCCCTACGCGGCGAGGGCAGTCAGTGTTGCAGGTCGCCCGTCGATCCCCACGATTGTGCCCGGTGCGGCGATCTGTGCGCGAACCAGGGCGAGTCCGAAAAATCTGCCGTTCGCGACGGCGGCGGACGTCACTTCGCCGTCTTCCTTGCCGCCATAGGCGATCTTCGCTCCGAGAGCGGGCAGGTGATCCGACTCTCCCGTGAAACCTACCAACAGACGGTTGATATGGCCACGCGAGCGCACACGTTCCACGATCTCCTGTCCCAAATAACAGCCTTTTTGGAAATGCACCGCCTGCATCTGCTGCGTTTCCTGCGGCAAGGAGCGTTCAGTGATGTCATGACCGTAGCGCGGCTTGAAGTGCGCAACGCGGCACGTTTCCGCGTCGGCTGCCATCGCTTCAATTGCGCCGCTGCTGGTGAGAATGCCGATGGCGTCGTCTTTGCGAAGCGCAGGTCCGTAGATTCTGACGCCGGGCGCACCGGTCGATGAGATCGCAGCGACGGAATAAGGATCCCACTCTGTATGGGAGAAAGCCGCGTGAGGCGCCGTCATGCCAATCTCCGCGGCCAGACGCAGAGCCTGCGGGCCTTCCATACCGAGCGCGAAGGTCTGCTCAGTGACATCTTCGAGCGTCACGTCGTCGGCAATGATGAACTTGTCCAGATGCTCGTATAACGATTGGCGCGTCTGTGGTTCCACGTCGAGCAGGAAATGGTCTTCGAAGCAGAGGACATAGGCATCGGCCTGAATCTGTCCCTGCGCATTGAGGAAGAACGTGTATTGACCTTCGCCGGGTTTAAGACCCTGGACATGATTGGTCGTCATGGCGTGGAGCAGGCGGGCGCGGTCTTGGCCGGTGACGCGGATCCGGCCGCGATCGGAGAGGTCGATGATGGCGGCGGAATCGGAGAGGGCCTGCAAACCGGGAGTAGAGGGCATGGAAGTTACACCCACCGCAGCACTACGGAAAGGATAACGATAACCACGCCACTGATCACAACGCCGGTCAACTGGCGCGCGCGGCGGGGATTGTCGGCACGGGTCGCGAGGACGGTGACTGCGAAGACGTGGAGCGCCAGCAGCATCTTAATGCCGAAGACCATGTGAAAGCGCGGCGTGCGCGGGCCGCCAGTGACGAGGTTGAAAATGCCGGTGAGCAGGATCGCGACGATGGCGGTCAGCACCGCAGGCCGCCACGCGGCGGCGATCGCGTTATCCACCTTGCGGCGCGTTTCTGCCTCGAGCAGCTGAATGCCGGGGGTCGACCCGAATCGCCACGCCAGCGCGCCGCCAACCAGTATCGCGGCGCAAAGAATATGCAGCGCCATCATCAAAATGCGTAGGAGTTCCATCTGTTACCCAGTTTAGTAGACCTGGTGCGAGATGATCGAAGCAGGATGCAAGCGGAACGGGATTTGAAAAAGGGTTTGATTCATGAAGTGCTGCCTGTCGGGATGCTGGGGTGCAATTGCTCGATCCTTGGCGATCCGGTCACGCATGAGGCGATGGTGATCGATCCAGGGGACGATATTGCGGAAATCGTGGCGATTCTGGAGCGGCATCAGCTCTCCGTGAAGATGATTGTGATTACGCATGCGCATATCGATCACATCGGGGGAGCGAGCAAGCTGCGCGCCCTGACCGGGGCGCCGGTTTACATGAACGAAAACGATAAGTTCCTCGCCGATCATCTGAGTGTACAGGCGAAGTGGCTCGGGATGGAGACACCGGAAAATCCGGGTATCGATACGCCGGCGCGGGAGGGGGATATCTTGCGGGTCGCTGGAATTGAGGCGCACGTGCTGCACACGCCGGGCCACACGCCGGGCAGTATTTCGCTTTATCTGCCAACAGAGAAAAAAGTGATCGCCGGGGATACGTTGTTTCAGGACAGCGTGGGTCGCACGGATTTGCCGGGTGGCGATTTCAATCAGATCTCCAGCTCGATTCGGGGGAAACTGTATACGCTGCCGGAATCGACCATCGTGTATCCGGGCCATGGCGCGACCACCGATATTGCGACGGAGAAGCGCTCGAACCCGTTCGTGAGGGTATAAGAAATGACGAAGGCCGATCTTTACGATTTCGTTTTCAGGAATCCGATTGCGGTACTGGGCACCGCATCGTCGACCGGTGAACCCGAATCCGCGCTGATGCGGATCGTCGTAACGCCGGAACTGGAGCTCTTCTTCGATACAAGGATTGAAACGCGCAAGTATCGCAACTTCCTGGCGAATCCAAGATGTTCGTTTGTGATTGGGTGCACCGGACCGGCCAGCGTGCAGTTTGAAGGCACACTGGAACTTCCGGCTGGTGAGGAACTGGTCCGACTGAAGGCGCTGTATTTTTCGGCCGCACCGCAGGCGCGCGAAAAGGAGGCGCGAACGGATATTGCCTGGCTCCTGGCTCGACCGAAATGGATGCGGTACAGCGATTACAGCAGGCAGCCGCCGGAGATCGTCGAGTTTACTTTTTGAGCTCGGTCATCACGCCGCTGATGAGCTCTTTGGCGTCGGAGATGGACTTCGAAATCAGTTGGATATCCATGGCCGGCTTGCCTGGCTGGCGCGAACTCTGACAGTAGACGCCGTGCTGGCCAACGAGCACCAGAGCGTCGGTAAGAACGTCCAGTGTAACCGCCAGCCTGCCGCGCGGCAGGCCCATCATGAACTCGTGTTTCTCTAACTCCTCGCGCCGCTCCTGGTAGACACTCACGTCCTCTATTCTAGGGCTATGGGCATCCCGTCATGGCCTGTTTCCGGCGCGCGCGAACGAGAACTTCTGATGAAGTGCTTTCGAGCGACCGCTGGGGCGGCTATCATCCATTTGTTGCGCGGTTCGAGCAGGAATTCGCGGCCTTTCAGCAGTGCCGCTTTGGATTGAGCGCGTGCAACGGCACGGTGACGATTGAAATGGCTCTGGAGGCTCTGGGAATCGGCGTGGGCGACGAGGTGATCGTCCCCGCGATTTCGTTTATCTCGACCGCCACGGCGGTTTCGCGTGTTGGCGCAACGCCGGTTTTTGTTGATATCGAACCGGACACGTTCAACATCGATCCGGAGCGTATACGCGAAGCGATCGGCACGAAGACGCGGGCGATCATACCGGTGCATTTCGGCGGGCCAATGGCGGATATGGATGCGATCACTGCAGTCGCCAGCGCTCATGGATTGCCGATTCTGGAGGATGCGGCGCACGCGCACGGATCGGAGTGGAACGGGACGCGCGCGGGCAGTATTGGGGCGATTAGTTCGTTCAGCTTTCAAAACGGCAAGGTGATGACGGCGGGCGAGGGCGGGATTCTGCTTTCCAACGACGAGGGGCTGATTGATCGGGCGCGCGAGGTGCTGGATCAGGGGCGGCGCAAGGGCGAGGGCTGGTTTTTCCACTATTCGTTGGGGACAAACTACCGCATCACTGCGTGGCAATCGGCGGTGCTGATTGCGCAGCTGGAGCGATTGCCGGAGCAGAATGCGCGACGAGCGAGAACCGCGGCGATCATTCGGGAGCGATTGAGGGACTTGCGTGGACTTCACTTCCAGCGGGTGCCGGATGCGGCCCGGGTCCACACCAACTATTTACTGCTGGGGTGGGTAGATGGCGATCGCGGCGCCTTTCATAAAAACCTCACCGGGGCTGGATTTCCGTGCACACCGTTTTATCCGCACACGCTTTATCAGAATCCGCTGTACCGTGAGCACAAGAATTGTAGAGTGATGCCGTGCCCGAATGCCGAGGCACGCATCAAGGATGCTTTTTGGGTGCCGCATCGCGCGCTGCTGGGTACGGAGGACGATGCCATGGCACTGGCAGCAGCGATTCGGAATTCGACACTCAGTTAGTGCTGAACGATCTCGTCTTTTTCCACTCTGCCGTCGCGGATGTGGACCACGCGGTGAGCGTGCATGGCGATATCGTTTTCATGCGTGACCAGGATGATTGTATTTCCTTCCTGATACAGCCGCTCAAAGAGCGCCATGATTTCATTGCCAGTCGCGGTGTCGAGGTTGCCAGTTGGCTCATCCGCGAGGATGATTGAAGGGCTGTTCACCAGCGCACGGGCGATGGCGACGCGCTGACGCTGTCCGCCGGAAAGCTCGTTCGGCTTGTGCAGCATGCGCTTTTCGAGATCCACCTGCTGAAGCGCCTTCTTTGCCTTTTCGATACGTGCGGCCGGGGCGGTGCCGTTGTAAATCAGTGGCAGCTCCACGTTGTGCAGGGCAGTAGCGCGCGGCAGCAGATTGAAGGTCTGGAAGACGAATCCTATTTCCTTGTTGCGGATTTGCGCCAGTTCATCGTCTTCCATGTCGCTGACTAAACGGCCGTTGATGAAGTATTCGCCCTTCGTCGGGGAATCGAGGCAGCCGATGAGGTTCATGAGGGTCGACTTGCCGGAACCAGACGGCCCCATAAGCGCGACGTATTCACCGCGATGGATTTCAAGATCGACGCCCGCGACGGCGTTGATCGTCTGATCGCCCATCACGTAGGTTTTCCAGAGATCGAAGGTACGAATGACGATGCCTTCGCGCTTGAGCCGCTCGCCCTTAGCGGCCTTATCTTCCGCGGCTTCAAGGATGGCTGCCATTAGCTTGCCTTCTTCTCGGCGGGTGTCTTGTTATCGATCTTGATCACCGCGTCGTTCTTGATGGTGCGAATCGTCTGGTAGCTGCCTGTCACGATCTCGTCGCCCGGATTCAGACCACCGGTGACCTCGATCTCGGTCGCACCGGTAATGCCGGTGTCAACCTTGCGGAATTCGACCTTAGTGCCGTTGACGATGAAGACACCCTGCGACTCTTCCTTGTTGGCCTTGACAGTGGCGGGATCGGGATTGATGGGCTTGTCCTTATCGGGAATCAGATCGCCCTTGGTGCGAGAGGTGAGCGCCTGAATGGGAATTGACGTCACGTTCTTGCGGGTCGCAGTTGTGATTTTCGTAGAACAGGAAAGACCGGGCCGGATTTCGTCCGGCGGGCTGTCCATCGCAACGACGACCTTAAAGTCTTTTGCTTCCTGGCTGGAAGTGTTGCTGGTAGAGGCGGCAAGGCCGGTGGAACGCAGGATCGCTGTGTTGCCGATTTCGATCACATGGCCGGTGAAGGTCTTGTTGGGGATGGCATCCACCGTGATTTCGGCGGGCTGACCCAACTTGATGTTGACGATGTCGGTTTCGTCGATCTTAACTTCGGCGGTCACGATGGACATGTCGGCGATCGTCATGATCGTGCTGGCCGCCGAATTCTGAACACCTGGAACCACAGTTTCTCCCACCCGCACAGGTAAATACGTGACGAGGCCGGCGATGGGTGCAACCGTTTCGTGTTTTTTCAAAATGTCGGCCGTGCGGTTCAGCGACGCCTGGGCCTGGGCGATCTTCTTCTGCGAACTCTGGTATTGGGCATTGAGCTGAGCCAGCTGAGATTTGGCCTGGACGATGCGGGATTCCGCTTCCGTCATGGCCGCCTTCTGGCCTTCAATGGCTGCGACGCGCTGGTCGTAATCGGATTTGGGAATCAGGCCGCTCTTGAAAAGCTCCTGACCGCGTTTGAAGTCGAGATCATAGTGATCGAGGTCGGCCTTGGTGCGTGCCAGCGTTGCTTCGAGGGTGCGGATGTTGTCTTCCCCCGCCTTGTAACCTTCCTCTGATGCTGCGGCATCGGCTTCGGCGGAATTCAGCGCGGCTCTCTGCGCCACCACATCGGCTTCAGATTGGGCGCTATCGATGCGGGCGAGCAACTGGCCTTTCTGCACATGGTCGCCTTCTTTGACCATGATGTCGGTGAGCTGGCCCTGGTATTCGGCGCCAATGCTGATATAAGTGCGGGGGTTGATTTCGCCGGACGCGGTGACGACACTGGCGAGATCTTCCTGAATTACCTTACCTGTCTGTACGGTGACGATGTCACGCTGAGCGTATTTGATGCTCGCATAACTACCAACCCCGATCAGGGCGACGACGCCGACTCCGATCGCAATTTTCCATTTAGCCTGCACGTTGTTAGGTACTCCGTTGTTTGCGCACCGAAAGCCAGAACTGTCGAGGTGATTTCGATTCGGGATTCAAGCGATATAGACGGTGTGGCTGCTCTATTTGTTCGCAGAATCTATGCTCAGCATATCACGCTGACCACACCATCGACCGTAAAACAATGAAAAAGCAGACTTTACGGATTCCACTTCACGCTAACCGGCTGAATACTGGAGCATTCAAAACCACCGATGCCGAGGTCTGAGCAGGCCGCATTGGTGGCGGCACGTTGCGCGTCGTCTTTCGCCGAAGCACCGGCGGTTCGGCATTTTGTCTGTCCGTTAAACGCCAGACAGACCTCGCAGTGGAACTGCGCGTTGCCGGAGGTGGTCAGAAGCATGGCGGCGATGAAGCCCAGGATGAAAATCACGCCGGCGATCACGGGCCATTTTTTCTTTGACTGGGTCATGATGTGCCTCTTACGCGCCGAGGAAGAAATTGCCCATCTGGCGGAACTTCTGATAGCGCGTCTGAACCAGTTCGCTGGAAGACAGCTTCGCGAGACCGTTCAACGTCACGATGAGGCGTTCGCTGAGTAAGCGGGCCGCTTCATCGTAGTTCTCATGGGCACCGCCGGGGGGTTCGGGAACGATACCGTCCACCAGACCGAGTTTCACCATATCTTCCGCCGTCATTCGAAGCGCGGCGGCTGCCAGTTCGGCCTTAGCCGAATCGCGCCAGACGATGGCGGCACAGCTTTCCGGGGAGATCACGCTGTAGACAGCGTTTTCCAGCATGAAAACGCAGTTGCCTACTCCAAGCGCCAGGGCGCCTCCACTGCCGCCTTCGCCGATACAGACTGAAATTACCGGGACGGGTAGACGAGCCATTTCGCGGAGGTTACGGGCGATGGCCTCGGCCTGGCCACGCTCCTCGGCATCGATGCCGGGGTAGGCGCCGGGCGTATCCATTAAGGTAACGATGGGCCGGTTGAACTTGGCGGCCAGATTCATGGCGCGCAACGCTTTGCGATACCCTTCGGGCTTGGGCATGCCGAAGTTACGGTGCAGTTTCTGGCGGGTATCGCGGCCTTTTTGCTCGCCAATGAGCATGATCGGCTGGCCATCGAGCTTGCCAAAACCGCAGACAATGGCGGGGTCGTCGCCGAAGAGGCGGTCACCATGGATCTCCTGGAAATCTGTCAGGATGCGCTGTATATAGTCCAGCGTGTGCGGCCGCTTGGGGTGGCGGGCATTCTGAACTTTCTGCCACGCGGTGCCTTGCTGTGGGCTCTGGCCTGTTTCCGCCTCGGATGGCATCCCTCTCACTATACTGGACCGGTTTGGATGGATTTACGCCCATGGCTGGTCAGGCTGCCTTCCCAAACGACCGGCGTTCGAGCTTGCCTTCGGGCACCTTCAGATTGAAGAGACAGACGTGATCAAAGGCCCAGAGATTGTTGGTTTGGATTCCGGCACCCAGGGCGAGAGCCAGTTCCCGAAGCCAGGGGGAGGCTGTGCCGAAGACGGGCACCAGATATCGGACCTGGTTCAGGGGCCAGCCAAACGAGGGGAACAGGGCGATGGCCTCGGCTGCGAGATCCAGATTCCGCAGGCTGCTGCCGAATGCGAGGGCTTCCACCTTTACGCGGTCGAGGCCGCTGGTGGCGGGCGTTTTCCATTCGACCGGCAGATTCAGGTAGTAGTTGAGTTGGCCTCCCAGTCCTGAGTCGGCCAGGAGCGACGGGTAGTTGACGTCGTAGGGCCAGAGCAGTTCGCAGATCACGTTGGAGTGGGCGGAACGGATGTCGGCGACTAATTCGGCTACGTGATCGCGGAGACGGTTGCGCAGGAAGAGAGCGTCCGCGCTGGCGTTGACGGTGGGGTCATCATCCTGAAAATTAAAGGCCTGGAGGGGCCGGCCGAGGGCAGTTTGGGCGGCAGCGGCGGTTTCGGCGTCGTAGTAGCCCATGCCACCGCCAGTGATTGCGCCTCCTTTTATATATGCACCGTTGCCGGAGGAGCCATTGAGAGTGAAATGGGTGGAATCCGTGACGGTGACAGTCCAGGTTCCGTTCGATGCAGTGTTACCGAGGACTCCGGCGATACCCAGCCGGGCACCCGAGAGGAGGCCATGGGGTGCGGCGGTGCCGATGGAGATGGGAGATGTGAAGCTGGCGTAGCCGACCGGCATGTTTTGCAGGAGAGGGAAATACCACCAGAGGAATTCGCCGTATTGAAGGCACGGCGTCAGACCGGCGGCGGATTGCAACGCAGCGATTTCGCGATAGACGGATTTTTGATAAGCGAGGACACTGGCAGCTCCAATCGCGCACTGGGTGGAAGCCAGCGAGCCGAAGCCGGTGGCAGTTGTGACGGCGGTTCCGCCTGGAAACATGGCGGCGTAGCCGGCAGGTGGGTTCACCAATTCCATGGAACATGCGGTGACGACCTCTCGGGATCGGGCGGCGCAAAGGGCGTAGAAATCGGCGTGCCAATCCCGGGTGGCGCGATTCAGCGGAGGAGTGACGGCGTCGTCAATCACCCAAGTTCCGGCTTGACCGGGTTGGGGTGTCTGCGTGATGGCTGCGGTGCCGCCGGTGGATGTGGGCGCCGGGACTAAAAGCGCGATGTTGTAGGCGGATTCGGCGGAGCGGCCCATGACTGTGAGGACCGGGCCGGAGGCCGACGCGCGCACGCCGACGAATGTGCCGTTGATCAGGGCGGCGAAGTGGAAGGCGATGGTGCTGGAATTATCTTCCTGGATCACCGATTTGCCAATTACGGTACCGTTCAGCGTCATGGCTAACGAGTCACCCTCAGACCAGATTCCGCCGAAGGTCACGTGAGCGGTGGAGAAGGTCGCGCCGATTTGTTTCCGCTGGTTCCACCAGAAGACGCCGAGGTATTCATTCATGGGGCCGGCGTACCCGAGTTGGTCCATCATCCACATGATGCGGGCGGGCGGCAGCATGTAGGTGTGGTTGGTATCGAAATCGAGAGCGGGCGAAATGGTGGTCCGGGGAGTGAAGGCGGCGGACGGGGCGGAAGCTACGACGGCTTCAAGGAAGTTGAAGAAGAACGTGCCGGGGTTGGTGGGCCGAAGGGTCACGGTATGGCGACCGGCGGCGATGCCGATTCGAGCCTGACGTCGTGTGACGACTGGAATGTCGACTGAGAGAGCGGTGCTCACTGTGGTTGGCGTGTCGCCGTCAAGACTCACGCCTACGGTGGCACCGTCGGAACTGAGCGAGGTTCCGATCCAGAGATCGTGTTCGAACTGGCAGATGTAGGTGACGGTGACGGAAGCAGCGGGGTCGGGGGCCGTTGCAGTTACGGATGCACCGCTTACCGTGGCGAGGCCGGCGACGACGGACGGGATGGACCAGGAAATGTTGGCGCCGGGGGTCGCGGCGGTTGTCAGGGTGAGTTGTGTGGGAGATTGCACGCTGGCGACGGTGCAGGTGAGGCCTGCCAATTGGATCGTGGCGCCTGGTGCGAGGGTTGAGAAATCTGAAGTGTTGACGCTGACGAAGTACTTCGAATAGAAGCCGGATTGCTGGGTCCAGATGCCGGTATAGACGCAGGACTTGTTGCTTTGCTCGATGCGACTGCTGCCGGGTCCTGCGACCAGAAGTTGTTGCGTGGCGGTGGGGCCGGTGACTTGCCAGTTGGAGAACGCAGCCTGCCATTCGGTGGCTGGATATTCCCCAGTTACGAGAGCGGGGGCGAAGGTCAACCAGCATTGGCGGAGGCTATCAATGCCTAGCGCGGTGAAATCGAGATTGCAGTTCCAGGTGACGGCGGAGTTGCCGCCAGAGAGCGCGTATTGAGGGGCATCGAAGGTGAGAGTGGACGTCTTCGAGAGCGAGTAGAGTTCGATGAGGTTGCCGTCACAGCCGCCTCGCGGCGCGACCCACGGGACGTTGCTTCCGTTGGTCGCTGGCGCGGTGAGAGTCAGATGCGTGGGGGACTGAACGCTGGCGACGGTGCAGATTGTTCCAGCGAGTGATATGGAAGAGCCTGAGGTTAGTCCTGAAAAGACGGTTGCGGATGCGGCGGTTACAGATGCGCCGCTGACTGTTGCCGTGCCGTAGCGGGCGGCAGTGAGCGTGATCGCGGGGCCCGTTGCATTCGCCATCAATGCAAAGGGTGCGTTGGCAGAAGCCCAGTTGGTGGCGTTGATCTGGTTGGCGATTTTCGTTGCAACGAAAGTGGGCGAAGTGTAACGCATGGTGGCACTGACCGGGGCGTTGACGCCGTCGGTGGCGCTGACCGGAAATGGCGTTCCATCCTGCGCGGGAAGAACCGTGAGTTGCACGGCATTGGCAATCGCAAGCGCACTGACGCAGGACTGCGCACCGTTTACGGCATCCATGAGAGCGGTTGCCTGTTGGTTACTGCTTTCGCCGGCGGTTTCGGTGTGGGAGAAGCTGGTTCCGTTGATCGTGATTGAGTGAACGGTGCCGAGTCCCTGGGCGAAGAATTCGAATTCGAACGTGGGGACACCGGCCGGGACGATGTAATCGAACGCGAGGTTTTGATACCAGAGGGTCGCGCGGTCATAGGCCTGAATTCCGCTGCCGGAAGTTTGGAGAGTGCAGGTGGTGGAGGCGGCGGGGAAAGCGGAATCGACGAGAGTTGCGTTGTCGAAGAGACGGATCTGGGCGGTGGAGCCGTCTTCGCGAATGCAATCGAGAGTGGCCCAGTCGATCCAGTTGTACTTGGGGGAATCTATCGGCTGTAGGCCGGCGCCGTAATTCAGATCGAAGCTAAGGGTGAGGCCTGCGAGATTGAAATCGGGCAGGTATTTGATGAGGGGATGCTCGTAGTAATTGTCGGCATCGTAGAGGACGACGACGGCGAAATCGGCGGGGTCGCGGAAGGTGCCGCTGACGTT
This sequence comes from uncultured Acidobacteriia bacterium, assembly GCA_903825445.1. Lineage (GTDB taxonomy): Bacteria > Acidobacteriota > Terriglobia > Bryobacterales > Bryobacteraceae > BOG-234. The sequence continues at coordinate 27,143 of CAIKAS010000116.1, forward strand.
GAAGCCGGTGGGCGAGGCGGAATGGATACTCGCGGCGGCGGCAAAGGTGTTG
>CAIKAS010000117.1 GCA_903825445.1 uncultured Acidobacteriia bacterium
AGCGCCATCAATCCGTATCTGGCCATTGAAACGCTCGAGGACATGTCGAAGCGTGGTCTGCTGCCTGAAAGTGTTACGTCGGAAAAAGCCGTCTATCACTACATCAAGGCGGTGAACAAAGGCCTGCTGAAAATCTTCTCGAAGATGGGTATCTCCACGCTGCAAAGCTATCGCGGCGCGCAGGTATTCGAAGCAATCGGGCTCAATCAAACGCTGGTGGACGAATACTTCACCGGCACGGCGTCGCGGATTCAGGGTGTCGGTCTCGACGTGCTGGCGCGAGAGGCCGTGATGAAGCATCAATCGGCCTTCCAGCCCGTGGAATCCGATACTGAACTGCCCGTCGGTGGCAGCTACGCCTATCGCCTGCGTGGCGAGTACCATCTGCTGAATCCGCAAACCATCGGCAAGATGCAGCACGCCATCAAGGCGAAGAACTACGCAACATTCAAAGAATATACGGATCTGATGGACGAGCAGAGCCGCCACCTTTGCACGTTGCGCGGCCTGTTTCAGTTCAAGAAGAGCAAGCCGGTGCGCATCGAAGATGTCGAATCCGCGAGCGAAATCGTGCACCGTTTCGCCACCGGTGCCATGTCGTTCGGTTCCATCTCTAAGGAGGCGCACGAAACTCTCGCTATCGCCATGAACCGCATCGGCGGCCGCTCCAACACAGGTGAGGGCGGGGAGGACGAAGCGCGCTTTATTCCCGACGCTAACGGCGATTCGCGCCGCAGTTCCATCAAGCAGGTCGCTTCCGGTCGTTTTGGCGTGACCGCGAATTACCTCGTCAATGCCGATGAGCTCCAGATCAAGATGGCACAAGGCGCCAAGCCCGGCGAAGGCGGCCAGTTGCCGGGCCACAAGATCGATGAAGTGATCGCCCGAGTGCGGCACTCCATTCCAGGCGTGGGTCTGGTTTCGCCACCGCCGCACCACGATATTTACTCCATCGAAGATCTCGCGCAGTTGATTTTCGATCTGAAGAACGCCAATCCGAAGGCGCGTATTTCAGTGAAACTCGTCGCTGAAGTCGGCGTTGGCACAGTTGCCGCGGGTGTCGCGAAGGCGCATGCCGACGTGGTGCTCATCAGCGGCTACGATGGCGGTACCGGCGCTTCGCCGCTCACTTCGCTTAAGCATGCCGGCTCGCCCTGGGAACTGGGCCTGGCCGAAACTCAGCAGGTCCTCGTAATGAACGACCTGCGCAGCCGCATTCGCGTTCAGACCGATGGCAAACTCGCCACTGGACGCGATGTGGCTATTGCCGCACTGCTCGGCGCCGAAGAGTTTGGCTTCTCCACGCTGCCTCTCGTCGCCATGGGCTGCATCATGATGAGGAAGTGTCATCTCAACACTTGTCCCGTGGGTATTGCCACGCAGGATCCAAAGCTGCGTGCCAAGTTTACCGGTCAGCCGGAAGATGTCATCAATTTCTTCTTCTTCATCGCCGAGCAGGTTCGTGAGATCATGGCGCAGCTTGGCTTCCGCAAAATGGACGATATGATCGGTCGCGTCGACAAGCTCGATGCCCGGGCCGCCGTCGAACACTGGAAGGCGAAGGGCCTTGATTTTTCGAACATTCTGTATAATCCGCCGGCTCCCTCCAGAGTCGCGCGACGCTGCACCACTGCGCAGGATCACGGACTGGACGAAGCGCTTGATTTCAAGCTCATCGACCTTGCAAAGGACGCTCTGGAAAACCAGACTCCGGCTGAGATCAAGCTGCCAATCCGCAACGTGCATCGCACGGTGGGTGCGATGCTGTCAGGTGAGATCGCCCGCAAATACGGTTCCGCGGGCCTGCCGGACGATACCATCCAGTGCAAGTTTACCGGCTCCGCGGGCCAGAGCTTCGGCGCATTTCTTGCCAAGGGCGTCTCGCTTGAACTCGAAGGCGATGCGAACGATTACGTGGGCAAGGGACTTTCGGGCGGACGAATCGTAGTCTATCCCCCGAAGAATTCTACTTTCGTGCCCGAAGAGAATATTCTGATTGGCAACGTCGTGCTTTACGGTGCCACCAGCGGCGAAGCTTTCTTCAACGGGGTCGCGGGCGAGCGGTTCGCCGTTCGCAACTCGGGCGCAACCGCAGTCGTCGAAGGCCTTGGCGATCACGGCTGTGAATACATGACCAACGGGCTCGTCGTCGTGCTTGGCAGGACGGGCCGGAATTTCGCTGCCGGCATGTCGGGCGGTGTGGCTTACGTGCTCGATGAATCGGGCGAATTCCGTAACTACCGCTGCAACAAGACGTCGGTCGATTTGGAACATGTCATTGAAACGGACGATATCGTCACTCTGAAGAACCTTATTTATCGACATTTCGATGCGACCAAGAGTCCGCGCGCACGCTGGATTCTTGAAAACTGGACGACGATGGTGCCGAAGTTCGTGAAGGTCTACCCGCACGAATACAAACGCGTGATGCTCAAACGGGCGGCGGATAAAGCGGCCAGCGCCGCGCCGCCGTCGCTTCCCGCCGGAGAAACAAGGACGGTTGTCCATGGGTAATTCTCCGAACACCGAACAATGCCGCCACACAGGTGACCAATGGGTAAAGTAACGGGTTTCATGGAATACACGCGCGAAGTGCCGGGTCGCCGCGACCCCGCCGAGCGCATCAAAGACTGGCTGGAAATTTACCAGCCGTTCCCCGAAGCAAGCATCAAAACCCAGGGCGCGCGCTGCATGGATTGCGGCGTGCCGTTCTGCCATACCGGCTGCCCGGTCAACAATATCATTCCCGATTGGAATGACATGGTGTTCCGTGGTCGTTGGCGTGAAGCCATTCGAGTACTGCACTCCACCAATAATTTCCCGGAGTTCACCGGCCGTATCTGCCCTGCGCCCTGCGAAGCCTCCTGCGTGCTCGGCATCAACGAGCCTGCGGTCACTATCAAGAACATCGAAAAGACCATTGTGGATCGCGCGTGGGAAGAGGGTTGGATCGTACCCGAGCCGGCTGCCAAGAAGAGTGGCAAGCGCGTGGCTGTGGTCGGTTCCGGTCCTGCCGGGCTCGCCGCTGCACAGCAGTTGGCGCGCGCGGGCCACGCCGTCACCGTATTTGAGAAGTCGGATCGTATTGGCGGTCTGCTCCGCTACGGCATTCCGAATTTCAAGATGGAAAAGCATCTCATCGACAGGCGACTGGAACAGATGCGCCGTGAAGGCGTGGAATTCGTCGTCAATGCCCACATCGGTGTGAACAAGAAAGCCAGCGACCTGCGTGACGATTTCCACGCCATCGTGCTTGCAGGCGGCGCAGAACATCCGCGCGATCTCAAGGTGCCCGGTCGCGATCTGAACGGCATTCACTTTGCGATGGACTTCCTGCCTCAGGCCAACAAGGTCTGCGAAGGTGACACAGTGCCGAATCAGATTCTGGCCACCGGCAAGCGTGTGGTGATCATCGGCGGCGGCGATACGGGAGCGGATTGCCTTGGCACGTCCCACCGTCAGGGTGCCGCGCACATTACTCAGTTTGAACTCATGCCGAAACCGCCGGCTGATCGCGCGCCCGAAACGCCATGGCCACTTTGGCCGATGCAACTTCGTGTGGAAAGCTCACACGAAGAAGGCGGCATCCGTGACTGGAGTGTCAACACGGTGAAGTTCTCCGGCGACGCCGACGGCAATGTGAAGAAGCTGCACGCCATACGAGTCGGTCCTCCGCCGAAGTTTGAGGCCCAAAAAGGCACCGAATTTGAGATGAATGTCGATCTCGTGCTGCTTGCGATGGGCTTCACTGGTCCCGTGCGGACGGGCATGCTCGACGAGTTCGGTGTTGCGGTCGATGGTCGCGGCAACGTGGTCGCCGATGCGAACTACATGACGTCCATTCCTGGAATATTTGCGGCTGGCGACACGCGCCGAGGACAGTCGCTGGTAGTCTGGGCGATTGCTGAAGGCCGCAAGGCCGCGCACGGCGTGGATGAATTCCTGATGGGGACCTCTAAGCTGCCGGTGTAAACCGTGGCGCTGCAAATCAGATTTGCCCAATCCAATGAGATGGAGGCCGTTCGCGAACTCTTTCGCGAATATGCAAAATCTCTAGGTTCTGCCTGGGTTGATACTCCGGCTTGTTCTGCGAGCTTCGAGCGGGAACTGACGGACCTGCCAAATCAGTATTCGTCTCTGTTGCTCGCCGTCGATTCGGACCTGTTGGCAGGGTGCGCTGGCCTGCGCAACCTCGGAGACGGTACCGGGGAAGTGAAACGACTCTACATCCGCCCAGCGTTTCAGGGCAGGGGGGTGGGCCGCCTGCTAATAGAACGGATCGTCACGGAAGCGCAAGCGCTGGGCTGCCGTCGGCTCGTTCTCGATACACTGCCAGTCATGGAACGCGCTCTCGCCCTCTACCGTGCATTCGGATTTCGCGAAATTCCGTCTTATGGCGATAATCCTCCGGAGGCGATCTGCTTCGAATTATCCCTCTGATTGCGGTCGCTTTTGTCGCTCCGTTGTTCGGACAGACCAAACCGCCCGATGTTGCCGCGCTCGTCAAAACCGCGCTGGGCGACGGTATCGTTCCCTACGCCGCCGTAAAGCCTGTGGTCGCCGACTTTACAGGTGATGGCAAGCCAGATCTCGCCGTCGTCGTCGATTTCAATAAGAAACTCAACGCATGGCTGAAGCGTGGGACCGTGATCCTGAATCTCGATAGCCCGTCGCTCGACCGGATGCATCTCGACAACGAACAGCACTTCTGCTTTGGACTCCTCATTCTGGATGACATGAGGCCCGAGAGCAAGAGTATCTTCTACGGCTGTTTCACCGGTTGGCATTTGATTTCAGGCACCAAGGCCGCGCTCGATCTCGATATGGAAAGCGGCTCGACTTTGCGGCTCTACAACGACGGAACCCGCTATCGCACGCGCATCGTCCGTAAAAACTGACGTGCCCTCCTGTACAATTCTCCTGGGGGTTTTGAAATATGAGACTTTACTCCGTCGCAATCATCGCTGTTATCGCCGCGCATTCGCTTTGCGCAGCTGATCTGACAGGAAAGTGGGTAGTTGCTCCGCCCGCCGGTCGCGGCCCCGCACCTGCCGCCGCTACTCCAGGGGCGCCTCCTCCCGCAAATAATGAGACGGCGTACTATTTTGCGGCTACCGGCAACACCTTCACCGGCTACCTCAGCCAGGGCCAGAACAATTCCGCCATCAGCGATGGCAAAGTGGATGGCGATAACGTCACTTTCAGTGTCACGCGTTCGTTTGGCGGTAATGACACTAAGGTTGCCTACACTGCGAAGCTTTCCGGAGAAACCTTGTCGATCACCATCCCCGCAGCCGGTGGACGCGGCGGTGGTCGTGGGCGCGGCGCTGCCTTCGGCTTCGGCCCTCCTCCTGCCGCTAACACGGCCGCGACACCGCCCCAACCGACAGTTCAGATGGCCCGCCGCATTTCGACAGCCGTTCCGCCTCCCATGCCGGTCCCGCCCGTGAAGGAAGCGCTGAGTCCACCTGCCAACGGTGTGAAGTATAACGGGCTTGCGGCCGCGCCTCCAATGGGGTGGAACAGCTGGAACAAATTCCAGGCCCGCGTCAACGATCAGGTGGTCCGTGAAGTTGCCGACGCTATGGTTAAAAACGGCATGCGCGACGCCGGCTATATCTACGTCAACATCGATGACACCTGGGAAGGCACGCGCGACGCACATGGTAACATCCGCTCCAACGAAAAGTTCCCCGACATGAAAGCGCTTGCCGATTATGTCCACAGCAAAGGCCTGAAGCTCGGCATCTATTCCTCACCCGGGCCGAAAACCTGCGCTGGTTACGAAGGCAGCTATCAACACGAAACGCAGGACGCCAGGACTTTCGCGGCGTGGGGTATCGACTATTTGAAGTACGATTGGTGCTCAGCTACGCAGGTCTACACGCCGGATTCGCAACCCGGTGCATACGCGAAGATGGGCCAGGCGCTGCTCGATTCCGGTCGCGCCATCCTTTACAGCCTCTGCCAATACGGACAAGTGGACGTTGGAACCTGGGGCGCGAAGGCCGGTGGCAATGCCTGGCGCACCACGGGGGATATCAGTGACAACTGGAATTCGATGAGCAACATCGGTTTCGACCAGCAGATCGGCCGCGAAAAGTTCGCTGCTCCCGGACACTGGAATGATCCGGACATGCTGGAAATCGGCAACGGCGGCATGAACGACACCGAATACAGGACGCATATGAGCCTGTGGAGTCTTCTGTCTGCGCCGCTTCTGGCAGGTAACGACCTCCGCGCCGTGGCGCCCGATATCCTCGAAATCCTCACCAACAAAGAAGTAGTCGCGATCGATCAGGACCCGCTCGGTAAACAGGGTGTCCGTGTTTCGAAAGACAGCGATTCGGAAGTCTGGGCAAAACAACTGGCCGATGGCAGCCTCGCGGTGGGATTTTTCAATCGCGGAGCAGCGCAGGCACAGGTGGCGGCGACATGGAGCGCCCTGGGAATTTCCGGCACGTACAATGTGCGCGACCTCTGGGCGCATACGGACCGCGGTTCGGGTACAGATGCCTTCTGGGCTAACGTGCCCTCGCACGGCGTGGTCCTCGTCAGGCTGACCAAATAGTTGCCAGGTTGACTAAATAGCCAGTAGTTCTCGCCACGGCACATCGAAGATCAATGACTTAGCCGCCAGCGCGGTGACGGCGATTACGAACAGGTGCCGCAACAGCTTCGCGGGCATATTTCGCGCCCAACGCGCGCCCATGAATCCCCCCGCGAATGCGGCGAGACCCAAAATGACACCCAGCGGCCAGTCGACAACCTGATACCAGGCAAACACCGCGACCGCCACGAGCGAAGATGCCAGGTTCAGCACCTTCGACATCGCCATGCCGCGAATGAACGGATAGTGGAAGAAAAGCATTCCTGTTGCCGCAATCAGAGTGGCGTAGCCTCCGCTCAGAAACCCGCCGTAGATCGCGAGCAGCGTCATGATCGCGTACCCGGCGTTGGAGCGTGCGGGAGACGGCGGAGTTTCCGTCAGTGAGCCGGATCCAGGCTCAGCCAGCAGCAGCACCAGCACCACGATCATGGCAACCGGAATCACGAGCGACATCCATTTTGCAGGAACCGCGAACAGCAGCAACGCGCCGATCGCCGATCCCGCTAGTGTGAGCGCTACCAACAGGGGCATGCGCTGCCGGTCCATCGCAGGTGTGCGCGCAAAAGGTAAGGCTCCGCCTGCGCTCAGCAGCGCCAGCGCGAACATGTTGGTGGCCACCGCCGTTCGTGGTTCCATGCCGAACTGCAGCATGATCGGTATCGTGATCAAAGATGTGGAACCAATCACGACGGTGAACAGCGCGATGACGAAGAAGATCACCGCGAGCGCTGCAATGGACTCGGCTGACCCTGCGATCATGCCGTTTTATCCGGCGAGTTGCAGAGGCCAAGCAGGGGACACTCCGCGCATTTTGGCTTGCGTGCCACGCAAATGCCACGCCCGAAATGAATCAGCTGATGAGAGAACAGAATCCAGTGATCGCGGGGAATAATCTTCATCAGATCCTGCTCAATTTTCACAGGGTCGGAATTCTTCGTCAGGCCAAGCCGATTCGCGATCCGCTGGACATGCGTATCCACCACAACGCCGGAAGTGATGCCAAATGCGGTCCCAAGTACTACATTGGCGGTCTTGCGCGCGGCTCCTGGAACAGTGACAAGTTCCTCGATGGTCTTGGGGATCTCTCCGTCGAAATCGTTAAGAATCTTCTTTGCTGCCCCAATAACCGATTTCGCCTTATTGTTAAAGAATCCAGTCGAACGGATATCAGCCGCCAAAACTTCCTGTCGGGCACCCGCGAAATCGCGAATCGTTGGATATTTCTTAAACAATCCCGGCGTCACTTCGTTCACCCGCTTATCCGTACACTGGGCAGAAAGAATCGTAGCGACCAGCAGTTCCCATGCGTTCGTATGATGCAGTGCGCACTCCACATTGGGATACGTGGCATCTAAAATCCGCAGGATCTCGGCAGTTCTCGCGGGCGTATTCTTCTTAGCGGCCATTATTCGTACCTCAGAACTTCCACCGGTGTGATCCGGGTTGCGTTGAGTGCAGGGTAGATCGTGGCAAGCAGGCTGAAGCCTATCGCCAGTGCCGCAATCCACAGGCCATCCAGCGGATTCGCCTTGAACGGAACGAAACTCATCGCGTAGATAGATTCTTCCAGCCTGATCCACTGATACTCGTTAGCGAAATAGCAAAACGCGAAGCCCACAGTCAACCCGATCACGGTTCCCACCATGCCAATGATCGCTCCCTGCATGATAAAGATGCGGCGGATCTGTGCCCGACGTGCTCCCATTGACATGAGCATCGCTATGTCCTTGTACTTAGTCAGCACGATCATGGTCAGTGCGCTCACGATGTTCAGCGCCGCCACGAGTCCGATCAGCCCGATCGTCAGCGCCGTCACGATCCGCTCGAAATTGAGTGCGTGCAGCAGCATCGTATTCTGTTCCTGCCAGTTGGTCGCCGTGTAGCGATTTCCAGCCGCGCGTTCAGCCTCTGCCGCCACACCTGGCGCAATTGCCGGATCGTCGGTACGCAGTTCGATATCGTTGACCACGTCACCTACGGATAGCAGGCTCTGCGTCGCTCCAAGCGGAGCAAACGCCCAGTTGTCGTCGAAATCGTAGAATCCGGATTCAAAGATACCGACCACACGGAAGCGTACGCTGTGCGGTTGCGGGCCGGACGGTGTGAGTGTGCCCTGCGGACTGATGACCGTCACGACGCTGTTGACGGACAGACCGGTGTCCTGCGCCGCCTTTACTCCGAGAATAATCGCTGGCAACCCTCCGTCGTCATTGCCGAAACGATCAAGGGAGCCGCTCTTCAGTTTGTGCAGTACGGGGCTGGTTTCGAGTTCCGCCTGTTTATCGATGCCTTTGAGATAAAATCCTTTTCCCATCTCTGGGCCGTTGATATAGACCTGATCGTAAAGCACGGGCGCAACAGCTACCACGTGCGGAACCCTGCGTAGCCGATCCATTAATCCACGCCAGTCCGAAATACCCTGGCCCGTTTCTTTCTTCAGGATGTTAACGTGGGCCGTCGCGCCGAGGATGCTGTTCTGCAGTGTGTCGTGAAAGCCGTTGTTCACGGCGAGGCCGATCACCAGTGCCATTGCGCCCGCCGCCACTCCCGCCACTGAGATCACGGTGACTACGGAAATGACCTTCTCTTTACGGCGCGCGCGCAGATAGCGACCGGCGACAAACCACTCAAATGCAGTCGTGCCCACGCTCTATCCGCCCAGGCGGCGAAGCTTATCCGCCATGCCAATTTCGCCTTCTGGCCGCAGTAGGGGGAAAAGGATCACGTCGCGGATCGATTGCCGGTTTGTCAACAACATGGTGAGCCGGTCGATCCCCAGGCCCTCGCCCGCGGTGGGCGGCATCCCGTACGACATTGCGCGGAGGTAATCTTCGTCCATCTGGTGCGCTTCATCGTCGCCGCGCTCGCGCATGTCGAGTTGGCCGTCGAAGCGGCGTCGCTGCTCCATCGGATTGTTGAGCTCCGTGAAAGCATTGCCGATTTCCATGCCCGCGATGAAGATTTCAAACCGATCCACCATCGCCGGATCGTCGGGATTATTATTCGCCAGCGGTGAAATCTCAATTGGGAATTCGTACACCATTGTTGGCTGCACAAGTTTCCGCTCCGCATGAATTTCGAACAAATGCGCCAGCGCTTCGCCCGCCGTCACTTTCCCGGTCTCTGCGATCAGCCACTTGGGGTTGCGCACGTCATCGATCGTCGGGCGGCCGTCGCCATCCCAGAACTCAACCACTGCCTCCCGCATCGTCATGCGCCGTAGCGTACTGAAGTCTAACGTCAGTTCCCCGTACGGAACGGAGGTGCCCCCAGTCGCGTCAATCGCCAGTTGCCGCAGCAGTTCCTCGGTGAAGTCCATCAGGCCCTTGTAATCGGTATAGGCCTGATAGAACTCGATCATCGTGAATTCAGGATTGTGGCGCGTGGAGATGCCTTCATTGCGGAAATTGCGATTGATCTCATAAACCCGCTCGAACCCACCCACGATAAGCCGCTTCAGGTACAATTCCGGCGCGATGCGCATGTAGAGATCGATATCAAGCGTGTTGTGGTGCGTCACGAAAGGCCGCGCCGCCGCACCGCCGTAAATCGACTGCAGCATCGGCGTCTCCACTTCCATGAAGCCCCGCGCTTCCAGCTGCCGCCGAATCGACGAAATGATTTTCGCGCGCGTCACGAACACGCCGCGAACTTCGGGATTAGCGATAAGGTCCAGATAGCGCTGCCGATAACGCGTCTCCACGTCTTCAAGCCCGTGGAACTTCTCCGGCATGGCAAGCAGCGTCTTCGACAGGAATTCGAGCTTTTCCACATGCAGGCTCAGTTCGCCTGTTCGCGTGCGAAACAGGTAGCCTTCAGCCCCGATGATGTCGCCCAGATCAAGCAGTACAAAGAGCGCGTAGTCACGCTCCGGCACGCCGTCTTTGCGGATATATAGCTGGAGCTTCCCGCCGTTCTGCTGGATGTGAAGAAAGCCCGCCTTCCCCATAGGCCGCTTGGTCTGAACGCGGCCGGCAATCTTGACGCGGACTTCGGGAACCAGTTCCTCGGCGGTCTTGTCCACGTAGTCGCGCAGGACGTCCGGCACGGTGTGCGTGAAGTCGAAACGCTCCCCAAACGGCTTGTAGCCGAGTGCTTCAATCTCACGTATGCGCGCGATGCGCTGTTCAAATAATCCGTCTTCCAGCGACAAAAGTGATTCCCCTTCGTGTCTCCGCGTTTCGCGGCGATACGCCACGCAGCGGAATCACCTATTATCGCCGATGACGCCGCCGCATCTGAAACGCGACGCCCCAAACAGCATCGGTTATCATGAACTTTCGCCCGGAAACCCGGCCTTCGACCCCCGATTTTGATTCGTTCCATTTCCATCGTCGTTCCCGCCTACAACGAGCAGGCCCGTTTGCCGGAAACACTCCGTAGAATTCAGGACTACCTTTCACGCTCTGAGTGGGTTTTCCATGAAATTGTCGTCGTTGACGACGGCTCGACAGACGGCACGGTGGAAGTCGCGGCCGCGTTCGCGGGCGACAATCCAAACGTCCGAATCCTCAGGAATCCCGGCAATCGGGGCAAAGGATATTCAGTTCGGCACGGCATGCTGGAAGCCCGCGGCGAATGGCGACTGTTTACAGATGCTGATCTTTCCGCCCCTATCGAAGAAATCGAGAAGCTATGGGGCGCTATGGAGCGCGACGGCTCTCAGGTCGCTATCGGTTCGCGTGCGCTGGATCGCTCCCTCATCGCTGTGCATCAGCCAGGTATCCGAGAGAGCGCGGGCCGTTTCTTTAACGCCGTAATGCGGACTGTCGTCGGACTTCCTATCAAGGACACTCAGTGCGGCTTTAAACTGTTCCAGGGAGCGGCTTCGCTCGAAGTTTTTCCGCGGCAAACGCAGGAGCGTTTTGGATTCGATGTCGAAATCCTCTTCATTGCGAAAAAGCACGGCTATCGAATCTCTGAGGTGCCCGTGCGCTGGAGTCACGTGGACGGCAGTAAAGTCGGGATGTTAACCGGGCTGCACGCCTTCACGGAACTTGCGGCCGTGCGCTGGAACGATTTGCTTGGGAAGTACCGTTAACAAGCGCAACACATTCCCGAAAGCCGTTTTGAAACAGCGGTACGCCATTCATTGTGAGCGGAGGTCGCGTATCCGGCTTGGCGGATGCGCAGATCGCCGGGGCGCTCGCCGCAGTTTCGTGCCAGGCATTCAGATTGTGGCTCAGAATTCCTGCCATGCCGGCGATCATCAGGCCAGCCGCGATGGTCGTCTTCCGACCCGCCGACACCGCGAGACTCCCAATCAATAACGCAAACATGGCGCAGGGAAGATACAGGATTCGCGAACCGAGGTCCGACTGTCCGATCAGTGCGAGATGAATAGCAGGCAATACTGCACAGCATGTGGCTGCAATGAGCCTCAACTGCGTGCTTCTCATGCCGCCCGAATCTGAACGGTTCGCGTGTGCCAGCCAAATCAGTCCCACCCCGCAGGCGGCGATCGCCAAGGGCAACCACCAGGACAACGGCGCATCCCAATTGACAGGGAAAAGGAGAATCGCCCAGATTCGTATCAGCAGGGCCTTCGCAACTCCCGCGACGTGCAGCGACAGGATAGCGGGTCGGCCACTCGTGGGGTCGACGTATCCGCCTGGTCCATTGAACAGATGCCATCGCCACGCGAATAAAGCGCCAGCAGTGGCAAAAAACCCGTACAGCGTCTTTTTCGAATGCGGCCACAGAAAACAAAAGGCAATGAGCGGCAGGGCATACGCGCTTTCTTTGAACAATATCCCAACCGCAGCCAGTAACAGTGCAGCGGTGCTGCGCTTCGATAAGGTCAGGCTGATGGCGCCGAGCACGCAGGAGCAAGCCAATAGGTCGCAATTCCCCGCCGTCCAGAGTGCCGCTTCCGGACGCGTACCATGCAAACCGAACACAAGGCTGGCGACCGTCGAGGCCGTCCGATCACGCCAAAGCTGCCAGGCAATCACAAAAGTCAGAGCGCAATTCAGCAGATGAAGCCCGAGTCCCACGGCGTGCCACAGCACGGGCCGCGCTCCTGCGAAAGCGATCAAGGACTGGTAATACACGGTACCCAGCGGTCTGAAAGACCCATCGCCACCCGCCCTGTGAAGCGCCGCGAAGAAGGCAGACCAGCGGAACGGAGGTCCCGACACAATGATGTAGTCGTCACTCAGGAACGGATCCGCCAGATTGTGAGCGAATGCCAGCGCCACAATGGCCAGCGCCACCAAAAGATACCCACGGGGAAATGTCGCCGCGGTTGCCTTCAACGGTTCATCTACAACCGAACTGCCAGCGAGCCAGAGCAACCCGAGAAAAACACACCAGAAGATACTCTCAGCGGTGAACGGTGAATCAACTACGGTATGAGTTCCTAAGATATGAAACGCGCCAACCGCCGATCGCACGGCCAACACAGCGGTAGCCGCAATGGCCACAAAAATAAGCGATCTTCGCAGGAGGAGATGTCTGGCGGAACTCAATGCATCTATGAGTCTAGCCGCCTCCGCGCGTCAGTGCGTGCAGTTCGATCCGGCAGCGCCGGAACCTGCTCGCCATGGAATGATGGAAGAATCACGTCATGACCGAATCGCCGCACTCATCCTCCACTCCCTCCGCCTTCATCCACCAGTTCATCCCGGGCAAACTGACATCCACCATTCTGGTTCTCCATGGTCAGGGCGGAGACGAAAACGACCTGCTGCTGGTGGCACGCGCACTCGCGCCAGGCGCTGCATTTCTCAGTCCACGTGGCAAGGCGAGTGAGAACGGCGCAATCCGCTTCTTTGCGCGGGTTTCGCCCGATGTGTTCGACGAAACCGAAGTCCGCACCCGCACGTTCGAACTTGCCAACTGGGTAAAGGCCGCAGTGGCGCACTACGGCCTCGATGCAGCGAAGGTCTACGCTCTCGGGTTCTCCAACGGCTCAAGCATTGCGGCATCCACCATGCTGCTCCACCCGAATATTCTCGCCGGAGGCCTGCTGCTGCGCCCACGGACGATTATCGAACCTGCGACCCTGCCTGATCTCAGTCGCACGGCAACGCTGGTGATTGCCGGAGCACGTGACGAAAAGATGCCCGACGGCGCCAGCGAACATCTTGCGCGACTGCTCGGCAGGGCGGGCTCGGCGGTCGAAATGGCGATGCTCGACGCCGAACACGGCCTGACCCCACAGGATTTCTCGCTCGGCAAGAGCTGGTTCACTAAGGTCCTCGGTACTTAGCGAAACAGTTACAAACGCGCCTGCCGAACGGTGTAAAGTTGGAAATACTATGCGTCCAGTCGCACTTTGCCTCATTTTCTGCGCTTCCGCGCTACTCGCACAGCAGCCGATCACGTCGCTGCCCTACACACCCAGCCTGGATCTCTCCGCCATGGATAAGTCCGTGCAGCCGTGTGAGAACTTCTACCTCTATGCATGCGGTAACTGGATCAGGAACAATCCAATTCCGTCCGACCAGTCGCGTTGGGATGTGTACGCCAAACTCCAGTTGGACAATCAGCAGTTCCTCTGGGGTCTGCTGCTGGAGGCAGGAAAGACCGATTCGCCCCGCACGCCCGATGCCCAGAAGATCGGTGATTTTTTTTACGCCTGCATGAATGAGTCGGCCGTGGAGAGGGCAGGGAAGGCGCCTCTTGAAGCGGGTTTGCGTGACCTTAGTGCGCTGCGGTCATTGAAAGATCTCCCCACCTTCCTCGCAGCCCAGCATCTTTCGTTGTACGCAAGCAGCATGCTTTTCGATTTCGGCTCCAATCAGGATTATGCGAATTCGGAATCGATCATCGGTTTCGCCGACGCAGGTGGACTCGGTCTGCCCGATCGCGACTATTACTTCAAGACCGATGCACACTCGGTCGAGATCCGCCAGAAATACGTCGAGCATGTCGCAAAGATGTTCGAACTCCTGGGCGATTCTCCCGAAGCCGCGAAGGCCGGCGCCGCCGACGTGATGCGCATCGAAACGGCGCTCGCAACCGCGACTCTTACGCGCGTCGAGGAACGCGATCCGCAGAAGCTGTTTCACAAAATGTCAGTGGCGCAGTTGCAGGCGCTGACGCCCTCTTTCCGCTGGGCCCCTTACTTTGCAGCCCTTCATATGCCGGCTGCGGGGCAGGTGAATGTGACGCAACCCGCGTTCTACCGCGCCGTGGAAACGCAGCTGACGGGCAACTCGCTAGCCGCACTGAAGAACTATCTGCGCTGGCATCTGATTCACTCGCGCGCGCGTTTCCTTTCATCGCCTTTCGTGAGCGCCGATTTCGATTTCTTCAGCCACTATCTCCGTGGCACTCCTGTGATGGCGCCCCGCTGGAAGCGTTGCGAACAACTCGTGGATCACATGCTGGGCGAGGCCATGGGCCATGTGTTCGTGGACAAAACCTTCACCCCGGACACCAAAGCTCGCGCGCTGGCCATGACCAAAGACATCGAAGCTGCGATGAAGAGTGAGATTGAAGGCCTGTCCTGGATGACGCCCGCCACTAAGAAACAGGCTCTCTTGAAATTACAGGCGATTGCCAACAAAATCGGTTATCCGGAGAAATGGCGGGACTACAGCTCCGTCAACATCGCGCGGGACGACTTCTTCGGCAACGTAGAGCGTGCGGTGATCTTCGAATCTCATCGCCAGCTCGACAAGATCGGCAAGCCGGTGGACCATACGGAGTGGGGCATGTCGCCCCCCACCGTGAATGCCTATTACGATCCGCAGATGAACGATATCAACTTCCCCGCCGGCGTCCTGCAACCGCCTTTGTTTGATCCGAAGATGGACGATGCTCCAAACTACGGCAACACGGGCGCGACTATCGGCCATGAGCTGACACACGGTTTTGACGACGAAGGCCGCCAGTTTGACGCCAAAGGCAATCTGCGCGACTGGTGGTCGAAATCCGACGACAGCCAGTTCCGGACGCGCGCAGCCTGCGTCTCGGACGAGTACTCGCAGTTCACGGTTATCGACGACATCAAGATCAACGGCAAGCTGACCATGGGAGAAGATATCGCGGATCTTGGCGGCACCGTGCTGGCCTGGATTGCCTGGAAAAACGCCGAAAAAGGCAAGAATCTACAGCCGATGGACGGTCTCACGCCGGAACAGCGTTTCTTCGTCGGCATGGCTCAATGGGCCTGTGGCAGTGAACGGCCGGAGAGTCGCCGCGCCGATGCCATTACAAATGAGCATTCGCCAAACGAATACCGCATCAATGGAGTTGTGCCGAATATGCCGGAGTTTCAGCAGGCGTTCGCGTGCAAAGCCGGTCAGCCGATGGTGCGTGAAAACGCCTGTCACATTTGGTAGCGCCTCAGCTACGCATGCGTTCGCCGATGCTCAACCATGATGCACCGGTCCATCACTACTTCCAGACCAGCCCCGCGAGCCTTCGCCGCAGCCTCTTCGTGGACGATGCCCAGCTGCATCCAGACACACTTCGCGCCAATTCGGATTGCGGCATCCACAATTTCGGGAACGAACTTCGGCAGTCGAAAAATGTTCACGATATCCACCGGCTCCTGAATTTCGTCCAGTGAAGCGTAGGCCTTTTCGCCCAGGACCACTGTCTCCGCCGGATTGACGGGTATGATCCGATAGCCCGCCGACTGCATGTAGGCGGATACGTAATAGCTTGGTTTCAACGGCTGGCTGGATATTCCAACCACAGCGATGGTTCTGGCAGTTTCGAGAATCTTACGGCTTGCGGACATTCGGGCGCACCCGCTCATCTGGCTTCCGGACCGTGTCGATCTTCTCGCCCTTCGCCGCCAGTCGCATCAGCTTCGTTACTTCTTCCGGTGTGAGATAGCGGAACTGGCCTTTATCCAGCGACCCCAGTTCCACGTTACCGATGCGCACGCGCCGCAGCTTCTCCACCAGTCTCCCAAAATGCTTGAACATGATGCGGATCTGCTGGTTGCGCCCTTCGATGAGCTTGACTTCATACCAGGGATTGTCACCCCGTTTGATCATTTTGATCGTGGCGGGCGCGGTGCGGCGTCCACTCAGCGGGACACCCGTGCGGAAACGCTCTTCGTCTTCTGTGCTGAGCGCGCCGTTGACTTTCACCAGATAGGTCTTCGGAACGTGGCTCTTCGCCGCCGTAATGGCGTTGGCAAATTCGCCGTCGTTCGTGAGCAGGATCAGGCCGTCGCTGTGGTAATCAAGTCGTCCCACCGGGTAAACGCGTTCCTTCACGCCCGGCAGCAGATCCAGCACAGTTGTCCGCCGTTGCGGGTCGCTGGCGGTACTGACCACGCAATCTGGTTTATACAGCGCGATGTAAACGTGGCGAGCCGGCTGACGGATCAGCTTGCCATCCACCTTGATGTGATCGGACTCGAAATCGGCTTTCGTGCCAAGTTCCGTGACCACCTTACCGTTAACCGCCACGCGACCTTCCAGTATCAGTTGCTCGGCCTTGCGGCGGGAAGTCACGCCCGCGCCCGAAAGGATTTTCTGTAATCGTTCTTCTGGCACTATTGCTGCTCTGTTTCGGGTTCGGTGGGGGGGGCTGTCGTTTCCAATGTAGGTTCCGACGTGGTTTCTGACGCACTCTCAGCTGCCGCTTCCGGCATTCCTTCTTCCGTAGCTTCGTCCTCAGCGGCCTGATCTTCAGCCAACTCTTCTTCGGCGTCAGGCTGCGCCGGCATCTCGATCAGGTTCGGCTGCACGGGGCCATTCGGCTCTCCGCCGGCCAGGCTGCCAAGCTCCTGGAATTCCTTCAGCGTCGGCAGTTCCTGCAGATTCTTCAATCCGAACTGCACCAGAAATTCCTTGGTGGTCTTGTACAGGATCGGCTTACCGATCACCTGCTTGCGTCCCGCGGCTGCTATGAGCTTGCGATCCAGCAGTGTCTTCAATACACCCGCGCCCTGCACGCCGCGGATTTCCATGATCTCCGGTGCCGTGATGGGCTGTTTGTATGCGATCACCGCCAGTGTCTCGAGAGCAGGCAGCGACAGCTTCATCGGCGGGTTTAGGTTCTTGACGAACCGCCGCACCGCTTCGTGATGCTCGGGTTTCGTCGTCATGCGGAATCCACCAGCAACTTCGCGAATGCTGAGTCCGCGTTCGGGCCGGTCGTATTCCGCGCAAAGCTGTTCCAGAAGTTGCGTAATGCGTTCGCGGGGCTGCTCGGTGGCTTCGGCGATCTGTTCGAGCGTCAGTGGCTCGTCAGTCACGTAGATAATCGCTTCCAGCACCGCGAGCAGTTGTGCGTCCGCCACGGATACCGGTGCTTCGGTCGCCTCTTCTGCCTCCGTGCCCAGGATCTCATCAGCGGAAAAGCTCACCGCGACTGTCTGGTCTGCTTCCGTATTCTGCGTTTCCGGCGACTCAGCCGGTTGTTCCATCTCAGGTTGCGACATTAGATCGACTGTATTTCCTTCATGTTCCGTCATCGCGACGGGAATTAACCGCTTACTTGTAATCTTCTTCGAGCGCAATCACCGGCTGCTGGAAGGCTTCTTCGAAACGTTCGCCCTTGCCGAGCGCGATTTCGCCGAACAGGTCCCGCTGCAGAATCTGCACGGCCTGCATCTTGACCATCTCCAGCACCGCAAGAAACAGGCAAATCATTGCACGCCGCGTTCTCTGCTGTTCCATCACCTGCAGAATGAAAACCGGCTTATCTTTTTTCGATTCGCGCAACAGCGTGCGGAGATGGGCCACCATGTCGCTTACGGAGACCGATTCATCGTTGATCTCGTAAATCGGGCGGTTCTGCAGGCGCTCCATCACCTGGCTCATCGCCTTCACCAGATCAAACATGTCGACGGCGAGACCCGGATCTTCAATCTCGGCCGCGAACTCTTTCATCTGCGGATTCGACCAGACGTTTTCTTCAATCATCCGCTTCTGTTGCAGCATTTCAGCGGCGTTCTTGTAACGCTCGTGCTCAAGCAGTCGTTCGACCAGTTCTTCACGGGGATCTTCCTCCGCCTCGCCTTCCTTCCGCAGAGCCGGATCCACCGGCAGCAGCATCCTCGATTTGATGTGGATGAGCGTAGCCGCCATAAAAACGAACTCGGCGCTGATATCGAGGTCCATTTCCCGCGCCTTCTGCAGGAAACCCAGATACTGCGACGTGATGCTGGCGATGGGAATATCGCGGATGTCGATCTGCTGCTTGCGAATCAGATCCAGCAGAAGATCGAGCGGCCCCTCGTAATGTTCGAGGTGGAAATTGAGCGGCTGTGAAGATGCGGGGGACAATCCTTCATTGTAAGGGATGTCTCGTAACCTGAACACTGCAGCGGATTCCGGCGTCGATTTTCACCGTTAGGGATGCTGCAGGTGCCGCAGGACGCAGGACAATACCCGCTCAGGGTACGCCGCTGAACTACTCCAGTTCCTCCAGCGCAACGCGTACGTCCGGGCTTTCCGTAGTCAGCACACCGTCCCGAACCTCACGGATACCGGCTGCGGTGTAGCTATACGTCTGACGCGTTCGAGGATTGATCAACCAAACAGAGCTTACGCCAAACGAGATGTAATCGTCGATTCGGTCCTGCATCTCCGCTAAACGATCATTCGGCGAGAGAATTTCTACGCAAAGGAACGGCGACTTCGTGATCATCGGCCCGTCAGGCGGATCTCCCGCGATGACGGTGATGTCGGGTACCCGGAAACGTCTCGCTTTCACTTGCACGCGTTGCTCTGGAACGACGACGATGCCCCATTGTTTTTCCCGGGCAAACAAATATTGACTCAAAAGCATTTGCAGCCGACTGTGATCCCAGTCGCCCACGTTTCTCTCCAGCAGTTCGCCATTGAGGTACTCGCAATCCGGGCGATAGCTTGTGTTTAAGTAATCGCTCAGGGATACGGCAGTTGCGGTTGAGATAGCGGTGCAGTTCTCTCTATCCATCATGCGACAAAAACTCACCCACCCGCGCCATAGCCCGCTCAACTACCAACTCATCGTTCCCGAAACCGCGTACAACCTCCAGCCCCGGTTCCTGCCTGAACCACGTCATCTGCCGTTTCGCATACTGCCGCGTATCGCGTTTTGAGTAAAAAATCGCGTCCTTCACTGACAATTCTCCGCGCACTACCTGCAGCGCCTGCTTGTATCCGATCGATTCGAAAGGCTTCGCATTCGCAGGCACCCCCCGCGCCAGGATAGCCTCCGTCTCTGCCACCAGCCCTTCCGCGAACATCGCCTCCACCCGAGCCTCCAGTCGGGCCACCAGCTTTTCGCGATCCGGAAACAGCCCTATCTTCAATACACGATATCCGGTCAGCGCATCACGCCCCGCCGCGAACACCTCCGTTGCCGGACGCCGGGCGCGCAGGCAAATCTCCAGCGCTCGCATTGCTTTGGGAACGTCGTTCGGATGCAGGCGTGCCGCCGTCGCCGCATCGAATCGACACAACAACCGGTGGACCGCCCCCGGTCGCCGTGCTTCCTTCGCCGCCAGCCGTGTCCGCAGTTCCTCATCCCGTACCGGACCAGGCGCTAATCCTTCCACCAGTGCCCGAAGATAGAAGCCAGTCCCTCCCGCCACCACCGGTAAATGCCCCCGCCCTGTAATTTCGCGTAAAATCGGACGCGCCGTCCTCGCAAAATCACCGGCAGTGAATACCAGATCGGGTTCCAGCGCGTCAATCATATGGTGAGGGATTCCGCGCCACGCCCGTTCCGGCAGCTTCGCCGTGCCTATATTGAAGTATTTAAAGACCTGCACGGAATCGCAATTGACGATTTCGCCGTCAAAACGCTCCGCCAGCCGGAGCGCGAGTTCACTCTTGCCGGAGCCAGTCGGTCCCGCCACGGCGACCAGTCTCGAACTGGGGGGCTCGGATGATTTTGTTTCGGGCATTTCCGTCGCTAACGTTATACAATGATGACAACACGTCCGGTTTGGCGACGAACTTCGCGCCTGCTGGTCCAGGAAGGCGATATTTCACAATGAATGGCCGCGCACGAAATGTGTTACTGATTGCCGGTTTGGCGTGCTTCGCCGCCGTCGTCCCTGCTTTCGCCCAGGCACCCGCTCCGGCCGCTGCCGCTTCGGGAAGTGTTGCCAACAAAGCGGATGCCTATTACAACTACTCGATGGCGCACCTCTATGCCGAAGAGGCTGCGAAATATTCGGGTCGTGCCCAGTTCGTCAACCAGGCCATAGACTACTACAAGAAGGCAATCTCCCTCGATCCGTCCATGACTGTGATCGCCGAAGAACTTGCCGAGTTCTACATGCGCGCCGGTCAGGCGGAAAAAGCTGTGGATCTCGCTAATTCCATCATCAAGTCGAATCCGAACGATGCAGGCGCCGAAAAGATCCTCGCCCGCATGTACGCCGCTCAACTCGATCCCGAACAGGGCAAGATTGATCCCGAAGCTCTGCGAAACGCCATCGAGCACTTCCAGCGCGCAGCTGATCTGGATCCGAAAGATGCGGAAAGCCTCTCATCACTTGCGCATCTCTACCGCGTCGCGAAGAATGATGCCGCTGCCGAGAAAGCCTACAAGGCGGTAGTGGCCCTCGACGCTGGCGATGACGACGCTCTCACCGGCCTCGCCGAACTCTACGCCGGTCGTGGCGATTTCGCGGGTGCTATCCGCCTCCTCGAGCCGGTCACAGGCGACGATGGCGATCCCGAGACGATTCAGGTTCTGGCCGAGTTGTACGAGGACAGCCGCGATTTCAGCAAAGCAGCCGACACATGGAAGCGTCTCATTCCCATGGCGCCGGGTACGCAGATCCGCCACAAGTATTGCGATGCGCTTCTGAAAACCAATCGCGTCGATGAGGCTATCCAGGCGTGGGAAGAACTTGCCGCGATCGAGCCGAAAAATGTCGACAATTTCATCGAACTGGCTGATCTGTGGGGTCAGCGCCGCAACTATCCGAAGGCGCACGAGGCGATCGCAAGGGCCAAAGCCATTGACAACAACATTGGCGTCCGCATGTCCGAAGCCGAACTGATGGATGCTGAAGGCAAGAACGCTGACGCGATTGCCACAGTGGAAGAGATCCTCAAGGAAACGAAGAAAACCGTTTACAACGATCAGGAACGTATGGAGCGTATCGGTATGCTGCGTTCACTTGCCAGCATGCAGAAAAATGGCGACAAGATTCCGGAGGCGGTAGTCTCCTTCCGCCAGATCGCCGATCTGAAGCCCGATGCCGCGCCTGTCGTGGAAGTGGAAGTAATTGAGACCCTCGCCTCAGCGAAGGATTTCAAGGGCGCGCGCGCCGCAGCGGACGCGGCCGTGAAGAAATTCACCGGCGACAAAGTGATCGCCATGGAACACGCTTCGCTTCTCGCCACTCTGGCGGAATTCGATAAAGCCATCTCTGAACTCAAAGCGCTGCCCGATTCGGATCAGGACCAGCAGGTCATCGTGGCCATTGCACAGGTCCAGGAAAAAGCCAAGCGTTATAAGGACGCGCTTTCCACTCTCGATGTTGCCGAGAAACTGGCGCAAACGCCCCAACAGAAGCTCTCTATCACCTTCATGCGCGGCGCGATGTATGAGCATGAGAAGAACTATGATGAGGCTGAAAAGCAATTTCGTGAGGTTCTGAAGGTCGATCCTGAATATGCCGGTGCTCTAAATTACCTGGGTTATATGCTGGCCGATCGTAACGTGCGTCTCGATGAAGCGCAGCAGCTCATTTCAAAGGCTGTTGATCTTGAACCCGAGAGCGGTGCGTATCTGGATAGCCTGGGCTGGGTACACTACCGCCTGAATCGTCTCGAGCAGGCGGAGGCGGAACTCCACCAGGCTTTGGATTCGCGCGAAGATCGCGCGATTAAGCAGGATCCGACGGTTCACGACCATCTCGCTGAAGTCTACTTCAAGCAGGGCAAGTTCAAGGAAGCAGCACAGGAATGGGAACTTGCGGTCACGGAGATGAAGACGGCATCACCTTCGGAAAACGATCCGGCAGAGCTGAAGCGCATTTCACAGCGACTTGAAGAAGCCAAATCGAAAACCGGTTCCAAAGCACAGAAGTAGAATCCGGGCATGGATTCCATATTTCGTATCCGGACCGCTACAATCCACGTGAGGGCAACCGCGGTAGCCTTCGCGGCAATTTCCTGCGCGGTCGCTCAGGCCCCCGCGCCCGTATTCGGTCCCTCGAATCCTTTCTTCGCCCCAAGTTCTCTCCCGTATCAGGCACCGCCCTACGATCGCATCAAAGACGCTGATTATCAGCCAGCCATTGAAGCCGGCATAGCCAGCCAACTGAAGGAAATCGATGCTATCGCCGACAATCCTGCTCCCCCTGATTTCGCCAACACTCTTGTCGCGCTTGAGAAAACCGGCGAATTGCTTGACAGGGCCCAGGCCGCATTCCATGGCGTCACTGGCGCCAATACAAATCCGCAGCTCCAAAAGATCGAAGAAGCACTGACGCCAAAACTTTCTGCGCTTTCCGATGCCATTCTTCTCAACCCGAAGCTCTTCGCTCGTATCAGGAGCGTTTATGATCGTCGCGACGCCTTGAGGCTTGATGCGGAATCCCGCCGTCTCGTCGAACAGACGTATCGGAATTTCGTCCGCGATGGGGCTAACCTTAGCGACTCGGATAAAACCCGTTTGAAGCAAATCAACGAGCAACTTTCAGTGCTCTCTAACAGCTTCAATCAGAAATTGCTCGCGGGCACTAAAGCCAGCGCCCTCGTGATCACCGATAAAACCGCGCTCGCAGGGCTCAGCGACGGCCAAATCGCCGCTGCAGCGCAGTCCGCAAAAGCCCGCGGTGCAGAGGGCTACGTCGTCCCGCTTCAGAACACCACACAGCAGCCTGATCTTGCGTTGCTCTCCAATCGCAAAACCCGCGAGGCTCTGTTTGAAGAGGGCTGGCTGCGCGCTGAACGCGATGGTCCGAACGATAATCGCGACGTTGTCGCCCAGATGGCCAAACTTCGCGCCGAGAAAGCCAGGCTGTTAGGTTACCCCAACTTCGCTGCCTGGAAGCTTGGCAACCAGATGGCAAAAACTCCGGAAGCCGTCGAGAAATTCCTCAGCGCTCTCGTTCCTGCGGCCACGGCCAACGCCAAACGCGAGGCAAAAGACATCCAGGACCTTATCAACAAGCGGAACGGTGGTTTTCAGCTCGCCCCCTGGGATTGGGACTTTTACGCCGATCAGGTCCGCAAGGCCAAATACGATCTCGATGAAGCTGCGGTCCGTCCCTACTTCGAACTCAACACCGTCCTTCAGGACGGCGTTTTTTACGCTGCCACGCAACTCTACGGAATCACGTTTAAAGAGCGCAAAGATATCCCGGTCTATCAGTCCGATGTCCGCGTCTTTGAAGTCTTCGAAGCCGATGGCAAGCCCCTTGCGCTTTTCTACTGCGATTACTTTAAGCGTGAC
Source organism: uncultured Acidobacteriia bacterium (assembly GCA_903825445.1). Taxonomy (GTDB): domain Bacteria; phylum Acidobacteriota; class Terriglobia; order Bryobacterales; family Bryobacteraceae; genus BOG-234. The sequence continues at coordinate 23,939 of CAIKAS010000117.1, forward strand.
AACAAGAACGGTGGTGCGTGGACTAGTTCCTTTATCCCCGCGTCAAAGCTCATGGGCCGGAAGTCCGTTGTGTACAACGTCGCCAATTTCTCGAAACCCGCGCCAGGCGAGCCCGCGCTCATCAGCTACGGCGACGTCAAAACTATGTTCCACGAATTTGGCCATGCGCTGCATGCCATGTTCTCCGCTGTCGAATATCCGTCGCTTGGCGGCGGCATTGCGCGCGACTTCGTCGAGTTCCCCTCGCAGTTCAACGAACACTGGCGCGACGACCCAACCGTCTTTGCTCACTTCGCCCGCCATTACAAGACTGGCGCTCCAATGCCTGCCGACCTCGTCGCCAAACTCCGTGCGTCTGAAACTTTCAATCAAGGCTACGCGCTCACTGAGCTTCTCGCGGCTGCCGAACTCGACATGCAGTGGCATCTTCTTTCCGCCGACGCACCTAAACAAAATACCGATGCCTTCGAAAAGGCCGCGCTGGATCGTACGAAGCTGTTGCTCGATGCCGTTCCGCCCCGCTACCGTTCTACATACTTCATGCACATCTGGGTGCACGCGTATTCTGCCGGCTACTACGCTTACCTTTGGAGCGAAATGCTCGACGACGACGCCTACGCCTGGTTCACCCAACACGGCGGACTGACACGCGCCAACGGCGATCGTTTCCGTCAGATGATTCTTTCCCGTGGCAGCACGCAGGATTTCGATACGCTCTACGAGAACTGGCATGGTGGCCCACCCACCATCGATGCCATGCTCCGCCAGCGCGGGCTGCCAGCGGCCGCCCAGAAATAGCCACCGCTTTTTGCGGTATTATGAGCCGGGAGGATCCTCATGGCACTGACGCTGAGCCTGTTCTGGTTCTCCGCGCCGTTCTTCGCCGCCCTCTCTCTGTTCGCACAGACCACTCCAGTGCCACCTCCGGCCTGGGCAAAAGTTAGCCAGCTCGCACAGGGTTCAGATATCCGCATTGCGCTGAAAAGCGGAAGGGTCGTTCACGGATTCCTGCAGAATGTTACCGCCGACTCCCTGAACGTCAACGCGACCACCAGTCAGGAGTCGCTCGTGCGGGCCGATATCTCCCGCGTCGAACTGAAAGTCGAAGGGCATCGCGGAAAGCACGTACTATGGGGAGCGGCGATTGGCGCAGGTACCGGCCTCGCGGTCGGCGCTGCCACCGATCATGGGGATCGTGGTGGTTTCGACATACTTCCCAATATCGGTAAAGAAGTCTTCACACCGCTGGGTGCAATAATTGGCGCCATCGTCGGTGTTGTGCTGCCCGCCGGTGGATGGCGCGAGATTTATCGCGCACCCTGATAGCGGACTCCGTTGCTAAATCGCTCCCTATAGGACGCGGCCCCGAACCACGCGTTTTTAGGTCCAAAACTGCCCTTTTGGTATCCTAAGTTTTAACCCTCACGCAACTGCGTAATTCCTCAAGGAGAACCATCCGCAACATGCCAGTCAAAGTTGGTATTAACGGTTTCGGCCGCATCGGCCGCAACGTCGTCCGCGCCGCCCTGAACAATCCCGAGATCGAATTTGTCGCCGTCAATGACCTCACCGACACTAAGACTCTCGCCCACATGACGAAGTACGATTCACTCCTCGGCCCCCTGCCCGAGCCAGTGTCCGTCGATGGCGACACCATCGTGATCGGTTCCCGCCGCATCAAGGTCTTCGCCGAAAAGGATCCGGCGCTCATCGACTGGAGTTCGGTTGGCGCGGAAATCGTAATCGAATCGACCGGTCGTTTCGTGGACAAAGCGAACGCCTCCAAGCATATTCGCGGCACCGTGAAGAAGGTCATCATCTCTGCCCCGGCCAAGGACGAAGACATCACCATCGTGCTCGGCGTCAACGACGCGGCTTACGATCCGGCGAAACACCACGTGGTTTCGAATGCCTCCTGTACAACGAACTGCCTCGCGCCGGTTTGCAAGGTTCTGCATGAAAAGTTCGGCATTGACAAAGGGTCAATGACTACGATTCACTCGTATACCAACGACCAGAATGTGCTCGACTTCCCGCACAAGGATCTGCGCCGCGCCCGCGCCGCCGCCATCAACATGATCCCGACTACCACGGGCGCCGCCAAAGCTATCGCGCTCGTCCTGCCGGAACTCAAGGGCAAGCTCGATGGTTACTCCATGCGCGTTCCCACGCCCGATGTCTCGGTAGTCGATCTTGTTGCCATCCTCAAGACGAATACCACGGATAAGGAAGTTAACGCCGCGCTGAAGGCTGCCGCCGAGGGCGAACTGAAGGGCATTCTGGCTTACACCGAAGATCCGGTCGTTTCTTCCGACATGCTGCACAATCCGAACAGCGCCATTGTGGACGCACAGTTGACGAAGATCATGGATGGCAACTTCCTGAAGGTCGTCGCCTGGTATGACAACGAGTGGGGCTATTCCTGCAAGGTTCTGGAAATGGTCCGCGTAATGGCCAAGTAGAACTCCCGGCCGCCGAAATTTCAAAGCAACACACGCCGCCAAAGCGCAAAGAACGCAAAGCTTACGCAAAGAAAAGCAAGAAAATCATTGCAAGTCTTTGCGCCCTTGGCGGTGATCTTTAAGTTTTTGAAGTTACGATTTGCTCTGCCGCCTCTCTTTTCAATCTCCGTTTCCAATCGGGTATCGCCATGACTTTCAAACGCCTCACCGACCTCGATGTTTCGGGCCAGCGCGTTTTCATTCGCGCCGACCTCAACGTGCCGCAGAACGACCATCTTGCCATCACCGACGACACGCGCATCCGCGCCGCGCTGCCGGGCATCCGCTACGCGCTCGGCAAGGGCGCGGCGGTGATGGTGACTTCGCACCTCGGCCGCCCGACCGAGGGCGAGTTCAAGCCGGAAGACTCACTGGCGCCGGTCGCCAAACGCATGTCCGAATTGCTCGGCAAGGAAGTCCGCCTGATCCAGAACTGGGTCGATGGCGGGTTTTCAGTAGGGCCCGGCGAAGTCGTCA
>CAIKAS010000118.1 GCA_903825445.1 uncultured Acidobacteriia bacterium
ATTGAACATATATCTACACTTTATACGAAGTCACGGGCGGTTGTGGTTTCGGCAATACCTTGTTCCGCAAAATATTTATTTTGAATGCCGCAGGCCGACTGAAAACCAGAACCCGGACACCTCAAATCGGTCACTGTCGGCTGCTCCTCGTCATTCTCCTCATCGGTCGGCTCATTCATGTGGTAGTAGTACGTCACCGCCCCGGCGACCGCCATTACGCCCAACAGCAGTACCCCGTACAGCAGCGCGCGGCGCGTAACCGCACCGGCATTAGCGAAAAGATTCGCAGTGATGGCAGTAATCAGCCCGGCCACGGCCACTGTCAGGCCGAATTTCCACGGCCAGAACATCAGGTCCAGATGGTACTGCCCGCCTACCTCACTCCAAAAGGTGAGCCAAACCTGGACTGCAATCAGAAACTCCACAACCAGCAATGGCCGAATCAGACGGGGCGTCATGATCTCCTTAAAGTCCCGCGAACAAATTACCGCTCGGGCGCGTAGAACCATAAGGATATCCTGAATAATATGACTGCTGCGGAGACGGGGCCGGGAAGTGGGGAAACGCAGCGTGCCTACGGTCAGGTGCGCCTTTCCTATCAGTTCTCCAGCGCCCTCGGACTAGCGTGGGACTCCATCCGAGCCCACAAGCTGCGCAGCTTCCTCACCCTGCTCGGCGTCATCATCGGCGTCGCCAGCGTCATTCTGGTCGGCTCCGCCATTGACGGTCTCGGTCTCTATGCCGAGGAAAGCACGGCCAAAGCCTTCGGCAGCGAGTCCTACCTCGTTTCCCAGGTGGCTGGCGCCGGCGGCATGACTCGCAAGGAATATCAAACCAAACTCCAGTTCAACCGCCCCATCACGCTGGAACATGATCGCTATCTGCAACAGGTGAACGGCGAAACAACCATGTATTCGCCCTACCGCCAAAATCAGGCCGATACCAAACGTGAAGGCATTATCCTCGAAGAAACCTCTATTCTCGGCGTGTCTGCGGACATGGCCGACATTCGCGATGTCGTGGTCGTGGACGGGCGCTTCTTCACCCAGCCCGAGGAAATGAGCGGCTTAAACGTGGCCGTGATTGGCGACGACCTTAAGACGACCCTGTTCCCGGGCAACGATTCGCCGCTCGGTTTCACTTTCAAAATTCAGGGGATCGATTTCACCGTGGTTGGTGTGGTGGAACACCTTGGATCGTCGTTCGGCCGCAGCCAGGACAATGCGGCGTACATTCCCATTACGGCTTTTAACCGTTTGTTCGGCCCCGGACAGTCTATCGCGATTTTCGCCCGCCCGCGTAAAGAAAGCGGCCTGACGATGCAGCAGTCGCTCGATCTGACGCGCGTGGCGCTTCGTAATCGTTTTCATCAAAAACCGGGTGAGATTGACCGTTTCGATTTCATTACGCCCGACGCGATCCGGGGTTTCATCGATAGCCTGCTGGCGGTAGTCGCCGCTGTCGTGGTGCCGGTGACGCTGATTTCGCTCGTAGTGGGCGGCATTGTCATCATGAACATCATGCTGGTCAGTGTTACCGAGCGCACGCGCGAAATCGGCATTCGCAAAGCGCTGGGCGCGCGCCGCTTTGACATTATGCTCCAGATCCTGATTGAAGCTGTGATGATGTCGTTTGCCGGAGGAGCGATGGGAGTTCTGATTGGCGCCATCGTGACCGCCGGGCTGACCCAGGCCTTCGGGGTCACGCTTCGTGTCACTCCGTTTTACGTTCTGTTATCGGTCGCAGTGTCGGCAACCGTGGGCATCGTCAGTGGCTGGTATCCGGCCTTGAAAGCCTCGAAACTGGACCCCATCGTAGCCTTGAGGGCTGAATAAAAACTATTATGACCATGCGGAGCAGGGAAGAGAACCAGTGAATATTTCCCCCAGAGAGAACCTGGCGATGGCGATGGATTCCGTGTGGGCGCATCGGTTCCGTTCGATGCTGACGATCATCGGTATTGTTATCGGCATCACTACCGTTGTGGTCGTCGCATCTTTGCTGACAGGTCTGCGCGCGGGCATCGTCACGTTCTTTGCGGAACTTGGTCCGGATAATATTTTCATTTTCAAGACCAGCGGCGATCCCAGTTCAGACTTTGCCCCCATCAAGGAACGCCGCCGCCGCGCCATCAAGCCGGAATACGCCGATATGATCGCGCGTTCTGCTACCACCGTTCAGGCGATCGGGCTGGCGCTCTACATTCCTCCAGCCGCCAGCGGCACCATTATCACTGCAAAAGTCCCGGGCTTTGAAACCGACAACCTCAATATGGTCGGCGTGACAGCCAACGATAACGACCTGGCTCCGCGTGATTTCGATCAGGGCCGCTTTTTCACTCAGGAAGAGGACGACCGCGTATTGCACGTTGCCGTCATCGGTTACGATCTTGCCAAGGCACTATACCCGTCCGGAGATGCGGTAGGCCGCACGTTCATGCTGGATGGCGCCGAGTTCACAGTGGTCGGCGTCTTCGCCAAAGCCAAGGGCGGCTTCTTCGGTCAAAACGCTGCGGATTCGCAGATCGAAATGCCTTTGAAGACTGCCGAATCCCGCTATCCGCAACTCGACCGTTTCATGATCACCTGCCAGGCAAAGCCCGGCATGCGGAAGGATGCCTATGACGAAGTCGACGGTATTATGCGGCGCCTTCGCGGCCTGAAGAAGGATGATGAGGACGATTTCAATATCGGAACTCCCGATCAGATCATCGAGCAGTTCGACAAAATCACCGGCCTCATCGGGCTTGTAGCGATCGCAATTTCAGCGCTCGGATTGTTGGTGGGCGGTATCGGCGTAATGAACATTATGCTCGTAAGCGTAACCGAGCGTACCCGTGAGATCGGAGTCCGTAAGGCCCTGGGGGCCAGACGCATCGACATCATCGCGCAGTTCCTTGCTGAAGCCATGGCGTTGACCGGGGCAGGGGGATTGCTCGGAATAATTACGGCCGTGCTGCTCACAATGCTGGTGGGCGCTCTGGTTCCGGCACTTCCCAGCAGCGTACCGACATGGGCCGTGGTCACGGCGTTCTCAGTGTCGGTTGGGATTGGCTTGTTTTTCGGTGTGTGGCCCGCAGTAAAGGCGTCCCGGCTTGACCCGGTGGACGCCCTTCGCTACGAATAGGCGCGTTATTTCAGGACTGGCGCCGCAACGCCCACAGGTGTCAGCCAGCCATAGCGATCAGGCTTGGTGCCATTCACGATCCCGAAGAACTCATTCTGCAGTTTCTCCGTGATTGGACCACGCCGGCCCGAGCCAATCTTGATACGGTCAATCGAACGAATCGGCGAAATCTCAGCTGCCGTACCTGTGAAGAATACTTCGTCAGCGATGTATAGCAGTTCGCGCGGCACCACTTGTTCCACTATCGGAATGCCAAGATCGGCGGCGAGCAGAAGAACAGCGTCGCGCGTGATGCCGGGCAGCACGGAAGTGCCAAGCGGAGGCGTCACAATCTTTCCGTCCCGTACGACGAAGATATTCTCGCCCGCGCCTTCGCTCACATAACCAGACTTATCCAGTGCGATGCCTTCGGAATAGCCATTCGCGACAGCTTCCATGTTGATCAGCTGCGAGTTCATGTAGTTAGCGCCGGCCTTCGCGAGTGCGGGCAGGGTATTAGGGGCGATGCGCGTCCAGCTGGAAATACAAACGTCGACGCCTTCGGCAAGCGCTTCTTCGCCGAGGTAGCGACCCCATTCCCAGCAGGCAAGATAGACGTCCACCGGATTCTTCGTGCCGTTCACGCCCATCAGGCCGTAACCACGCATTACAATGGGGCGGATGTAGCAGGATTTCAGGCCGTTGAGGCGGACCAGTTCGAGCATGGCCTCGGCGAGCTCAGACTGGGTGAAACGGAAATCGTCCATCCGGTAAATCTTCGCCGAATCGACCATACGGCGAATGTGCTCGCGAAGCCGGAAAACAGCCGGGCCGCTCGTGGTTTCGTAGACGCGGATGCCTTCGAAAACCGAGCTCCCGTAGCTGACAACGTGCGACAGAACGTGTATCTTGGCGTCATCCCAGGCGATAAATTCGCCGTTGCGCCAGATCTTCTCGGTGGCTTTCATTCAACTAGTATAACCGGACCTAATTGCGCTTCGCCGAGGATGCCAAAACATGCTAAGCTTATCGGCAGATGGAAGCGGACCTGAAGTCTTATCTCGAAGGCATGGAGTCGCGGCTGAGTTCCCAGATTGCGGAGTCTGAACAGCGTTCCCGCGCACACACCGAAATCGTCGAAACCCGGCTGTCTGATCTCGAGGGCATGGAATCGCGGCTGAGTTCCCAGATTGCGGAGTCTGAACAGCGTTCCCGCGCGCACACTGAAATTGTCGAAACCCGCCTGCTTACGGAATTCTGGAAGTGGGCTCGCACCGCAGACGCCCGTTACCGCCAGCATCAGGCCATTGTCGGCGGCCTCGACATCCGTGTCCAGACGATCGAGGACAGGCTTTCGGACATCGAGCAACGTCTCGCCTCGTAATCGTTCGACCTAATTCGCGATATACCCCGGTCGATAGCGCAATTCTACGTTCTTCCGCGATGTCTTAAGTTGCACTCTGTGCACCGACCCATCCTGCCTGTAATTGTTCGGCGAGTACGTCAGCAGGTAGCCTTCGCGTGTCTCGTCCAGTGCAGTTCGCGCCAGCGCTGAAATACCATTGTCGTCGTGAAAAGCCCGGCCACCGGTCAGCGTGGCGACTTCCTCCATACTTGCGATAGCAAGATTTACCTCCGGCGGGCACGCGCCGCCAGGGCAGGCAACCAGCCCTCGCGCATCAATGGGAAACAAGATGACATTCGAATTGGCAAGCGTATGCGTGGCAGCTTCGATATCCGCATGGTCCTCAGGCGGTATAAATCCGCCCGTTACCCAGAGCAGGCTTTTTTCGCCGCGCACATCCTTCATGTTCCGCGCGATTCTTGTAAATGCTGCTAATGTTGCAGCCAACCGCTGTTCCTCGAACTGGAAGGTTCCTTTATTCGAAGCTGGCACGGTAGCGGCCAATGAAAACCCTCCTGCGAATGGCGCAGCGTCCACCGCACCGTTATGAGGATGTTCCCCCTCGTAACCATCCACGGCCTGCCTCAGTGAGGCAGGGTCAGTTGAGAAATCATGCAGCAACCGCAGTTCGTCGCCGAGTACAAAGATGGCGACTCGGTTTTGCCCGGGCGGCAGGTTTCGCAACATTTCGGAAATCGCCTTCCGTCCGTAGATCTGGGCTGACAGCGATGTGTTGATGGCATCGAGAAGAATGATTGACAGCCTGGGTGTGGCGAGGGGCGTCTCATCGCTCCCAGCTGGAGTTCCGCCCAACGTCCTCGTGGCAACTCCGAGATTTTCGAAACTCAGCATGGTCTGCTCGGTGCCGTTGTCCAGAACGCGGAGATCGCGTTGGTGCAGATCGGAAACCGGAGCATTATTGGCATCCTTCGCCACGACTGCGATCTCGACAACGCGGGTATCGGATTGGAAAACGGCGTTCTCTTGCGCGGAGAGTACCAACACCGTCATTACTGCAACCGCGCCAACTCGCCATTGCAACGGGAGCCTTAACATGTTGACCAAGGCGTGCGATTCAGGAGGTTTGTTACATTCCCGCATATCACTTCTGATAACGTATATTATGTCAAATACAAAATAACTGCCACAGACTACCCCGCACGACCCACAAACCGCAACGCAGCCGAATTGATGCAATACCTCATTCCAGTCGGCGGGGGTCCATCGTCGAACAGATGCCCCAGGTGTCCCCCGCAAAGAGTACACGCCACTGCCGTCCGCCGAATCCCGAACGTCGCGTCTGGCGACTCGACCACGTTCTCCCGCGCTATCGGCTCCGAGAAACTTGGCCACCCGGTACCCGAATCAAACTTCGTCCGCGACTCGAACAACGCGGACCCGCAACACACGCACCGGTACAACCCATCCTCGTGGAAATTCCAGTACGCTCCCGTGTAGGCCAACTCAGTGTCAGCGCGCCGTGTCATTTGGAATTCGTCCACCGCCAGGCGTTTCCGCCACTCGTCGTCTGACCGGTGGATCCGCAGCGTTCGTTCGACCCCCAATGGCCGACCACCATCGTCGAACCGAGCGATCGACACCATGGTGGGAAGGGAAGCCACGCGCTCCAATTCCCTGCTCTGGCGCTCAAACAACCACCAGGCGCCCGCACCCATAGTCGCAACTCCAAGGAAAACCCGACGATGATACCGTGGCTCACTCTCGCCGACCGCGAATGTCACGCTCTCATTATCGGCAATTCCCGTGCCTGCCGGATCAGATCGTCCTCCAGTTTGAAATCAGGTTTGCGATCCTCACCATGCCGCTGCCAGTGCTTGTAAGTCTCCTTCAAGCCATCCGCGAAAGGCGTGAGGGTCATGTTGAAGACCCGCTTCACTCTGCCGATCAGCATCGTAATCGGCGGAACATCGTAATATTCCCCAAAGTACATGGGATCCCCAAAAGCATTGCCTCCCGCGCGAGCAATCATCCCGCGTGGCACTTTCACCATCTCGGCTTCCCTGCCCGCGGCTTTCGCAAAAGCGTTGACGACCTCAATCTGCGTCAGTGCCTTTTCGTCGGCCACATTAAATGCACGCCCCGGCGCAGTGTTCTTATCCAGCGCGCGAATGCAGGCTTCCACCAGATCGTTCACGTAGACGAACTGCATCAGCCGGTTCCCGTCTCCTGGAATGATAATGGTCCGTCCCGCCTTCAGCCTGTCCCAAAAAAAAGCCTCGCGATAGAACGGATTTTCCGGCCCGTAAACAAACGGTGGACGCATCGTCACCACAGGAAATTTCGATTCGTGGAACATGCGGAACAGAGCGCGCTCGCTCGACGCCTTATTCCGCACGTAAGGATTCTCATGGGCCTCCGACGCCAGCGGTTCGTCCTCGGCATGGTTCAACCCATCACCGTAAGCCGCAACGCTCGACATGAAGATGTATCGTGTCAGATCGCCAGGAATTGCGCGCGCACAGGCCTCTACCTGCTGCCCCGTCGTGCCGCGCTCCCAGTCGTAAGCGAAGTCGTAAACGGCGTCGAATTTTTGGCCTGTAAGCGCCGTTCGTACTGTCGCGGCATCGTTGCGGTCCGCCAGCGCGTTGCGCACACGCTTCCCGAAAGGATGCTCGCCCTTCCGATGCAAAACCGTGACGTCATGCTCCGCAGCCAGCAGCCGTTTGACCAGTTGCTTGCCGATGAAAAGCGTCCCGCCAATGACCAGAATCCGCATCCCGTGTGCTAATCGCTATCTAATTATTGACGCACGAGCTACCCAGTCGTTACCGGAAACTTAGCCACCTGAAATTAGTCGTAATACTCAAGACCCAGGTGCGTGATGAGATTCTCGCCCTTCATCCAGCGCAGCGTGTTCTTAAGCTTCATGAGCTGGATGAAAATGTCGTGCTCAGGATACAAGCCGGGAGCCGTCATCGGACCCTTGAAGTAGAACGAGAGCCATTCCTGCACCCCACGCATACCCGCGCGCTGCGCAAGATCCATGAACAGCACCAGGTCCAGCACCAGCGGAGCCGCCAGAATAGAATCGCGGCAAAGGAAATCGACCTTGATCTGCATCGGATAACCGAGCCAGCCAAAGATGTCGATATTGTCCCAGCCTTCTTTGTTATCGCCGCGCGGCGGATAGTAGTTGATCCGAACCTTGTGGTAGATATCCTTATAGAGATCCGGATAAAGCTCCGGCTGCAGAATCTGTTCCAGCGCCGAAAGCTTGGTCTCTTCCTTCGAGCGGAAAGAACCTGGATCGTCCAGCACTTCGCCATCGCGATTGCCCAGAATGTTCGTCGAGAACCAGCCGGAAACACCCAGCATGCGCGACTTGAAGCCCGGCGCCAGCAGCGTCTTCATGAACGTCTGGCCCGTCTTGTAATCCTTGCCGGCAATCGGCACGCTGCGGTCACGCGCCATTTGCAGAAGAGCCGGAGCATCCACCGTCAGATGAGGAGCGCCGTTCGTGTATGAGACGCCGGACTTGATCGCCGCATAAGCATAAATCTGGCTGGGCGAGATTTCCGGATCGCTGTTCGTCAGGCCCTTCTCAAACGTCTCAAGCGTCTGGTGAACCGCCGCCGCGCGATGGAATACTTCCGTCGAACCGCACCAGATCATTGCCAGCCGTGCCGCGCCGGTCCGTGCCTTGAACTGCCGGATATCGTCCATCAGCATCTCGGCATGTTCCATCTTCGATGCCTTCGGCTTCTGGTTCGGTCCGTTGATGCGCTTCACATATTCGGAGTCGAACACCGCAGGCATCGGCTTCAGCGCCGAAAGCGGATCCTTCAGCTTGTCCAGCAGCGGACGATCCAGCACTGCTGCGTTCACAGCGGCTTCGTAGCAATTCTCTTCGAAAATGTCCCAACCACCGAACACCAGGTCGTCCAGCGTTGCCAGCGGGACGAAATCCTTGATCCGCGGCGTGTTGTTATCAGTCCGCTTCCCCAAGCGAATCGTCGCCAACTGGGTGGTGGAGCCGATCGGCTTCGCCAGATTCTGCTTAATGGCTTCTACGCCCGCAATAAAGGTCGTAGCCACAGCACCCATACCCGGAATCAGAATGCCAAGTTTTCCCTCGGCTGGCTCGATTTTCGGCGTAGGTCTGACTGCGGGTTCTTGAATATTCGGCAAAAGTTCGGCTCCTTATAATTTAGGCAAAACTGCGCACCCTCACCGAACCAGCGCCCTCAAAAGCACTGTTCAGATGGGTTTGGACTTGCAGCAATCCGTTATAATACCAGTCGATGCCCCTTCGCGCCGCTCATGCAGGTGCAGTTCCCGGCACGGTCTCAGGCGTCGCCCCCATGTCCGCCATCATTGCCGACGATGAGCAATTGGCGCGTGAAGAATTACGTTTTCTTTTAGAGGAGATTGGAGACGTTGAGGTCGTAGGAACGGCGTCGAACGGTCTGGAAGCGCTCGATCTCATCGAAAAACTCGACCCCGCCCTGGCCTTTCTCGACATCCAGATGCCAGGCCTCGATGGACTCGGCGTCGTCCGCCGCCTTCGGGAAAACGAAATAGAACCGCCCCACATCATCTTCTCCACCGCCTTCGACCAGTTCGCCGTAGAAGCCTTCAAGCTGGAGGCGATGGACTACCTCCTGAAGCCAGTTGACCGCGAGCGCCTGGCCGCCACCCTGGTCCGCGCGCGTCGTGCCGTCGCCGAGCGCCTCACCGAACCCGTTTCGCAGTCGCCCGTGAAACCGGCCTTTACAAAACTCCTCCTTCGCAGCGGCTCACGCAATCTGGTGATAGGCCCGGAGGAACTGGTCTACGCGACCATCGCCAATGGCGTCATCACGCTGGTGGCCGCCCAGGCCGAAGGCCAGTCCAATTTCCGAACGATAGAAGAACTACAGGCGGCGCTGGATCCCGATATGTTCTGGCGCGCCCATCGCTCCTACCTTGTGAATGTCAACCGCATTCGCGAAGTCGTGCCCTGGTTCAAGTCAACCTACCAGTTGCGCATGGACGACAAAAAAGCCAGC
>CAIKAS010000119.1 GCA_903825445.1 uncultured Acidobacteriia bacterium
GGCCCTGCCGAACTGGCGTATCTGGCGCAGTCGCGAGTTCTGTACGAAAAGCTGCTCGGCCGCCAGCCCGTGGCGTTTCCGCGCGCCGGCTTTACCCTGATTGACGAGCGCACCGCGAAGCGCATGCGTCGCTATAACCTCGGTCTCGCGGACCTCTTTACGAATGACCAGACGCTCCAGCTGCAAATGTCCGCACAACTCGTGCCGGCAGAGCTGCGGAGCAGCTTAGCATCCACGGAGCAGTCCGTCACGCAGGCTTTGGACTCACTCAGTGCAGATCTCAGCCGCTTTGACGTCTCGCTCAGCGGTGCCCTGGCTACCAGCCGTCGCAAGATCGAATATCAGCTTGGCAAGATCAGCCGCAAGACCGCCTCTCAGATCATGGCGCGGGATTCGCAGGCCGCAGCCGATGCACAGTCGCTTTCCGGTCTGGTGTTCCCTGAGAAGCATTTGCAGGAGCGGCTCTATTCCATCGTGCCGTTTTTAGCGAAGTTTGGACAAGGCGTGATTGGCGACATCTACGAGCAGGTGCAAATCGGCAGTCCCGAGCACCGCCTTCTCACGATCTGATCTCCAATTTCTCAGCCCAGTGCGCGCACCGCGTCTTCGATCTGTTTTGCAATCGCTTCCGCATCATCGCCCGTCACCCGCAACGGCGCACCAAATTGTACCCTTGCGCGCCCTGGCGAAGGGAAGCGCGCATCCCGGTGTAGCACTCGCTCCAGGCCTGTCAGGCGGACCGGAACTACCGGCACGCCCAGTCGCGCCGCCAGCATGCCAACGCCCGGGCGGAACGACAGTATCTCGCCCGCATCCGTCCGTTTACCTTCCGGGAAAATCAAAATTGAATACCCGTCGGAGACCAACCCGCCCGCATATCGCAGTGCTTCCCGTGTCCCCGATTCCCGCTGAGGCAGCGGGAAAACATTGAACACCAGCGACGCCAGAAAATAGGCCAGCCCATCGCGAAAACGTTCTCCCGCCGTGTGGCGCTTCGGATGATAGTGGGCATCGAAGAATTCTTTCATCACGGCCGGCGCGAGTCTGTAGCGCCACTTCGGCGGCAGTGCCGAAAGAATCGCCGGACCATCGAAGAAGCTCTGGTGATTTGACGCGAAGATCACCGGCGCGTCCAGATCCCGCAGGTTTTCGAGGCCCGAAACGTCTAGCCAGGCAAATGCGCGCGTCAGCGGAATGATGAGTCCCGGCACGGCGATCCGGCGCACGGCGCGCGCCACCGCTGCTCGGTTCCACTCGGGAAAATCGAAAGGATCTTCCGCTGCGCCGGGGGTAGCTGCCTTCAGGTGCACCAAATCGTCCACGGTGCGCGCGTTAGCGAAACTTGCTTCGTCAACCGGCGCTCCAGTCTTCCGCTCCAGTTCCATCAGCAGTTGTATTCGATCCAGCGAACTCAAGCCGAGGTCGTCCAGCGAACTGGCCCCGGTTATGGCGCGGCCGCCCGCATACTTCCGAATCACTTCTTCCACGGAGGTATCGGCAGACGCGGGATTTTGTGCACTGGCCGCTGTACTGCCTGCAACCCAGGCCGCCACCTCTCCCCGCTTAAGCTTGCTGGTTCCGGAAGTTCTGGGCAGCGCGGCACCCGGCCACATCGACCACCCACGCACCCTTTGATGCGACTCTAGTTTGGAGTTAGCTTCGCTGACGATTGCCTCCGCATCAAAACCTTCATCCAGAATCAGCACCGCATGCACAATTTCGCGCGAGCCGTTTCTCTCCGCCACTACCGCCGCTTCCCGCACTCCGGCGATCGCCTGTAGAGCGCGTTCCACGTCCTCGGGATAGACGTTCAGCCCGTCCGGCGAAACGATCATCTCTTTCTTGCGTCCTAAAATGCTCAGCCGCCCATCGGCGTCGAGCGCACCAATATCGCCTGTGTGAAGAAATCCCTCCGCATCCCGCAGGCTCGCCGATGCCTGCCCGAAGTAGCCGGGAGTGATGTTATCGCCCTTCAGCAGCACTTCGCCATCCGGTGCGATGCGGATCTCCACCCCTGCGATAGCTTTACCTACCGAGCCTTTCCGCGTCTCGAACGGATGATTCAGCGTTGCCACCGGCGCCGTCTCTGTGAGCCCGTAGCCCTGAATCACGACGTAGCCCAGCTTGCGCCAGAACTCTTCCAACTCCGGATCCAGCGGCGCGGCCCCCACCACGAAGCTCCAGAACTTCCAACCCAGCAGGCGATGCACGCGGCGATATTGCCACCATCGTCCGTACCATTTGCCGCTCCTCGGCGGCTGGCTGGCTGCGGGAACGGATTGCAACACGTAATCGCGAAGCAGCTCGAGCATTTGCGGCACACACACCAACACGGAAATCCTCCGCCGGTGAATCAGGCGTGCCGCATCGCGAGGGCTCGAGCCCGGCATGAAGAACACCTGCCCCTCCAGCATCGCCGGAATAAACGCGGCCATCGATTGCCCAAACATATGGCTGAGTGGCAGCAGATTCAGAAAACGGATCGGCTGGAACGGCCCCATATAGCGCCGGTATTTTTCGATGCCGTGATCGATCGGTTTCAGGTTCGCCAGGATATTGCGATGCGTGAGTGTGACACCCTTTGGCTCTCCAGTAGCACCGGAGGTAAAGAGAATTTCCGCCATATCGTCTTCTGGAGCCGGAGCGAACTCGCCCCCCACCGCCTGAGAAGCCGAATGTGAATCGATCACACCGCGCATCGGCCAAACCGGACAAGGAAGCGTGTCTGGCGACGTCAGGCCTTCGCCGATCAGCAGCGCCCGCGCGTCTACGATTCCCGCGATACGCTGCACGACAGTCGCCGACGAGCGAAAATCGATCGGAACTGCTATCACACCTTCGAGCAGGCAGCCCCACAGCGCCACGATCCACTCCGGCCTGTTTTCGCACCAAAAGAGAATCCGTTCGCCGCGCTTGATCCCCGCCTCGCGCAATCGTGCGGCGAATCCGGACGCCGCTGCGGCCGACGCGGCATAGCTGAGCCGCACCGGACCTGTGTCGCCTTCATAGCGCAGAAATTCAGCGCGACTCTTGCTCCAGATCCGAAAGAAGGCAGCTAACGATGGTGGGTTCCCAATCACAAGAAGAGCGGTAACCCTACGATAACAGCCCGACGCCGAATGGCGTTAGCTCGCCAGCAGTCCCCGCACGTAAGCCAGATTGCGGCGCATATCGTCGTCAAGAGCGCCCGGACGTGAATCGGTTTCGAGGTTGGCGAAACCACTGAAGCCGATATCGCGGATGGCGGCCAGAACCTGCGCAAACGGAATCGCGCCGTCCCCCAAATAGAGCGGCTTGTCCTTCAAATGGATCTGGCAGATGCGATCCTTGCCGAGCCATCGGATTTCTTTCAGGACGTCGTAGCCGCCGATGTTGGTCGAATTGCCCACGTCGTAGTACACAAGAACGTTCGCTGAGCGCGACCGGTCCATGATGCGGACATTTTCTTCCGCGGAGTTTTCATCCTCCAGTCCGAGAACCACACCCGACTTTTCGGCCTCCGGAGCAAGTTCCCGCAGAATGTCGCCGACGTAATTGCGCTCGTCCGCCGTCTTCAACGCGTTCTTGCTGAAGAACGGCAGCAGCAGAACCCGCGTCTTCAGCGCCGCCGTCAGCCGAATCGAGTCGTTGACCCACCGGACCGCGAGCTTGTCGCTCTTCAGTCCATTCACGTGCAGCATGTCGACGCAGGTGCCATCGATGGGAATTCCGGCCCCAGCCGAAAGTTGCAGGTAGCGGGCGACCGTGGCCGGATCGTCGGCAGGCAATCTGCCATCCACCAGTTTCTGGCCAAATGAGACCTGCACGCCATCGAAGCCAAGCTTCCCGGCAAGGATCACCGATTCAGGGTTGGCGGTCAGCTTGAGGTTCCAGTCGGTAATTCCGATCCTGAGAGCGTTACTGGCACCACGCAAAGTGCCTGCTGCGACGGCAGCGGCCAGGAACGAACGTCGAGTCATGTTTTGCCTCCCCCGAACCCCTCTAATATACTGCCGTTAGGCATTCCGCATTGGTATATGAGATCGAAGACAGTAACACCATTTGTAAACCAGTTGGAGGGGTATAAAATGCAAAGGATTTGGCCGATCGTCTTGCTCACGTGTCTGACTGCCGTCACCGTCATGGCCCAGCCGCCGCGCTCGGCTGCCGCCACAGGCGCTCAGCGCACCAGCGGAGATTCCGTGGGGCCGTACAACAAGCAGCTCGTGGACCCAGCCGCCGCGGATCGTGGCCGCCACCTCTACGCCACCGAGTGCGTCGATTGCCACGGCCCCACTGCCCGGGGTTCCGACACCGCGCCAAATCTGATTCGCTCGAATGTCGTGCTGCACGACCGCGTCGGCTCCGAACTCGGTCCCTTCATGAAGAAGGGCCATCCGCTTCAGAGCAAGGGGAGCAGCGCCAACCTGACCACCGAGCAGGTAGCCGACCTTTCGCACTTCCTAAAACAGCGCGTGGACGATGCCCTGAAACGCCAACCCATGGGCGACCACATCAACATCATCACCGGCGACGCCGCAGCGGGAAAGGCGTACTTTGAGGGCGAGGGCAAGTGCACCATGTGCCACTCGGTCACGGGCAATCTGGCAGGCATCGGGAATCGCTTCGCGGAACCCGTCGACCTTCAGCAGGCCATGCTATTCCCGACTGGACGGGGACGCGGCGGTCGCGGATCACCATCTCTGGCGCCTGTCATGCTGACGGTTACGCCGCCGGGCGGGCAGCCCGTGAAGGGAGAACTGGTGTTCCTCGACGATTTCGATGCGCAGCTTCGCGATTCCAGCGGCAAGCTTCACACATTTGAACGCACCGCCGCTACGAAAATCGAAAAGACCGACCCGCTGGCAGCGCACCACGCTCTGCTCGACCGCTTCACTGATAAGAACATCCACGACCTCGTCATCTATCTGGAGACTGTGAAATGAATCGCCTCCGAACGCTTGCACTGATTGCATTCACTGCCGCTGTTTCCCTTCAGGCGCAGCCGCCGATGCCCACCGATTCATGGCCAACTTACAATGGCGATTTTTCCGGCCGGCGCTTCAGTCCGCTTACTAAGATCAACTCAACTAACGTCCGGAGCCTGACACTCTCCTGGATGTGGCGCCTGAGCGCCAGCGGAGGCTCCAGCAGCAATATCCGCAGCACGCCCCTGATGGCGGACGGTGTCATCTATCTTTCTACCGAAGACAACGCCTTTGCGGTGGACGCGCGCACCGGCCGCGAGCTTTGGCACTACATCTGGGCCAGCAGCGGCGGTCGCCACAACGGCAACAAGGGCATGGCCATGTTCGGCAACTTCCTCTACTTCGAGACGGGCGACTGCCACTTGGTTTCCCTGAACAAGGAAGACGGCAAGCTGCGCTGGTCAAAATCCATTTGCGATGTGGATCAGTTTTACTTCGCGTCGGTGGCGCCGGTCGTTGTGGGTAACCACGTGATTGCCGGCGTGAGCGGCGACGATTCCGATGTGGGCGGCTACATCGAATCCCATGACCCGGAGACCGGCGAGCTCCAGTGGCGTTTCTATACCGTGCCGCAAAAGAAGGGCGACGCCGGTTCCGAATCCTGGCCAAACGACGATATGTCTTCGCACGGAGGCGGCATGACGTGGGTGCCTGTAACGTACGATCCCGAACTGAAGATGATCTACGTCACTACAGGCAATCCCCAACCCGTCATCGCCTATGCGAACCGCAAGGGCGACAATCTTTACACCTGTTCGCTTGTCGCAGTGAACGCGGATACTGGCAAGATGGTATGGGCATTCCAGTCCTCGCCGCACGATACACACGACTGGGATTCCACACAGACCGCCGTGCTCTTCGACGGGCAAATCAACGGCCAGCCTCGAAAGCTGGTGGCGCAGGCCGCCCGAAACGGCAAGTTCTTCGTGCTGGATCGGGTCACGGGCAAGGCCATTATTTCCACGGAGTTCGTGAAGACGAACTGGTCGCTGGGCTTTGACGCCAAGGGCCAACCGATTCCCAATCCGGAGAAGAATCCGTCGCTCGCAGGCACTCTTGTCAGCCCCAATTCAGGCGGCTCGACGAATTGGTTTCCGCCGACCTTCAGCCCGGCGACAGGGCTGTTCTACGTTAACGCCAGCCGCAACTTCGGTGAGTTCTACCTCTACGACGCCACCGATAATCCGCAAGGCTGGGGCGGAAATTCACAGGGCAGCTGGTCCGAGAACATGCTGGAGGCCATCGACTACAAGACCGGCAAGGTCAAGTGGAGGCACCCCTGGGAGGGTGGGGCCAGTTACGGACTTCTCTCGACAGCAGGGAATCTGATCTTCAGCGGAGCGCCCGGTGGTTCCATCGAAGCGCTGAACGCGACCAACGGAGATCCGCTTTGGCACGCGCGACTCGCTGGTGGCGTGAGCAACTCGCCAGTCACGTGGGAACTGGACGGAACCCAGTACCTGGTTGTCGGAGGCGGCGATACGCTGTACGGATTCGCCATGCTGGCGAAGTAGCTATGGGAGCCGTTCGCATCTCTGGTATCTGCGTGCTCGCCGCGTTGGCACTTAGCGCGCAGCCGCCGATGCCGACCGATGCGTGGCCGTCGTACAACGGCGACTTTTCTGGTCGACGTTTCAGTTCGCTGGCTAAAATCAACGATCACAACATCACTTCGCTGACACTCGCATGGGTGTTTCGCATGACGTCCACCACAGGCACGGTCAATCCGCCGCGTGGCACGCCTCTCATGTCGGGTGGTGTGGTCTATTTCTCCGGCACGGATAACGCCTGGGCGGTCGATGCGCGTACCGGCCGCGAGATCTGGCACTACACCCGGACAAGTCTCGTCGGCAGACATTTCTCCAACCGCGGCATGGGCATGGACGGCAATCAGGTCTTCTTCGAAACGCCGGATTGTCATTTGATCGCACTGAACAAGTCCGACGGCCAGGTTCGCTGGACCAGCGTCATCGCCGACATCGACCGGTTTTACTATTGTTCGGTGGCTCCGGCCGTGATAGGCCACCATGTCATCGCAGGGGTCAGTGGCGACGATCTGGACATCCCCGGATTTATCGAAGCGCACGACCCGGAAACGGGCGAGCTACAGTGGCGCTTCTACACGGTGCCGCAACATACCGGCGATCCCGGAATGAGCTCCTGGCCCAATACAGACATGGCCTCACACGGCGGCGGCATGACGTGGCAGCCTGTCACCTACGACCCTGAACTAAATCTGATCTACGTTACGACGGGCAACCCGCAACCCGTGATCGCCAACGCAAACCGGCCCGGCGACAACCTCTACACGTGTTCAATCGTGGCTGTCAACGCCGATACCGGCAAGATGTCATGGGCCTTTCAAACCTCACCGCATGACACGCACGACTGGGATTCCACACAGCCTGCCGTACTGTTCGATGCCGATATTGACGGGAAGCCACGCAAGCTCGTGGCGCAGGCCGCGCGGAACGGTCACTTTTTCGTGCTGGACCGCGTTACGGGGAAAGCTATCGTTTCGACAGAATTCGTAAAGACTAACTGGTCGATGGGCAACAACGACAGCGGTAAGCCGATTCCGAATCCTGCCAAGTACCCGTCGCTGGCTGGAACCCTGGTAAGCCCGAATCAAGGCGGTGGCGTGAACTGGTACCCGCCGACATTCAGTCCGATCACTGGTTTGTTCTACGTGAACGCCGCCCGGTCATTCAGCATGTACTACCTCTACGATGCTACCGACAATCCGCAGGGCTGGGGCGGCAACGACCGCAGTGGCTGGTCCGAGAGCATGCTGGAGGCGATCGATTACAGAACCGGCGCCATCCGCTGGAGTCATCACTGGGAAGCCGGAAACGTCTCCGGACTGCTTTCGACCGCCGGGAACATCATCTTTACAGGCGCACCCGGGAACGCGTTCGAGGCGCTGAATGCCACAACCGGGGAGCCTCTGTGGCATTCCCACCTGGCAACGGTTGCGAGTGTTCCGCCGACGACATGGGAACTGGACGGTATTCAATACGTGCTGGTTGGCGGTGGCGACTCGCTGTACGCTTTCGCCATGCTGGCGAAGTAGTTAGCCCTTGCCGCGAAAGAGGAACACCAGCTCAATAATCAGGATCACGACGACCATCAGTTCCAGCGCGAAACCGCGGCTTTGGTAGAAGCGGTCCATCATGAACCGATAGAGTTCGCCCGCCGTGTTGAGTTTCTGATCCACCAGTTTGCGGTAGTCCGGGACCCCGATCCTGTTCGCGGCAAGGCGATAGACACGGGCCGCGAACATGTCGCTCAGAAACTTGATCGAATTATCCACCCGCTCAGTAAGTTCCCGCACGTCCAACTGAATCGCATTCAGGCGTTCCGCCTCTCTGGCCATGCGCCAGCGACCCAGAAAGCCAGTCCCGCGGCTCACCGCGTCGTAGACCTGTGCCAAAAGCAGCGTCAGAACGTGATCGTAGTGGCGAAACTCCAGTAACTGCGAATTCGCGTAGGCAAGCAGCTGAATAGTGGATGCGGCGCCCTCGGCCGTGTCGTAAATCAGGGAGGCACTCCAACCGGCGATGAGGAGGTCTCCGGGGAAATACGAAAGTTTCGATTTCAGTACATCGGATGTCTCATCCGCGGACAATGGAGCCGTTTCGCCGCGCACTAACTGTGCAATCGCGGGACCATGTCGGGAGATAAGCTCTTCGGCTGTCAGAATTTGCCCGTCGTTCTCAATTGGCAGGATCTGGATCAGATGATAGTCCTCGGTCAACTGGTAATCGTAAGGCTTCACCAGCGCTGCGGTCACTTGTTGTTGACAGGAACGCACGACTTCCACGGATTGTTTTTCCAGCTCCGGTGAAGTCATCCATTCGCCGGCTTTTCTCACAAGTTCGTCCCAGCTGTACTCGAAGCGGCGTTCAAACTCGATACTCACAATGCCGTAATCGTAGTAGTGGACTTTGCACTGACCCGGTTCTCCGCCATGTGCGTTGTAATCCCGGCCCTGGCTGACGGGTGGGCGTTCGAAGCGCACATATTCGGGCGCCAGATGCCGGAACTGCGGCTCACGTACCAGTTCGGGAGTACCGAGTATGCGCCGCAATTCGTTCAGGCGAATTTCGTCGCACAGATCGTACAGGAAGAGACTTCGAAACGATCCTGAGACGGCGTATGGCGGCATGCAGGCTTCTGCCCGATTCTCTCACGCCGCTGGAATGAGACGTGAAGGCTACTTACCGATAACCGCGCCCGTTGTCTCGTTCAACAGAACAGGTTGGGTGCGGGGAGCAGCCGAGAAATTGAAGAGATCGAGCGGGCTCCCTGCAATCGCGTCGAACGACTGGTCTCCGATGCGACCCAGATTCCAGTTGTCCTCGATGAATCGCGTAATCGAACTCAAATCGGTCAGGTCATGACTAACGTAGTTCTGCTTGGCCCAAGGGGAAATTACCAGAAATGGCAGGCGCGTGCCGTATCCGCACCGGTCGAGATAGGCTCCGGGAGCTGGTGTGCCGCACATGGCCTTTCCGGCGAGAGTATCCTGCGCCGGGTCGTTGGATTGACTTACGATCGGCGGCATCACGTGATCGTACCAGCCATCGGAATCGTCGTAGGTGATCATGATTGCCATATTGCGCCACTCCGGCAGTTGCATCAGCGCATTAATGGTCTCGACCAGAAACTGTTGTTCCTGGAGAGGCGACGAGTTCGCAGGATGGCCCGTCTCCGCAGACGTAGCCTTGAGAAAGCTAACGGCAGGCAGGTTGCCTGCCTGTGCCGCGGTCCAGAAGTCATTGAGCGCATAGTTATGATTGGCCTGATCCGCCGATGTGCCAATCACCGCAGGGGAGGTCGGAGGCAGATGATGAATATTCGACGTGCTCTGGTAATACTGGAACGGCGCGTAGTGGCTGTTGTAAGTGGACGGGCAGGAGGCAAACGGTATCGGCTGGCTATTCGCGGATTGAACGAAATCCGCGTAGAACCAACCCCAGCTTATATTCTGTGCGTTCAGCAGGTCTCCGATATTCTTGCCTGTCATTTGGACAGGTGTGCCGTTGGCAGTGGTCACGCAATCGTCAAACCCGGCCTCCACATTGGCAATCACGGAACCATTGGCCACCTTGCTCTTGATCGTGAGCACGCTGGTCTCATGCGTCTGCCCGGATATCAGGTTCAGATGGCCCATCACGGTTGTGCCGAATTCAGAGTCGAAGAAACTGTCGCTCATGGCATAATGCTGCGCGTAGTTCCAGAGGGCGGTAACGGTATTGCCGTCATAATAGCCCATATTCAGCCCTGGCTGGCAGCCTGTGGCGCTGGTACTTTCGGGGAACTTGTCGAGCAACCCATTGTCGTAGGCGCTTTGTTCGTCTGCATAGTGATTATCGTTGTCGCAGGTGATTTCCTGGCTGCGGTCAAACCGAAACGGCGCCACAGAATTGCGGTTATTACTGAGCAACGCAGGCGTCAGTCCGTTTACCTGGGGCGTTCCGGGAGCGGCATTGAATGGCGGTTCTCCAACAGGATTAAGCGCCTGTGGGTAAGTTCCAAAGTAATGGTCGAAGGAATTGTTTTCGTCGAAGATTACGACAAGGTGCTGGATCGGTGTCGTCGCAGCAGGAGCCGCGGGCTCGGCCCCCGAAGCGATATTACCGATTGCAGCCAAAGCCACGCAGATTCTCAATGTCCGTTTTTTCAATGGGCGTCCCTCGCAGAATATGTAACGATACCAGGTCTGCGTTACGCGACAGTGACGTTGGCATGACGATCTGGAAACGCAATAATAGCGGGACGGAGGAGGGGATTCCCAGCCGTTAATAGGGTCGTTTGCCGACCCAATTGCCGGGCGGGTCGTATTCGCAGACCCATACCTGGCGGACTCCACCGCGAGCGAATGCGCACCCAACTTTCTTAGTGTCGTTCCAGACGATCTGAGTGTAGTGGCCGCAGACGCCACGACACGTGTTCGCAGTGTAATCGTAATACTTCGACTCACTGGCCCAATCGCGTACCACGTCTGACGGACGAGCAAGCGATCCTGTGATCTCAAACAGATTACTGCCGTATTCTGATCGCGCGGGATGTTCGAACCTGCCACTTGTCAGCAGGTTTTCAGCCCAGCCCTTCGCCATGGCGGCCAGTTGATCGGACCACACCAGCGGGTTGGCGCCAACGCGCGCCCGCTCAGAGTTATGTGCGGCCAGAGCCTCGCGAGCGAGAGCGGCATCATTGGGGGTACCAGAATCCGGCGTAGCCCTTCCTTCCGCTGGTTTCGGCGATGAAGATGTCGCTTGCGGAGGGTCCCCAAAGTGCCGCCACTGGGCCAGACAGGCTCCCCCCACTGCGGCAGCCAGGAACATCACAACTGCCAGCCGCTTAAGACTCATACCCCATTTGACGCATAGCAACGGCATCCCGGAGTCATGAAAATGCAATTTTTAATCTCGGATCACACTCGCCAGAACCACTTCCTCCGGTACATGGTGTATGCGATTGCGTACATCAGCAGCACGTAGGCGGCAGCGTAAAACAGCGAGGCGTTCGCAGGTGAGAAGTTCGGTACGAAGACAGCCCGGTAAATCGAAGTATGCCAGCCTGTTACCGACAATAGTTCATCGCCCAGTTCGGAGGCCATGTAGACCGCGATTGAATTCATCCCCATAATGACGGCGGGCCGCACATAGCGTTGGTAACCCAGATGATCAAACAGCCAGATGAACATGGCAAACAACACGAAATCGAGACCGCCCATGAACAGCGAAAACGAACTCGTCCAGAGCTTCTTGTTGATGGGCAGCCAGATACTGCAAACCAGCCCCAGGGCGATCAGTGCGTTGCCGGAGAAGAACATCCACGTGACCCGCTCCGTCAACTGGCGTTGCACACGCAGTAGATGGCCGGCCATGACGCCGAATAAAGCGGTCGCGATGGCCGGGAGAGTGCTGACAATTCCTTCCGGGTCCCAGGTCTTGGTGGAGTGGTAATTGTGTGCGCCCAGCACGATGCGATCAATGTAGTGCGCCAGGTTGCCCTCCACATCGAGATGGCCCGCGCCGAAGCTTGGCACCGGCACCAGGGTCATCAGCAGCCAGTAGATGACGAGCAGACCGACAAGCCACATCAGCTGCGCACGAACTTTGAAATAGAGAAAGATCGCGACCGCGATGAAATAACAAATCGCAATGCGCTGCAGCACCCCAAGCAGGCGTTGGGTGGACAGATCGAGAGGGAAAGCATAGACGATCAGGCCCAATACATAGAGAATCAGCGCTCGCCGTGCGGCCTGCAGCAGCAGCGTGGTTTTCGGAATACCAGCAGTGAGACGTGCGCCGAGCGACAGCGTGATGGCTACCCCTGCGATCCACAAGAATGAGGGGAAGACTACGTCCGTGATGGTCCACCCGTTCCAGGCGGAATGTTTCAGCGGCGCGTAGGAATAGTGCCCGTCGCCGGGGTCATTGACCAACACCATGAGCGCGATGGTGACACCGCGAAAAGCATCGAGGGAGACCAGGCGTTTGGTTTGGATTGAGTCAGGCTGAGTCACAGTTAGTTCGTGAACATGATATCAGCGGGTCCCGCGATAGACTGCTAATCATGAGGTATCTGATCTGGACAGCCGGCGCACTGTTGACTGGCGTACTGCTGCTGACAGCGGCGAATCCGGCAACCGGCCACGCGGCGAATGGCCGGGTGGAAGTATCCGCGTTGTTCATGGATGCGGTCGCAGTGAAGCAGGCCACGGGCTCCGATTATGGCAACGCGTATACCGTAATCGAAGTGACGATAACGCCGAAAGACAAGCCAATTGACGTGCAGCCTGAAGATTTTCTTCTGCGGCTGAGTTCGGAGGCCGACAGCAGCGGACCCATGGCCGCGTCGCAGGTGCTCGGCGCGGGCGGTGGCCTCGTGGTCCACCGAGAACAGGAGAATGTAATCGGCGTGACGGGAACAAATCCCGCGAACGTCGGAATCTCAGTCGGCGACGGCGGCGCTTACGTCCCGCCGGCGCGAATTGCCGTACTTCAAAGCAGGATGTTGCAGGCGAAAACGACAGCGTCGCCCGTGTCGGGATTGCTGTTCTTCCCGTTTGCGAAAAAGAAACCGAAGGATCTGGACCTGGTTTACAGCACGCCCGGCGGCAAGCTGCATATCAGTTTCAAATAGACGGGAGACTATTCCGTCGCGCGCGGCTTCCAGACGATCGGAGTAACAGGATCGATCTGAGTCCAAATAAAGAAACCCGCAACGTAAACCGCGGCGCCCATGTAGAGCACGTAATCCCAGTTTCGGTGTGACGCCTGCAGCACCAGACCTGAAACCGTTCCGTACAGAGCCCCACCCGCATTGCCCACCATGTTCATAGTCCCCGCGACAGTACCCGAGTAACTGCCTGAAATATCCATGACGGTACCCCATGCGGCGGGCATCACCAGATCATTGCAGACACTGGAAAGCGCAATTGCGGATACAACAAAGTAGGGATCATGCAGCAGCGTGGCGAGGATCAAACAGGCGGAAGCACCTGCAAATCCAAAACAAGCCGACAGCTTTCGCGCTTTGCGAACGCTCCCGGTCCAGCGGGTCATCGGCTTTGCCATCATGCCGCACGTGATGGAGCCAATCCCGCCCATCAACAGTGGCAGCACTTTCAGGAATGTGCTGTGATTAACGTCCAGATGAAAACGTTCGTCGATAAAGGTGGGCGCCCATGTGATCAGGAAGTACCAGGTGAAGCTGACCGCGAAGTATTGCGCGCAGAGCAGCACCACAGTTTTCGACGCCAAAAGATCGCGCCACGGGAAGCCATGCGGCGCGGGCGGGGCGTTGTGTTTCAGCAGATCGAGTTCGGCCTGGTTAACGGCCGGATTGTCACGCGGGTTATCGCGAAACCACCAGGCGAAGGCGACGGTCCAGAATATACCGAGGCAGCCAAATGCGGCGAACGCCAGACGCCAGTCCATATAGCGGAACAGTACGGCGATGATCAGGGGTGTGAATGCGCCGCCCCATCGGGAACTCATCCAGATAATGCCTTGTGCACGCACGCGTTCCGTCTGCGGTAGCCAGATAGCAAAGGCTCGCGCGATATTCGGATAACAGCCCGCCTCGCCCGCGCCGAAAAGAAACTGAGTGATCCAAAGGGACGCGAAGTTCCACGCCCGCCCTGTCAGCGCCGTAAACACGGACCACCAGATCACGATGCGCAACAGGACATTGCGCGGCCCCATCCGGTCCCCCATAAAACCGCTGGGAATCTCAAACAGCGCATAGGCCGTCGCAAAAGCCGTAAAGACCAGGCCCATTTGCGCGTCGCTGAGATGCAGCGCGGTGGCTACCTGCTTACGCGAATTCGAAAGCGCGACGCGATCGATATACGTCACCATGGACAGCGCGACCGCAAAGGCAACCACGCCGTGCCGAACGCGTGTGGGTTTCTCGCCCGAGCCGCCTGGCTGTTTGGGAGTCGTCTGATTCGTTGAAACAGAGGCCATAGTCTTGCATCATATACTGGCGCAAGTGGCAGCGGAATTCGAATCACTGGAAGCAAATCTGCGGCAATCATTCAGGGTGCTTGCGCAGGGCCGTCCGCGCGGGGATGTGACCGAACTGGAGGGCGTCAGCATTGCATCGCTGGGTGCGGCGTTCCAGATGTTCAACGCCGCGTTTCTGAATCAACCGGTGGCCACCAGGGATGAACTGGAGGCCCGTATCATCTGTGCTGCCGCACTTTTTCAGGAACGCCGACTGCCATGGGCGTTCTGGATTTGCGAAGACTGGCTGACCCGTTCCGTGCGCCGGATTCTGGTGGCAACGTGCCGCGAGTTCGGGCTACAGATTGCCGCGGAGATGCCGGGTATGCTCGCCGAATCGCTGCGCGTGCCAAAACGAGCGATGCCTCCGCTCAACATCGTACGCGCGAGTGACGACACTGCGATGGAAGACTTCCGCACGATCGGTTCCGCCTGTTTCCACGTGCCTCCAGCGTGGTTCCGCGAAGTATTCGACGATTGGATGCCATGGCGGGAATTCGCTTGCTGGGTAGCGTATCGAGGGGAAACACCGGTGGCGACGGCGGCTACCGTGGTTTCCGGCGGCGTCATTGGCCTGTACAATGTGGCCACGATGCCGCAAGAACGAGGCAATGGGTACGCCGAGGCAATCATACGGCACGCCATCGCGACAGCATCCCGCGACTCCGGTCTGCAGCGTGTGATTCTTCAATCGACCGCATCGGGCGAGCGCCTCTACAAGCGTCTGGGATTTCGCGAAGTGTCTCGACTGGTGGTGTTTAACTCCAGCGGCGCAGACTGACTGAAACCGCGGGCGTACGATCAGGGTGATGCCGCTTCGCGCCACACTGCTGTATCTTTCGCGCCACAAGGGGCTGCGTGCGTGGGCGGAACATTCTTCAATCGCGCAGCAGCTGTCTTCCAGGTTTATCGCGGGCAAGGGACTCGATAACGCGCTGGCTGTTTGCAGGCGAATTCGCGAACAGGGCGTTACCACCACGCTCGATTACCTCGGTGAGAACGTCACGTCCCTCGATGAAGCTGCCGCCTGCCGCGACATGTGCATCGCAGCCCTGCGAGCCATGCGCGCGGCTGACCTGGAACCCAACGTATCGTTAAAACTGTCGCAATTCGGAATTGATCTGGACGAGCGGGTCTGCGAAGCCAATGTCCTCACACTGGTTAAGGCCGCAGTTTCGATCGGTGGTTTTGTACGCATTGACATGGAGGGAAGCGCGCTTACCGACCGGACGCTGGCGCTGGTCAGGCGAGTCCACGCGCAATACTGTGCGTGCGGCACAGTCATACAGGCCTATCTCTATCGCAGCCCACACGATCTGGCGGAGCTGATCGCGGATGGCATTCGGATACGCCTCTGCAAGGGCGCTTATCTGGAGCCGGCTTCCCTCGCCTATCCCGAAAAAAGCGAAGTCGACCGGCACTACATCGGCCTGGCACATCATTTGCTCGGCGCAACGCAGACTCACCCCGGATGCTATCCTGCAATCGCCACGCACGATGAACGGGTGATCGACCGCGTGGAACGCTTTGCGGTGAACAATGGAATCTCGCGCGATGCGTTCGAGTTTCAAATGCTATACGGAATTCGCAGGGACCTGCAACGGCGGCTGGTAGATGACGGCTATCGGATGCGCCTGTATGTTCCCTTTGGGGAAGCGTGGTTTCCTTACTTCATGCGACGGCTCGCCGAGCGGCCGGCAAATCTGTTGTTCCTGCTCCGAAACCTGTTTTGAATGTTCGTTTACCCGAGTCTCGCGACCAGGTAACTCGCCACAGCTTCAGCCAGCGGGGGCATTGGGATAATGCCGCACTCGCGCATGCGCGCATTATCGAGTGCGGAGAACTTCGGACGGCGCGCGGCAGTTCGATACTCGCGTTCGTTCGTCGGCTGCAGGTCGGCACAGATGCCGGCCTTTTCAAAGATGAGCCGCGCATATTCAAACCACGAAACAGCTTGGCCGCCGCCGCAGTGAAAAATGCCCTCGAGATCGCGTTCCAGCATGTCGATGGAACGACTGGCGAGCAGGGGCGCATAGGTTGGCGACGCAACGTGGTCTTCCACAACGCGAATCGGTTTCCCTTCGCGTGCCAGCCTCAACATCAGTTCGGGGAAATTGCCGCGAGCCGTATTCAGCCCTCCCGGTCCGAAAACGCCCGAAGTACGCACGATCAGCGGGCGCGCAAGGTAGGCCTGCGCGTACAATTCTCCCGCCAGCTTAGAGACGGCATAGGCGCCCAGCGGATGCACCGAATCGGTTTCCGTATATGACCGCCCGAGCGTACCATCAAAAACATAGTCGGTGGAAAAGTGCACCAGCCGTGCGTCATTCTGCCTGCATGCAAGCGCCAGATTCCGCACTGCAAGGCCGTTGGCCTCAAACGCGGGAAGCGGTTCGCGCTCGGCCACATCCACCTGGTTGTACGCGGCAGCATTAAACACAACTGATGGATCGAACTCCGCGAGCACACGTTCCACTTGCTCGCCGTTGGAGATGTCGAGCTTCGCCCGCGCAAAGCCCTTGACTTCATATCCGCGGCGCCTGAGTTCGGCGCATAACTCCACACCCAACTGGCCGGAGGCGCCAAATACCACTACACGTTTCGCCATTGTCAGATTGTTACCGGTGTCCTTTTCGGCGCCACGGTGCCGAAACGCTCGGCCAGGCGCGAGAGTGTGTCGAAATCCCGCAAAACGTGCCGCAACCGTACGCGGACGGAAAAGCCATCTCCGCCAGGGGAACACTGTTCCACTTCACCCAGCCAGATCGCGTCATCCGCATCGATGCGCACGGCTGCCCCGGGTTCAATCGGGCGTTGCGAGGTGAGTTGCATCATTGGCTGCGCAAGGGCCTGCATGACGGCCGTGAACGAGTCTTCGGTGTTCGATTCCGGGTTATTCTCCGAACTAACCACCACATCCTGCAGGATTTTCACAGTGACGTTCATGAACTGTTACCAGTGAAAGACCTGGAATACGGAAGCCACCATGGCCCCGGCCGCAAGAAACAATAATATGCCTGCCCATGCCGCCCACGAGAGCCCCGCAAAACCGCTGCGCGGAGACAGAACCGGACTGGGAGGGGAAACCACTTCTGCCTGTCGCGCCTCCCTTTGAGCCACAATTTCCGTCCACTGCTCTTTTCCCGCACGGTCGGCGATCACGATCATGCCGGAGTTCACGCCGTTGGTAGTTTCCTCCAACTGACGGCGCAGAGATTCGGGAACCTCCTGCACGGAGCGATAGAACGTGCTTTCGTTACCAGTCGCAATCATTACTGCGGAGGTCTTCACAATGCCGGAAACCTGACGCACAATTTTGACACCGCACTCCGGACAGTTCGCCGCCGGCGTTTCCAGTTCGGCATGGCAATGAGGACAGATCAAGAGCGTGTACCTCACTCTCCCGCGGGCCGCGAAACCAATTGGCTGTTGGCGCTTTGCTGGCTATTGGGATTTTGCGATCCGAAGTGCGCCAGCGTTACCTGAATGAAACCCAGGGCCGCCTTCGAAAGCGCCTTGTCTTTCCGGTAGACCAGGCCGAGTTTCCGCACCATCGGCTCCGGTGCGAGCGGGATGGATCCAAGCAGGCCCGCGGCCGCTTCTTCCAGCACCGTGGCGCCGGCCAGAAAACTGATGCCCAGCCCCGCGATCACGAAGCGTTTCATCGTTTCCGTGGAATCGAGCTCCATGGAAACCTGCAGATCGTCTTCCACTTTCTCAAACCATGCATTCAGGCGCGACCGGGTGATGCCGGACTGCGGCAGAAGCAGCGAATACGGCAGAACGTCTTCGCAAGTCACCCGATCAAAACCAGCAAGGGGATGCCCGGCGGGGACCACGCAGCGGATTTCGTCGCGGTAAATATCGACGATTTGAACTCGCTTCTCGGAAACAGGTAACTGGGTCAGCCCGAAATCCGCGACATTTTCCATGACGGCTTCGACAACGCGGGACCCATAAGATCGGTTGACCTGCAGTTGTACTCCCGGAAACTGCACTTTGTACTCTGCAAACACGCCAGGCAGTACATAGATGCACGTCGCCTCATTAGCGGCAATGACAAGTTCTCCCCGCGGCGACGACTCCAGCTCATTTAGCGCGTTCTGCGCCTGCCGACGCACATCCATCATCTGTTCGGCGTATTGCGCAAACAACTTGCCCGCAGTGGTGAGTGAAATACGGCTGCCAAAGCGTTCGAACAACTCGCACTTGAGTTCATGTTCCAGCTGACGAATCTGCGCACTGATTGCCGGTTGCGTCCGGTAACAGGTCTGCGCGGCCTTAGAGAAACTCTTCAGCCTGACGATTTCCAGGAATGTGTGGATCTGATCGAAATCCATGCCTAGTGCCGTTAAACCCGCTGACGCCCGTTACGAAACACGTCAACCAGGATGTATCACTGCATTTTAGCAACAAACATACGATTGAAGCGGATTTCACGAAACGAAATCCAAAAAACATTTGGAGCTCACGTTGTTTCAATGCCCGAATATATGGCGAAACTCCCCGTCGCGGAGCCGTCCGAAATGACGGTCCGGGCTATTTCCCCTCTTCCACCCACGTGATCCCGGTCAGGCTGCCCTGCCCTGTAAGCAAAGTTCTGTTCCCGGAGCCATCCAGATTAGCGCAGTACACATTGCCACCCAGATCGGTGTAAAACATGCGACCGCCCTTCAGATCGAGAGCGATGCCAATGCCTTCTTTGAGGCCACCAGTCAGAATCTGCTGATCCTGCCGTTTTGTGGGATCAAAACCCGAAGGGGGGTCCATGGGAGCACGGCTGACGGTGTTGCCCCGGGGCGGATCGCCGCGGTCCGTCCAGTACATGACGCGGTGTGCAAGGTCGAGATCCATGTCTATGGGTTCGGGCAATCCGGCGAACAGCGTTTCGATATCGGTGCGGTTGAGCGGAGTCTGACCTTTCGGAATTTCCAGATTCGCGCGAAATACCCGACCGTTGCCGCCACTTCCTTTCTGTGTCCAATAGACCTTCCCGCCCGCGACGTCCAGCGCGATACCGACACACCAGTTCGTCGCATCTTTCCGCGCAGCATCCCCCTGCGCGGTTTCGACAAGCGTCTCTATATTGGAGCCATCGATATTGGCGCGCATGATGCGCATGCCTTCGCGATCGGACCAGTACAGCTTGCGATGCTGTGTGTCGAGCTTGAGTTGTTTCGGGGTCCAGGTACCGGCTTTCGGGACGATGGTGGTGAGATTACCGCCGTCCAGATCCGACTGTTCGATGGTGCCGTCGTTCGCGCTGACGTTCCCCATGTTGGTCCAGTAGATCTTCTTTGCGACGGTATCGACAACGATTCCATCGGGACCAGCCGTACGGCCACTGAGAATCGTCTTAAGATCGGAGCCGTCGTCTTTCGCGGAGAGTACGCGGCCGCCGCCGGGTCCGCCAATACTGAGATAAAAGAGGCGCCCCCCCGGCGTCGGGACCGGCGCGTTTTCAGCCGCGAACAACACTGCGGAAAAGCCAAGAATGACGGCGGTCTTGTAGCGGAAAAGCATAGTGCTGACAGTATATGCCTGTTCGCCCCCGTGAGGAAGCCTCGCTTCACACTACTTCAAGGGCGAAACGGCGTCAATGGCGAAACCCGCCGTTACCGGTCCAACGCCTTCGACGGAATACACCGCGACTGGGCCGGAACCGGATAGCTGCTCCATGGCCACGGACCCGGCTCCGGGTGAAAGCAGATACAGGCGCAGTAAAGTTGACGGTGTCCGCGGTGCTCCAGCGTCGCTCAGTGCGCGATCCAGTCGCTGAACTGCGAGCGCGGCGTCCTTTCCCCCAACGCCAAACGCAACCTGCGTACCTGTGAACGCGATGCGAGGCGCCACCAGACCACCGCCGCGCGACACACCTTCACAACTCGCCTCTGTTTGCCATGCAAGCCTGCGAGGCTGAACCAGGTTGGCTGCGGCTCCAGGGAATCGTGCGGTCACCATGCGGAGGAGTTCCGGCGCTTCGTCCAGGCCGCTGACGAAGCATGTAACTGCAAGCGGAGGTCTGCCGTTCATTTTGGCTGCGAGATGGTCAATCGCCGTTTGGAGAAGCGCCTTCTGTTGAGTGCCCGGTTCGGTGGCGGAGACAATTTCAGCAGGATGGAATGTTACGCCATCTTTATTCACGGGCTTCTTGCCCAGCGACACGGTCTCGAGGACAATCTGTGCGTCGTTGAGGGTCAGGGCACCCGCCTGCAAAACACTGATGGAGGGCAGAGGGCCGTGCTTGTCACCCAGGACGTCGGCTACAATTTGCGGAATGCGACGGATGTCACCATTGCCCGCGGAAAAAGCACGGATATGGACAATTGGCGCGCCGCCGCTAAGCTTCAGGACCGCTTTGATCGCGTCCCGCGTCTGTTGCGACAGGAGCCCCTGACCCGAGAGTGGCGAAACGTGGAAGACGAGACGATCCACGTCGCCCACGGCAACCAGCGGTGGGTCCTTCGGGATAGCGAGCGTCTGGTTATTCTTGTCCTGCTCCGTTTTGACCGGCGAGGGGGACCGTTGGGCAAAAAGAACAGCGACCGACAGCATGGCCGCAAAGCCTGTGAGTAAACGCTTGTTTGCCATGGTCCCCAAGAATGAATTCTATCGGGGCATTCACGGTCGCTTCGTTTCAGAGGTTCAGACTAGCTGCCGGGCAACGTCCGCATCCTCGGTGCGTCCGCGCAGAACGGTGATCCAGAAGGACCCGTCCGCGCACTGAAAGGCCATTCGCTCCAGAACTTCCGTACCTGGGATCCGGAAATGGTAAGCGCCTCCATCCACCACAGAAGGAATGCCAAGCTGTATCCCCGATGGCAAGAGACACTTCAGGTTTCCGCCGATCATATTGGCCAGTTCGGCGAGCGCATCCCGCACGTCGTCGTCGACTCTTCCCGGCGGATCCATGGAGAGAAGGCGTCCCGCAAAACGACACGCCTGCTCGGCGCCGCAATCCACCAGCAGCGCACCATTCCAGGCACCGGTCAGATGGACACCAGAGGTCAATTGATTCAGGTCCGGGCACGATGGTGTCCCGCCCTGGCTCACTTCCAGGCCCAGCATGGTTCCGAATACGGACTCCACTATCTGTGCAACGTCGCCCGGCGGTATTTCGATACTCGAATTAGTCAGCATGGGTTTTCCTCGTTTCAGCGCGCCACATAGACAGTAGCGTTTCCTTCAGACTTCCTGTCGAACCACTCATCGACGCCGAACGCAGTTTCAGCGCCTCCCAACAGCAGCCAGCCACCGCGGAACAGCGTGCCGTGGATTTCTTTCGTTATTTGTTTCTTTGTCTCAGCGTCGAAATAGATCATGACGTTACGGCAGAACACCAGGTCGAAGGGACCCAGTGCGCGCATGCTCTTCCGGAGGTCGATGGTCTCGAAGCTCACCATCCGACGCACCGCCTCACTCAACTGCCATTCCACACCGGCACGGCGAAAGTGTTTCACCTGCAGGATGGCGGGCAGACCGCGGTTCACTTCGATCTGCTGAAACTTGCCTGTTCGCGCTCGTTCCACAACCTGCGACGAAAAGTCTGTGCCCAGGATTTGTATATTCCAGTCGCCGAGTCCTTCTTCGAGAAGAAGCATGGCCAGACTATAGGCTTCCTGTCCAGTCGATGCCGCTGCCGACCAGAAGCGGAGCCTTTTGGTATCTCTCCGCTCGTCCCTCAGGCGGGGGAGCAGGATGGATCGGATGGCATCATAGTGGGCTGGATCGCGGAAGAAATAGGTTTCATTCGTTGTCATCGCCTCGGCAATCTGGCGCTTGACGTCTGGCTTGCTTGTGGCCTGAAGAAGCGCGCACAGATCATTAATAGAACCCAGGCCAAGTTGCCTGACGATTGGCGTCAGACGGCTTTCAAACAGGTAATGTTTATCCCCTTCGAGCACAATGCCCGTCTGGGAGTAAACATGTTCCTGAAGAAACCGGTAATTCTCCGAGTGAATCTCCATCACCGACGTTTGGCTAAGCATCCATTTCCTCTTATAATCAGGCCGCCATGCGCAAAATTTCCGGCACGATTTGATCAAGCGGCAACACACGATCTGCGATCCCCGCATTCACTACAGCGCCTGGCATGCCCCAAACAACACTCGAGGCCTCGTCCTGCGCGAGGATACTGGCGCCCAGGGCCTTGAGAATCTCCGCCCCTCGCAACCCGTCCTGTCCCATGCCGGTCATGATCGCGGCGATGGCCGCGCCGGCATAAACTTCTCCGATCGAGGCAAATAGCGCATCCACCGCGGGGCGGCACGAATTCTGGGGCGCCGCCTGATCCAGACGCACGAACACGCCGCCGCCGTTTTGCATCACTTTCATGTGAAAGTCCCCTGGCGCAATCAGAATGGTGCCCGGCTCAAGCGACTCACCATCACTCGCTTCCCGCACAGGCAACTTGCACAAAGTGTGAAGGCGCTCTGCGAGCAACCGCGTGAAGAGCGGCGGCATGTGCTGCACCACAAGAATCGGTAGCCGGAATCCGGCTGGAATCTCCGGCAGGATCGCGCCCAATGCAGTTGGTCCCCCCGTGGAAACGCCGATCACCACTACTTTGGGCCGTAGCTTTGAGCCTTGAAACGATCGCTGTAATCCGGGCACGCTCACAGGCGACGGCCGAGCAATCGACGGGGTCGTTGGGATCGGCGAAGGCGCAGTTCCAATTGCGGCGCCGGTTTGTCCTGGCAGACGGAAGAACTGTTTGATTCTGGGCACAAGTTCTTCCCGAAGACGCGTCATTGAACGCTCGAGCGATCCTTCATTAGAGACCTTAGCCAGATAATCATCTGCCCCCAGGGTTAATGCCTCCAGAGTTACTTCGGCCCCGCGTGCGGTAAGCGTGCTGAACATGATGACCCTCAGATCGGGGTATTCGCGCCGGACGCGACGGAGAGTTTCGAGGCCATCCATTTCGGGCATTTCGATGTCCAGTATCAGAACGTCAGGATTGAGCTGCGGAATCCTCTGCAGTGCTATCACTCCATTCGAAGCCGATCCTACAACTTCGAGCAAGGTATCTTCTTCGAGGGCATGGGCGACCAGACGGCGGATGACGACTGAATCGTCTACCACCATCACCCGAATCCGCTCCCCTGCCTGGAGCAATCGCCTGTTCGCCGCAGCCATTCCAGTTCCCTCCTAGAAGGAGACTCCGGCAAGCAGCAGCTTGTCCAGAAGTATGTCCTTCGTGAACGGCTTCATGACATACTCATTAGCTCCGGCTTCGAGCGCGGTTACCATCTGATCGACTTCAGTCTCGGTAGTAACCATCACGACCTTCATCGCCACGTTTGCCGGGTTCTGGCGCAAGCTCTTGAGCAGGTCGAGGCCATTCATCTCAGGCATGTTCCAGTCCGCCAGAACCAGAGACACGTCGGTCGGCTCGGCCGCGAGCACTGCGAGAGCTTCCCGCCCGTTACCCGCCTCGCGGACCTCGCACCCAAGCTCCCTCAAAGTTCGGGAGAGAATCATCCGGACGACTTTGGAATCGTCCACCACCAGCGCTTTGATCATAGTTTTTTACCCTGCATTCAGAACGTAAACGTCGAAATTACCGTCTGCAGCCGGGCCGCCATTTGGCTCAGCTCCTGCGATGCTTTCTGTGTGTCGTTAGCACCCTGCGTGGTATTTTTCGCGGCAACGGCCACCCCGTTGATGTTCCGCGCAATCTCGCCGACTCCTTTGGAGGCCTCGCCCACGCTGCGGCCGATTTCATTAGTCGTCACAGTCTGTTCTTCCACCGCAGAGGCGATGCTGTTGGAGATGTCGTTGATCTGGGTAATAATGGTTCCAATCTCCTCGATAGCCTTGACGGCGCCTTTGGTATCGCCCTGAATTGCGTCGATCTTACGGCCGATATCCTCAGTGGCTTTGGCTGTCTGCTTGGCGAGTTCCTTTACTTCGTTGGCGACAACTGCGAAGCCCTTACCCGCCTCGCCTGCCCGAGCGGCTTCAATCGTGGCGTTGAGTGCCAGCAGGTTGGTCTGCTGCGCGATGGACGTAATCACCTTGATCACGTTGCCGATCTCCTGGCTCGATTCGCCCAGCCTTTTTACCGTTTCGTTGGTGGAGTGCGCCACGCTGACGGCATTCTTGGCCACACGAGCGGATTCATTGGCATTCTTGGAAATCTCACGGATCGATGCCTGCATCTGCTCGGAGGCGGACGCCACCGAGGCGACGTTTTTCGAGATCTCCTCGGAAGCAGCCGACACTACGTTCGCCTGAGTCGCGGTCTCTTCCGCGTTGCTTGCCATCTGCTGGCTTACGGCCGTTAATTCTTCGGCGGAAGAAGCGAGCGTCGTCACGTTTTGCGCCGTGACTCTGAGGGGTTCCACGACCGTATCGAGGGTCCGGTTGATGCCCTCGACAATCCTCCGGAAATCGCCGGGATGTCTGGAGGCGTCGGCACGGGTACCAAGCTCCCCGTCAGCTGCTGCCCTTCCCAGTGTGTCCGTGTCGGAAATCAAAGCTCTCAGGTTGGTCCGGACTTGTTCAACCGTGTCGTTGATAAAGGCTTTTTTGCCGGGGAACCTTTCGAGTTCAGCTTCAAAATTGCCTTTGCCGAATTGGGAAACGCAAGCCATGGCTTTCTTTGTTACGACCAAGTGTCCCTGAACCATGTGATTCACCGCCGAGGCCATACCGGCAAACGAACCAAGAAGTTTCTCCGGTGCGATAGTGACATCGGTGTCCCCTCGGTCGTGCTGGTCAGACATATGTTGCATCGCCTCGATGAAACCGTCCAGCTGCGTGTTGATCGCCTGTCGGATTTCGCCAACCTGTTCGGCTTTGTCTCCGGCTGAACACACGTCGTCCAGTCGAATTCCGGCAGCCACGAGCATCTGCTCCAGAGTGTTGAGCATGAATGCATCGCCGATCGCCTGAAGGTCAAGATTGCAAACCCGGCCGACCGCAGCCTCGATTTCCCGTACCCTGTCTTCGTCGGCGATATCCCTCCGCAGATACTGCCCGACCAGCCGCTGAAATTCCGCATAAGAGCCGACTTGCCACTTGAGCGGCAGATTGAATCTGTCGCTCACCGAGCCAACCTGCAGACGTTTCTCGAAATAGCGGCTGTCCCAATTGATCAAGGCACCGGCGAAGACCTCAGTGAAATACGCCGTCTGGGCCGCTTCGAGGTGCTTGCGCAGAGCGGCCAGGGGCATCCCCTTCCCAACGGCTATCGATTCAAAAAACTGGCGCGTCGGGGGGAAGTCAAACTGCCAGTCATAGAACTCCCGGGCTATATCCGCCGCTACACTCTGTGCCCACGGCGCCAAATCTGCGAGCAGGGCGGCGTCGCCCGGGCCGAGACGAATGAATTGCCGTCGCGCGGAGAGACTCTGTTCGTCCATGCCGTACCGGCGGGCGATAGAATCGGCAGCACCCGCCGAGGGCCAATTCACCTGCACAGCGGCGTATCGAGCCGGCGCGGCGACCCGTGGCAAGTCGGCCACTGCGGCTCCGCCACCTTTAGCGCTGCGGCCTGCATTCGAAGTGCCGTTCGATTTACCGTTCGTCTTGTTTGTCATGTTCATATCTCCAGATTTCTTAGCTGCAATGAGCCGGCTCAGGCCCAGTGACCGGCAGCGGTCCTCTGAGGGCGGTCTGCGGGGCGACACCCGGTGCGCTCCCCACGGTAAGATCCACAGTCCGCTCGGCATCCAGAATCAGCAGAAGCCGCCCGTTCAGCTTGTGCACGCCACGAATTAGTTCGCGGCTGGCGAGATTCAAATTGTCCGGAGGGCGTTCCCAGGTAGCCGCGTCTACGTCCAATACGTCACCGATCTCGTCCACCAGCAAACTCACGGGGCCATCCTCGGTTCGGACCACAACATTAATGGACGTCTGCTCTCCGACGCGCGGCGCCAGCCGAAGACGGCGTCGCATATCAATAGCGGCCACTATCTGGCCGCGCAAATTGATCAGCCCCTCGATGACGTCCGGTGCCTGGGGCACGCGAGTCATCTGCTGGGGGAGCAATACTTCCTGCACACGGAGAACATCCACACCCAAGAACAGTTCCGCCACGAAGAACGTGGCGAACTGGCCACTAGTCCGCGCCAGTTCGGATCTCAAGGTCGTTGTTTCGCTGCGCATGGCTATTTCCCTTCCCCCGCCCAGGCCGGGGTGGGTTCGCATGGAGCAAGGTGCGAAGCAAGGCGCGAAACGGATTGGAGCATAGCTTCCTGATCGAACTTCCTCTGGCAATCCTGGAATCCCGCCGTGCGGAAGGCTGCCGACTGAGTCTGCTCACCAGAGTTAGCCAACGCGAGAACCGGGATGCGAGCCCACTCCGGACGCTGGCGCATAGCTGCAAGCAGGTCGGAACCGCCGTTAAGCGAGAGGTCGAGCGCCGCTACAACGACATCGACCGATTGCTGCTCCAGACCCCGAATTGCTTCATCGAGATTCCCCGCCTCGAGTACCCGATAGCCCGCCATGTCCAGTTCGTTCCGGATCAGGCCGCGCGAAAAGGCCGACGCCTCGGCAACGAGGATACGTTTCCCTTTGACAGATTCGCCGCCGTCCTGAAGCCAATACTTCGTCGCATTCATGACGTATTGGAGATCGATAAAATCCGTGACCCGATTGCCAATCACGGCCGAGCCAAGCAGTCCCTTGCGCGTGGATCGCTGCCTCGCCTCTGCCGCTTCTTCAACAACATCCAGAATTTGATCGACCACCATGCCAACACTGCGATCGCCATCGTTAAATACCACCACCTGCAGAGGATCTGCCTGCTCGCTTCGATCCATAATGCGGGATTCCAATACATCGGCGAGAGGGACCAAAGGGAGAATGCGATCCCTGTATTGCACTACCTGGCTTCCGCTGGCATGTTCGATGGAGCTTGCTGGAAATTCTTCGAGCCTGGCGACCAAAGAGAGTGGAACGGCAAGCCGTTCGAAGGAGCCAGACCGGAACAGAAGCAGCCGTTGCAGTTCCACGTCCGACTGCGTCTTTTGTTCCGCTGCCGCCCGAGTCTGTTCATGCAGTTCGGTCAGCACGCCGGAGCACTTGCCGACGCCGAGCACGTCCAGAATGAGTGCCACCCTGCCATCACCCATAATGGTTGATCCGGCATAAAGCGAGAGGCCCTTCAGTTGCTTACCCAGGGGCTTAACAACAATCTCCTGAGTATCGTTAATGCCGTCCACCACGAGGCCAAACTGCCGGTCTTCAGCCTGAAGAACCACCAGATTGACGGCCCCGGTTTCAGCGGACTTCAGACCGAGCACCTGGTTCAGGTAAGCAATTGGAAGCAGACTCCCCCGCCGCCGATACACCGGCGTTCCGTGCACGTGCTCAATTTGCTTTTCATCGGAGTCGCGCTCCAGCCCAATCAATTCGATCAAACTGACCTGAGGGATGACGAACCGTTCGCCTCCGCTCGTGATGACGAGGCCCGGAATAATGGCCAGAGTGAGCGGGATCTTGAGCTTGATCGTGGCGCCTTCGCCTGGGCGACTGAAGATATCGACGCCGCCGCCGATTTTTTCAATGTGGGACTTTACTACATCCATGCCCACGCCGCGCCCGGACAGGTTCGTCACGGCTTTCGCAGTCGAGAAGCCGGGCTCAAAAATCAGGTTCAGCGTTTCACGATCGGTCAGCTTTTCAGCTTGTTCGGGACGAAGCAGTCCTTTCTCAATCGCCTTTTGTCTGACACGCGCGACATCAATCCCCGCGCCGTCGTCGCCGATTTCAATATTGACCTGACCTCCTTCGTGATAGGCACGCAGAGTGAGTCTCCCCTGGGGCGACTTCCCCGCACGCATACGGACATCGGGCAATTCAATGCCGTGATCGCACGAGTTTCGAACCAGATGGACGAGCGGATCTTTGATAGCCTCGATAATGGTCCGGTCAAGTTCCGTCTCGGCGCCATCCATTTCCAAATGAATCTGCTTCTGCAGCGCTACAGCCATATCGCGAACAACGCGGGGCAACTTGTTCCAGACCATGCCGATGGGCTGCATTCGTGTCTTCATGACACCTTCCTGCAGTTCGGCTGTGATCAGATTCAGACGCTGTGACGCTGAATTAAGTGCCGCGTCCTCGCGTTCTGTGGTGAACTGGAGGATCCGATTGCGCGTCAGCACCAGTTCCCCAACCAAATCCATGAGTTTGTCGAGCAATCCTACCCCAACGCGAATGTTCGCGTCGGCGACATGTGAAGACTTGGCTGCGTCTTCGTCAGGTACCCTCGCGTCGACGCTCTCAGAGACGATAACCGAAGGTTGTTTTGCAGACGGAGGTAGTGGCGCAGCCGCTGACGCGGATAACGGTTTAGCGGACTCTGGCTGCTTCTCCGGCGCAGGACCTAACTGCGCCGCCGCGTGCAAACGTGCGATCAAGTCGTCCAGGTGGTCCGGGCCTTCCTCTCCGCTGGCTTCAATCTGCGCCAGTACCTTTCGAGTGGCGTCTACTGTGTCGAGGACCAGAGATACCAGAGACGGAGTGAGTTCCCGCTTGCCGTCGCGCAACTGGCTCAGCAGGGTCTCGGCGTGGTGTGTAAGTCGTTCCAGAGCTGAGAACGCCAGAAAACCGCACGTGCCCTTGATCGTGTGAAATGTGCGGAAAATACTTGCGAGCAGAGCCGCATCTTTCGGGTTCTTCTCAAGCACAACGAGATCCTGGTCCAGGCGCGCGAGGTTTTCATAACTCTCCACCAGGAATTCACGGATCAGTTCCTTATCTTCCTCTTGCATGTGTGCCTTTTCGCGACTCCGCCAATCTCACTGCCGACGTCTTGTGCGCTGCAGTCTACAGCAACACCGACATTTAGCCCATTGAGCCTCAAGGACTCTTCGGATTTCCAGAGCGGAATTTTGAACTATTTTTCGGGACGCGGATTCAGCACGATTCAGGGTCTGCTGACGTTGTCGCGCCGAGCGTCTGAGTTTAACCACGCCGGCGCGTACTCCCTCATGGCTTCGCGTCCCCAAAAACCGATTGGACGGTCTTGCAACAGTCCAATATGGATGGTACCCTGTCAATATGCAGTTGCGGCCGGAATTGGATAGCACGTCGGAAGTCCCGCTTTACCGCCAATTAGGCAGTTACGTGCAGCGACTCATCACCGCAGGCGAGTTGCAAGGGGGGGATCGACTCCCGCCAACCCGTGAATTGGCTGGCCAACTTGGACTGAACCGTACTACGGTCTCAGCTGCGTATGAATGGCTGGAATCTGAAGGTCTTATACAAGGTGCAGTGGGCCGGGGAAGTTTTGTGCTGGGTGCGCCGTCTCGTCCGGCCGGGGAATCGCAGGACATCAACTGGGCACGTTCCCTCACGCCTTCGATGTTTAGTTCCAGTGGCTCGCCAGCTTCGAACGTCATCGACTTCTCGAGTTCCCGTCCGTCGGAGTTGCTTTTTCCTCTGGAAGAATTTCGCGAATGTTGCAGCGAGGTCCTGGCGGGACCGCGTTTGCAAACGCTGTTGCAGTTGGGTTCGCCACTCGGTTATGGGCCGCTTCGGGCATGGTTGCTCACGCGCGCCAGGCAACAGGGGTTCGCGGCCGATGGCGACGACATTTTGATCACGAACGGATGCCAGCAGGCCGTCGATATCCTGCGACGGGCTCTGACCCAACCAGGGACGAAGGTCGCGATGGAGGAACCGGTGTATCCCGGTTTACGAAACCTGTTTCTAGACGCAGGCGCGGAGCTTCTGGGAGCGCCGGTGACCGGTGATGGCGTGGATCTGATCGCACTACGGAGGGCGCTGGATGCCGGCGCCAAAGTGGTTGTGGTTACTCCCTCGTTCCAAAATCCAACCGGCGCCACGGTCCCGGCAGCGGCACGGTCTGCACTAGCTGCTATGGCGCGCAACGCCGGGGCAGTTGTGATCGAAAACGACATTTACAGCGGGCTTGTGTATGCCGGCAGCGGCCTGCCCAAACTGAAATCGTTCGATACGAACGTGATTTTGCTGGGCAGCTTTTCAAAAATCGCGTTTCCAGGCGTACGCGTGGGCTGGATCATTGCACCAAAGCCCGTGATCGCGCGCGCGGCGGAGTTGAAACAGCTGACCGACCTGCATACGGATCAGCTCTCCCAGGCGTTTCTGCTGCAGTTCGCGGAATCGGGCAGGCTCGCCAGGCACGAAGCCACTGTAATTGCGGCAGGCCGGGAGAAACTGCGGGCAGTGGAGCAGGCCTGCGCAGAGCACCTTCCCGGCTGCCGTTATCACGTGCCGGATGGCGGCATGAATATGTGGATCGATTTGCCGGCCGGGCTGGATTCCGGCGCGTTGCGCGGACTGGCGCGGCAAGCCGGTGTGGACTATCTTCCCGGCCGTTATTTTTCCGTATCGCGCTCGCTCGATAGCGGGCTGCGTCTGAGCTTTGCCGGACTGACGCCGGCGGAAATCAAGCGCGGCATCGAAATCCTTGGCGAAGTAGTGAACAGCGCTGTAAGATCACGTGACGACGCGTCCAGGCCGACGCTGGCATTCGTTTAGAAGTTTTCGGAACTCAAACAGGAGACAAATTTATGCTGCACAACGAAGAATGGCGGTTGAAAGTCGGGCTGGCCGAGATGCTCAAAGGTGGCGTGATTATGGACGTGGTCAACGCCGAACAGGCCGTGATCGCGGAGAAAGCGGGCGCGTGCGCTGTGATGGCACTGGAGCGCGTGCCATCCGATATCCGCAGGGATGGTGGCGTGGCGCGCATGTCCGCCGTCAGCATGATGCGCGAAATCATGGCCTCGGTCACGATTCCAGTGATGGCGAAGGCTCGCAT
Source organism: uncultured Acidobacteriia bacterium (assembly GCA_903825445.1). Taxonomy (GTDB): domain Bacteria; phylum Acidobacteriota; class Terriglobia; order Bryobacterales; family Bryobacteraceae; genus BOG-234. The sequence continues at coordinate 31,257 of CAIKAS010000119.1, forward strand.
CGGTCACTTTACCGAAGCCCAGATCCTGGAAGCCATGGGCTGCGATTACATCGACGAGAGCGAAGTGCTGACGCCTGCCGACGAAGAACACCACATCGATAAGCGCCAGTTCAAAGTGCCGTTCGTTTGCGGTGCGCGCAATCTGGGCGAAGCGCTGCGGCGCATTGCGGAAGGTGCGGCGATGATTCGGACCAAGGGCGAAGCGGGGTCCGGCAATATTGTGGAAGCGGTTCGGCACATGCGCACGATCGTCAAAGAGATGCGCCAGCTGACGGTGCTTGGCAAGGAAGAACTGGTTCACGAAGCAAAGCTGCTTCAGGCGCCGCTCGAATTGGTGGAATGGGTGGCGGAGCACGGTAAACTTCCGACGCCGAACTTCTCTGCCGGTGGAATCGCCACTCCGGCCGACGCCGCGCTGGTGATGCATCTGGGAGCGGAAGCTGTGTTCGTCGGCTCCGGAATCTTCAAGAGCGACGACCCTGCGGCGCGCGCCAAGGCCATCGTCATGGCAACCACGTACTACAAAGACCCGCAGAAGCTGCTGGAAGCCAGCGAAGGTCTCGGGTTCGCGATGCCCGGCCTGGATATTGCGAAGCTGCCTGAAAGCGAACTGATGCAGACGCGTGGGTGGTAGGGATGCCTGTCACCAGGAAGCGCGTCGGAGTGCTCGCTTTACAGGGCGACTTCGACGCGCATGCAAAAGCCATAACTCTGGCTGGCGGTGAAGCGGTAGAAGTGCGGACTGCCGGGCAACTGAACTCGGTCCAGGGACTGGTGATTCCTGGCGGCGAAAGCACCACCATGCTCAAGCTGCTCAACATGATGAACCTGATCGAGCCGCTGGCGGAATTTGTTGCGACCAGACCGGTGTTCGGCACCTGCGCCGGCGCGATTCTGCTGGCGACGGAAGTCCTGAACCCCTCCCAACAGAGTTTCGGGGCGCTGGATCTCACTGTAGAGCGAAATGCTTACGGACGCCAGATCGACAGTCGCGTGGCAAGTATTTCTCCGGGCGCCGAATTCCAGCGGCGCGCGGGGGAGGGGGACGTGGAGGCCGTCTTCATCCGCGCGCCGATTATCCGGCGGGTTGGTCCGGCAGTAACCGTGCTCGCCAGCTATGATGGTGATCCGGTACTGGTGGAACAAGGACGACATATGGTCGCCACATTTCATCCGGAATTGACCGACGACGCGAGGGTACACCGATTATTCCTGAGCAAGATCTGAAACGGGTTGTCTTTGTGTGTCTCGGCAACGTTTGCCGGAGCCCCATGGCGGAAGGGTTCGCCAATTGTTACGGGCAGGACGTGCTTCGGGCGGAGAGTCGCGGGCTGGCTCCAGTGCCAAATGTGCCGCGTAACGGCATTTTGGCCATGCACGAAAAGAACATCGACATCTCAAAGCACGTTTCGCGGCGCTACGATCCGGTGGACGCCGGCATGGCGGATGTGATCGTCAATATGTCGGACTACCCGCTGCCGGGCAAGCAACCGAACAATCTGATCGTCTGGAAGATCGTTGACCCTTACGGACAGCCGATTGAGGCATTCCGTGCAACCCGCGACACGCTGGAGCAGAAAGTGATGTCGCTGATTCTGCAACTACGAAAAGGGTGATTTTCCGATAAAGCCACCCTTGCCGGCAGGAATTTTGTGTTATTGTCTATCAAATGCGAGATGGATGAGCTGTTCGTCGATCCATTCCGCAGCGCGGGAGACAGACAATGCAGAAATTCGTCGTCTATTTGCTGTATAAGATCGAATCCCACGGCCGGCGACTGATCGCGGCCGCCATTGTGCTGTTGGTTCTTTTTCTCCTCGTCCGCTCCACCACATGGGTAGGGGCGCTCGAAAACGGATCGCTCAGCGGCAGGGACGATCGTTACGCCGCCACGGTTTCAAAAGACGTCTTTGGGGACAGTTTTTCAAAAGTCGTTTACCTGAACCAGGGGTGGGATTCGACGGACAGCCTCTGGTTCTACAACACCACGCAGGGTTCCGATCTTTTACCCTACGACTTTTTCGTATCACTTGAACAAGCAGACTCCGAAGAGCCGTTTACGTCGCGGGAGAACATGAACCGCTACCGTTATCTGCCGCAAAATCCGTCGGGCGGAGATCCCGATGGCCTTCCTGTCGGGATGGTGGCGGATACCTACTGCGGAAAGCGTGTTCTCGGGTTGCAGGAGAAATATTGCGGTAAGACCTATGTTGGGTTCACCTGCGCCGCATGTCATTCGTCCCAGGTGAATGTGAATGGCGTCGGAATCCGGATCGACGGAGGGCCAGCAGCGGCCGATATGGACGGATTCATGAGCGGCCTTGCCGCCGCCCTGGACAAGACACTCACGGACCCGAACAAAAGGACGCGTTTTGTGAGCAAAGTGCGGGATCGGTGCACATTTACAAAAAGCGTGTCGTTGAACTGCGACTATCGCAGTAATCAGGCGGTCCTGGACGACCTGAAGACCTACGCGCTGCATCTCAAAGCATACAATTTCTTCAACGCAAGCTATTACACAATCCAGAAAAAAGATACTCCGCTTGAGTACGGGTACGGCCGGCTCGACGCATTCGGGCGCATTTACAACCGCGTGCTGGAGCATGTGACGAGCCGGCAGGGTCTGGTGAATCTGTTGACTCCCGTCCTGGGTCCGGACCAACTGGCTACTGTGATGGCCAAAGTGACCTCCAAAACGGTGTTGAGCGCCGAGGACCGCGACTCGGTTGAGCAATCGCTGATGGACACACTGGCAGCAGATACCTCAAAGCTCGACACTCTTCGGAAAGGGATGTTTAATTCGCCGAACGCGCCGGTGAGCTATCCCTTCCTGTGGGACATCCCGCAAAGCGATTTCGTACAGTGGAACGGCATCGGAGCTAACGCGGGGGCGGGCCCGCTGGGGCGAAATACAGGCGAGGTGATCGGCGTCTTCGCAACGCTGGACTGGGAGGCGACCGAACGCTGGATGCCAGCACCGCTCACTGGTTTTCTTGGGCTAGGCCCGAAGGATATTAGATTCCAGTCTTCCGCCAAGGGGCATAATCTGGGGCAGATCGAGGACCGGCTCAAAACGCTCCAGGCGCCGAAATGGGAGGAGGCACACAAACTGGGGCTACTCCCGGAGTTCGACTCGCAGCGAGTGACACGGGGCAGGCAGTTGTACAACGACCATTGCCTGAGTTGCCATGCCGTGATCAAGGACACCACCGATCCCGGCCGGAGAGTGGTTGCGCAGATGGAAAAGTTCTCCGTCGCGGGTACGGACCAGACCATGGCGAACAACAGCGTTCAACACCAGGGCTATAGCGGCATCCTGCGAGACCAATACGCCAGCACCGACGTTGGCAGTCTGCTGCTGACGGAAAAGATGCCCGTTGCCACGCTGTTGATCAAGGCGACAGAGAATGTGGTCGCGACGCCCGACCCCGATAAATGGTTCTTTACCAGGTGGGCGGACTGGGCGGTGGACCTGATCCGGGGCATCCATGGCAATCCTGTCAAGGCCTCAGCGAAGCAGGGGAATTATCTGCCGGACACCCCGATGACTCCGTTCAGCTCCCTGCTCGCTTACAAGAGCCGCCCACTCGACGGAATCTGGGCCACGGCGCCTTATCTTCACAATGGCTCAGTGCCGACGTTATACGATCTGCTGCTGCCTCCGTCCCAACGTCCGACGAAGTTTACAGTCGGCAGCAGGGAGTTCGATCCGGTGCACGTCGGGTTTAAGAGCAGCGGCTATACCGGATTCGTCTTCGACACGTCGCTGCCGGCAACAGCAATGCCGGCCATGACTACGGATCTAGTGGTTTTTCGGAACAGGACCGACTGGATCTGGTTGAGTATCTGAAGATACTCTGACTCAAAAGGAGATCGCGATGACACCCGCACCCTACACATACCTGCAGCGGATCGATCACGAACCGGAGAAGACAAAGCTGCAACTCGTCCGGCAAATCATGGCGGACGACCCATTGGGCTTCTTCAAAGAACTGCGCGCCAATCGTCCGATTCTGGTCCTTCAGGAGTGCACACTCGTCGCGTTATACGAGGATGTTGTGGAGATGCTGAGCATGCCGGCGATCTTCACCGTGGCGCTCTACGCCCCGAAAATGGCCAACAGCTACCTGATGATGCACGACGACGATGCGCTGCACTACCGCGAGAAATCGATCATGCAGGGGTTGCTGAACCGAGACGACATGCCGTTAGTACGCAAGATGGTAACCAAGACTGCGGCGTCCATCCTTGCGAAGGCAGGAGGAAAGATCGATGCCGTCGACGAGTACTGTCGATTGATTCCGGCGACGATTGTTCGCGACTATTTTGGCCTGATCGGGATGCACCGCAAGGACCTGATGGAGTGGTCGTATTGGGCACAGGTGGATACGTTTTATAACCAGCCATTCGATATTGCGACGCCGGAAGAACGGAAACAGATTGAGGATAGCCATGTGGCCTCCGGCAAGAAACTTGGAGAATACATTGCAGCGCTGACGCTCACAAAGGCGGTGGCTGTGAAGTTTGAGTTCCTGACAGCGCCTTTGCGGAAGCTTTGGAACTTCATCGCGCGGAAGGAGGATCGGCTGCCTGACGACATTGTGAGCCGCATGATGCGGACCAGATTTCCGTCCGAGGTCGATTTCGATTTGCAGCGGGCGGGCGTTAACGCGGGCGGCCTGCTGATTGGCACGATCGAGACAACAGCACAGGCTTCCGTGCAGACGATACAGTATCTGTTGCAACATCCCGATATCTTTGAGAAAGCGAAGAATGCGGCAGGGGTGCCGGATCCGGCGCAGTTCGACGCGATCGTCTGGGAGGCGCTGCGCTTTGTTCCAATTTCTCCTTACATGTTCCGGCAGACTTCCCGCGAATACACAATCGCTCAGGGGACCGGCCGCGAAACGACGATTCCTGCGTTGACGAACGTTCTGGCACTGACGCAATCTGCGATGTTCGACGACAGGGCGTTCGAGGCCCCCGACGAGTTCCGCGCCGGACGGAACTGGTATCACTACTTCACGTTTGGTTTTGGCGCTCACGAATGCCTGGGCAAGTATGTGGGGATGGTGATGATTCCGGAGATTGTGAGGCAGATGGTGCTGCAACCGGGGCTCACAGCAAAAGGGGATATTGTTTATGGTGGCCACATGCCGACGTCCTACCCCCTGACTTGGCTAAGCTAAAGCGATTAGCGAGGAGTCGCGCCGCAGCAGCGCGCACTTGCGGGTGCAGTGATACCGTCGCCCACGCGGGAAAATCCGGGAATGGAGACGGGCAGCTTTCCATCCACTGGGATTTCCCCAAACATCGCTTTCACCGCAGCCACTTCAGACGGAGGAACGGTGCTGTAAGTCGCGACATACGCCGCAACATCGGGAAAGTTACGCAGCAGATATGGATTACCCATCGCAACGAATGCCACGGGCTTCTTCGTGGCGAGCAGATCCAGCACCAGCTTCGGCAACGCTCCGCCCATTCCGGCGCTGCCTCGATTCGCCGCCACGGAAGCAAAGGCTGCAATCACGAATTGCCCTGCCCCGGCGCCACGCTGCAAGAGTTCGCTGAGCTGGGACTCCGACATGGTGGAATCGGCGCGTATGACGATTGCCTGCGGCCACCGTTTACGGACTTCGGCGGCGAACGCCACGCCTTCTACCGACGCCGGGCCTTCGACCATGGTGTAGAACACCGTGAAGCTCGGATTCTTTAACGGCAGAATGTCGCCCGTATTCCGCACCAAGGTAACGGAACGGTCTGCGATCTTCTGTGCGGCGGCATTGCTGCCCGGGGTATCGACTAATTTCTCCAGCTGGGTCAAGTCGGCCAGCCTGGCATTGGCGAGTCCAACGCTGGCCTTGGCTGTCAGAATACGCATCACGCTGTCGTCGATGCGCTTCGTGGAGATGCGACCGCTCTTTACGGCCGCAGCCACGGCATCGATCGCCAGCTTCGGATCGGCGGGCATCAGCAGGACGTCGGCACCGGCTTCCAGTGCGCGCACGGCGGCATCGCCGACCGTAAACCCGTGCGCGATGCCACCCATATCGAGCGCGTCGGTTACGATCAGGCCATTGAAGCCCATTTCCTCCCGCAGAATACCAGTCAGAATCTTCGGGGAGAGAGTGGCGGGCAAACCGGGATCGTCCAGTGCCGGCACCGCAATGTGAGCGGTCATGATGGAATCGACACCGCTCTTGATCGCCGCACGGAACGGAGCCCACTCCAGCGACTCCAGACGGGGCCGATCGGCCGGAATCGTCGCCAGATTCATGTGCGTATCTGTGGATGTGTCCCCGTGACCGGGGAAGTGCTTGGCTGTTACCAAAACCCGATATCTGGGATCCGCGTGGGCACCATCGATGAACGCACTGACGAACTGAGACACCTTCGCGGGATCTTCGCCGTAGGAGCGAATATTAATGATGGGATTGTCGGGGTTGTTGTTGACATCGGCGTCAGGAAAGAACAGCCACTGGAAGCCCATAGCCCGGGATTCCTTCGCCGTAATTTCGCCCTCCACGCGCGCTTCCTCGGGATCCCCCGATGCGGTGAAGGCCATGGCGTGAGGAAAGATAGTTGTCGCCTCGATTCGCATGGAAGCGCCGCGCTCGAAATCGCCCGCCACGATCAGCGGCACCTTCGCGAGCTTCTGCATGCGATTGATAAAGCTGGCGGTCTGCATAGGATCTGCCCTGGCAACAACACGACCATTCGCCAGATTGACCAGGATGAGTCCGCCGACGTGCTCTCTTGCCACCAGGTTGTTGAACTTCTTCGCATCGCGGGGACGCAACGGGCGTCCATTAAAAGGAATAATCACCAGTTGCGCAATTTTCTCGCGCAGCGTCAGCGAGGCCATCCAGCGCGAGACCGCAACCTCCGGCGATACCGGCACTGACGGTTTCGCTGTGGCGCTTTTTGGCGCATGTTTGCGGGTAGCCGCGGAAACGGGAGTGAGACCGAACACGGCCAGGAAAACGACGAGTCCGAGCGGGACAAAACCGGAAGGCCGGCCGATAGAGTTCGACCAGTCCCGGACGGACATCAGCGGTTGCCCGCCGACTTTCTGGAGACAAGTTTGGCTCGGGTAGTTTTCGCCGTTGCACTGCCGCTCTCCGGAGCGGGCGGGCGCCGGCGGGGTGCCTGATGCGCCAGTTTTCGCACTGCGCGTAACAACTCCGTGACTTCCTTGTTGCTCTTGAGGATCAGTTCGTCGGCGCCGGTATTTTCCTGATTCAGCCCCAGGACGCCGATGAAGCCCGAGAGCAAAATAATCCGTGCCGGCGAGTCGGAAGAGCGGATGAGCCGGATCAGATCGCCGCCGTTCATCCCATGAAGACGATAGTCCGTCACGACAACGTCGAAACGGGACCGCTTAAATAACTCCCAGGCCTCTTCCGCATTGCTGCTGGTGGTGACCGTGAACCCGTCCGCCTCGAGGATGAGGCGGCGCGCCGTCAGCCCGTTTGGATTGTCGTCGACAAGTAGAATTGCAGCAGAAGAAACAGAGTCAGATTTCATGAAGGGAACGGTTGAAGTTAACAGACCTGTGACACGACTGTCAACAGTTTTTTATCCGCTTGAAAGCGAAGGAAATTCAGTTCTTGACTTCGGGCAAGACTGGCGGTAATTTATCGCGAACACAGCGACGTAAGCGGCACATCAAAATTACTCAATCGGTCTCGGAGCCTTGTAGCCAGACTTGGCAACAATGGTGTACTTAATTGGTTTACCCTTCTCGTCCTTCATCACGAGCGGCTGGTTGGTGGCCGGATCAATGAGCTGCACGGCGATCTTGCGGTACTTGCCGTCTTTCTCCTGATTGGATGGAGCATAGGCCAGCGTGTATTGGCTTCGCATAGTGCTTTGCAACGCCGCGAACGCATCGGGCAGTTCAGCCGCCCAACGCGGGAAAAACGCCTGCCCGCCCGTCTCTTTCGCGAAAGTTTTCATTTCGTTATCGGCCTGCACCTGGGTCAGGCCCGCCATTGCGCCCGGATTCATCATCTGCTGCAAACCGATCGAGTAAATGGGCACACCGGAATCCTGCAACTTGCGCCGGGTTTGATCGAAGGTGATCTTGCTGAACGTGTCAACGCCGGAAGTCAGAGCCAGGATCGCCTTACGCCCTTCGATATTCGACATGCGGTCCGCAGTGTCGGTCAGGGCGTCGAAAACGTTCGCTTCTGAAAAATCCGGAAACGTGAAGCTGCGCAGCGCCTGCTGGAGAACATTGCGATCATTCGTAAAGTCGCAGACTATCTGAGTGCGCAGATCGTACCGGATGATCGCGAC
>CAIKAS010000120.1 GCA_903825445.1 uncultured Acidobacteriia bacterium
ACCACCTCCTCCTCGCCCGCCCGCGCAGTTCGGATTCGGCTTCACAGTGGCAACCTCGAACGCAGGCCGTGCCGCTGCCGATTGCGCTTGTACCAACGGACCCGTCCAGAGACATATCGCCAAAGCCAGCACTATTAACGAGGCGCGGACCGTCGCTTTCCCCGGCCTGCGGGCACAGAAGCGAATGCACCAGACCGCCAGCACCGTCCCGCCGAACACAAAAGCGACTATCACGCCCGCGAGGAGCAGTAGGAACACCCCCGCCTCCTGCGGTGCCTGCGTTTCCGTTTCCCTTGCAAACGAATTGGCTGTAGTCCAATGAGTTGCCCCAAGCCAGACGAAACCGCTCAAAGTCATCTGAAGCGCCGCACCCAGAAGCGCTGCCAGAATTATCGGAAACTCCGAACGGAGGGCCCATTGCCGCAACAGGGAAACGATTGCGTCAACCAGCAGTGTCCACGCCGCTTTGGCGCCTGCCTGGTCGAAGATGCAGACGATTTCATCGCCGAATCTCCGCCGGAATTGCGGAGGATGGATCAGGACAAGCCATTGGTACAAGCGCCTCATCATCTGGCCCTGCCTTGGGATGGCTGCAGATGCAGCCTCGCTTCTCTGACCACGCTTTCGAGGCGGGTGATTTCAGTAGAAAGGAGGCGGCGACCTGGTGAAGTCAGCCGGTAATAGCGTCGCCGCGGATCGTCGTCATCGTCTCTCTTCCTCGGCTGTTCCGCCACAAAGCCTCGCTCGAGCAGCTTCTGGAGATTGTCATAAAGAGTGCCCGGTCCCATCTTGTACCTGCCTTCCGATTGGCGGGCAATCTCCTGCATGATCGCGTAGCCGTGCCGGTCTTCGCCGGCGAGAGCGAGGAAGATGTGCAGCACTGCAGGCGAAAGGGGCAGAAATGAATTCAGATCGTCTTTCATAGCTCGGAGTTCAATATATCGCGTTCCGAGTGATGTGTCAAGTCTGCCTCCGACGACCGAAACAATCTGGACCGGCCCTCCGGGTTCGAAGCGTAAGGAGATCTCTTCCCGCAGTGAAAACGGTCCTCGGGTGCCACAAACCCGCCTCGCCCCTCTTGATCTCAGGCCATGCCCGAAAATATTTTGTCCAAAAAACCGATCCTGAGCCGTTATCTGTAGCACCCGAGTCGGTGCAGACGAAAGGAGCGTATGCAGATACACACAGTCTTGGAGAACGCTGAAGTAGTTTTGGCCGAAATCGGCGGCGAAGTTCTCGCCGGCTCCGGTTTCGAAAGCGAATTTCCCGACACCGATTTCGCCACCGAAGTCGGCGCACCCATCGCGGCAAACCAGAGGGAGGACTGAACCAATGGCCAGCCCTCAACCCGCAGGCAATCAGACCCAGGAACGGCGCGACTACCGCAAGGAGGTCACCGAATCCATCATCCAAATGCTGCAGCAGGGTGTGGCCCCGTGGCAGAAACCCTGGGATGCGGCGACGGTCGGCAACCTGGCCGTCCCGTTCAATCCCACTTCAAACAATCCATATCGTGGCGGTAATGCCATCTACCTGATGGCGTCGGCGATCCGCAAAGGATATGACGACCCCCGCTGGATGACCTACAAACAGGCAGCTGCCAACGACTGCCAAATTCGAGGCGGCGAAAAAGGAACACAGATCGAATTTTGGGAGAAACGCACCGAAGACAAAGATGGCAAGACGCTCGCCGCCGGTGAAGGCTCGGACCGCGAGGAGACCGGGCGGCACAGCGAATCCCGATTTGTCCATCGCGTCTACACCGTATTCAACGCCAAACAGATCGATCGAATTCCCCCGCTGGAGCCGAAAGCTCATTCCGAATTCGCTGCCGTCGAAACTGGCGAGCAAATCCTTCGGAACTCGGGCGCGCAGATCACACACGATCAGGCTGACCGCGCCTTCTATTCGCGTTCCACGGACTCCATTCACCTTCCCCTTCGGGAGTCGTTCCACAACGCGCCGGGTTATTACGGCACCGCACTCCACGAACTGGCGCACTGGACCGGTCACCCCGACCGGTTGAATCGGCAGACCCTGAACGAGTCCTACCGTTTTGGCGATCAGAATTACGCGCGCGAGGAACTGCGCGCCGAACTGGCGAGCCTGTTTCTCGCTGCCGAGCGTGGAATCCCGCACGATCCGGGGCAGCATGCCTCGTACGTGAGCTCCTGGATCAAGGCGCTCCGCGACGACAAGAACGAAATCTTCCGCGCCGCATATGATGCATCGCGGGCGACCGAATTTCTTCTGGCGCTGGAGCGCGACAAGTCCTTTGCTCAGTCGATGGTCGCTTCACCCGAGACCCCGGCTGCGGTACTGGAGCAGGAAGCCGCTCGAATCCAGTCGGATCTGGAATCCGAACCGGACTTAACCGCTCCGAGCCCTGAACCCGCAGTGCATGAGTCGGGTGAGACCGTTAGCCGTTTCCGCTCGCAGGACGGCACGCTGAGAATCCATGACAATCTGGCCGGAGCCGATTACCCGGTGGCGCTTGATCCCGCGACGCAAGTCACCGCGACGAACGGGTTGGAAGCTTCAAAGCAACCGCCGCGCAATGGTGCGGAGAAATTACTCTATGCCGCCGAAGAGCTTGTCCGCGAGCAACTGGGGAACGATGCGCGGACGAGCCTTGCTGTCACCGACGGCGGCATCTACCGCGGGTTGGTCATCGGGGAGACGGCCGACTACGTAGTGCAGCAAATCTCCAAAAGATCAGCCATAGCGCATCCAAAGAATCTCCTCGATGGGGAGGCGCGCACGGGACAGAAGCTGTCGATCACCTACAACAACTCCCACGCGGCTGTTCGCGAGGTGCGCGAGCGCAGCACAACTCAGGCCATGGAGCGGTGACAGCCGAGAGACGTCGCGAAATATCCGGATCGGAGGCAAACGCATGAACAAACAAACCACGATGTATCGCCGGCCGAGCGATCCGGGATTTCTCGGTTCGTACGACTGGCGATCAACGGTTCTTGGATTTCTGCTGATCACCCTGTCCAGTTTTATCGCGACCGAGTACATCGCGAAGGAATTCCGATTTTCGCCGGCGTTGGGCGCTCCGCTCCTCCGATCCGGCGCCATCGCGGTGTACCAGCCTTTCGAATGGATCGCCTGGGGCTGGCGGTATTGCACGTCTCGCGAGCCGTGGATTCGGGAACAGCTCTTCCACGGCGAGATGATCGCTTTCGGCGGTTCCGTGGTTACCGCCATCGCATTCTTTCTTTTGGCGAACCGGCGTGCGCAGAAGTTGTCGGAGAACGCGGAGGACATTCATGGCTCGGCGCGTTGGGCAAATCCCGAAGATATTCGGGCCACAGGATTGATTGCGGCCAGGCGCGGGGTTTACGTCGGCGGCTGGCGCGACACA
>CAIKAS010000121.1 GCA_903825445.1 uncultured Acidobacteriia bacterium
CAGGCGGGCTCCGATCCACCAGACTAAGGGGTGGAACCAGAAGATTGCTTCGACGAGCATGTGAACGGCGGCGAAGAGATTGTCGCGGCGGCGGATGTGGCAGAGTTCGTGGGCTATGACTGCCTGGAGTTCGGAGGGCGTCAGGCGGTTTTCGATTCCCTGGGGCAGGAGGAGGGTTGGGCGGAAGAGGCCTACTACGCCGGGTTCGAGCAGGCCGGTGGATTCGCGCACTCTCAGGGTTGGTGGGCCGATTGACAGGCCAATCTTTGATTTGGCCCACATGCGGCTCTCGCGAATTACTGTGCGGAGGTGGAGCCAATTGCGAAGTCGGACTAACGAAATCACAAGAAATCCGGACAGCCAGACTGCGAAGAGCGTTTGCGGAATCCAATGCGTCGGAGGCGGTGACGGTGGGGCTTCCGATACCATCGGCTCGCCGAATTGTTCCACGGCGTATGAAATTACGGGCGCCGCGATTTGGCGAGCAACGGGCATCCTCACCTGGAGATCGTTCCCGACACTCATCAGCAATGCGAACGGGAGCAGGAATTTGAGCGATGCGCTTAGCCACAGCCAGTAGCGGACCTGGGCGCGGTTCTTACGGAACGCGAGAATCAGCAGGCCCACTGCGACGGCGAAGAAGGTCGATTGCCAGAGGTGGGTGCTCAATGACTCGTTCATGATTAGTTCTCCGAGGGGCGCTCTACGTGATCGACAACCATGTAGCCTTGCGGACCTTTGGTCGGCTCCAGCTTCAGACCGAGGCCTTCGAGCACCGAGAAGATTGACGGGCCTGAAGCGAGGTCGGAATGAGGGTGGGCTCTTTCCATCAACTCCTGGGGAAGACTTCCGGGCGTGGTTTCGTCGTGTGCAAACTGCAGATGGACGATAAACAAATCGCTGACCCCGGTCTTATCAAAAACGTGGCGATTTAAGGTCGTGGAAAGCCAGTTGGCGAGGTTGCTCAGAGGCTGCCCGGCTGAGTCTAACGCCCAATCCGGACCGTTCATGTGCATCCAACTGGTACACAGTGGCTTCTGTCCTGGCGGAAACATTTCGGAAGTCCCGACAACTTTCGAAGGATCACTCTCCGTGCAGCCGCCCGCTTCCATCGGCTTCAATTTGAGGCCGCCTTTTGCCACGGTCAGGTTGTACATCGGGACTTCTTCGGTATCGCGGTGGATCTTCAGGTGAAAACGGTCTTCCAGAACTACCTGAAGCATTTGCTCCATTACGTTCTCGTAGTCACGCCGCCGCCCGGGTGGGTTGGGCCTGTTCGCTGCCGGATCATCCGTTTCCGCATCGATCGTGTACCAGTCCGACTTCGCCCATGGGGGTGCGTTCCTGAGCCACCTGTGCTCAGAGTCGAAAGGCATAACCCGAGAGTTGAGAAGGCCATCTCCGAGGAGGCCGAGGTACGCGATCGAGATCATGTCATCGACCGACAGGCACTGCATTCTGAGCCTGCCGGGCGAGTATCGCGGTCCGCGGCCTCCGCCGCCACCACCTCTGCCCCCGGGAGGACCGGTGAGTTCGTCTCCGGGCATGCAGCGCCTGACTGAAACCACGTCGAATTTTGGCCTGGCGGCAGGTGGCCGCGACGCGATTGGGGTTGGCGTAGTCTGCGTCTGCGCCGTTTGAATCGGCAGTGGCGGAGTGGGCACTGGCGGCTGTGCGTGGATAACAGGTATGTTGCCTACACCAATCAGTAAGCCGATGGCTATCGGACCACCCAGAGCTGCGACTCCCGCGGTGGCGAGCAGTAGCTTCTTTGCGCCGTTCAGTCCCTGTAATTTGCGATTCGACATGATTGCCTCGATTCTTTGCCTGATGCCGGCGCCGGAGACTCCGGAGACGCAGGCTAGCGGGGATTCGGTATAGAGTTTGCAGACGTTGAGGATGGCGTCGGCGTAGATGTCGGGCTGGTTACCGAGTGAGAGGACTTCTTCGTCGCAGGCTCGTTCGCGTTCTGTGACCAGGCGGGCTCCGATC
>CAIKAS010000122.1 GCA_903825445.1 uncultured Acidobacteriia bacterium
AGCGCGAGCGCGTCATCCACGTCATTGCCCATGTCGGTATCGAAAATGACCGGCTGCGCGGCAAAGCCTGCCGTTGCCAGAACGCACGCCAGAATCAGAAGCCGTCGCATGGGTCTCAGCATACTACTTCGGCGGGTCGATGGGGTACTTCGAGGGCAGCGTTCCAAACGAGAAGTACTTGTACTCGAGCGCACTTCCTTTGACTTCGACGATCCGGAAGCCCGATGGATCCGGGCCCAGCGGCATGCCTTCCGCGCTGGTCGTGATCATTTCGAGCTCGCCGTCTTTGCCATACGAATTCTTGTGCAGATGGCCCGCGAAAACATACCGCACGTGATAGCGGTGCAACAGCGCGAGAATTCGTTGCCGTGTCTCGAGAGGCGTGTTGGAGTATACCTCGGGTTCATCCGGCTTCTCCAGAAACAGCGGGATATGGAGGAAGATGATCGGCACCACACCAGCCGCAGTTGACTTTTGCAGTTCATCCGCGAGCCAGGCTTCCTGTTTCGCCGCCTCGGCCTGCACTTTGCCCGGCGCTTTGAAATAACTGGAATTCAGCACGATCCCATACACCGGCCCTTCACGGAACGAGTAATAATCGGGGCCGATGTTCTTCCGATATGCCGCAATCGATTCAGGCGTCGGCTCATTACCCACATCATGATTACCAGCGACGCTGTAGAGATGAATGGCTGGATCGAGGCCCTTGTTGATGCGCTTGTATTCCGCGATTTGGTCCGCATCGCCGCCCTTGTTGACCAGATCGCCGGTGACGACGACAAACGCGGGGTGAAGGCGGTTGATATTGGCGACAGCGAACGTCCAGTTGGCGGTTTCCTGGGTGAAATCTTTGTCCGCCGTGAACATGCCGAACTGAGTGTCCGAGGCCTGAACAAAAAAGAAGGGATCGGCAGCGAAGGCAGGGATTGCGCAGAGTAATAAGCCGATCGCGATCGTGCCATGTTTCAGTTTCATAGACCTCAGCTACCTTTGATGACGAAGTTGATTAACTTTTCCGGCACCGCGATGACCTTCATCACCACCGACCCCACCAGCAGTCCCTGCACCTTTTCATCCGTGCGGGCGGCGTTTTCGAGCGCCATCTTATCCAGGCCCACGGGCACGCTGATGCGCGTGCGTAGTTTGCCGTTGATCTGCACGGGAATCTCCACATCAGTCGCGCGGGCGAGTTCGGGATCGAACTTCGGCCACGGCTGTTTGATGACCGGCCCGGTGCCGCCCATCTCTTCCCATAGCTCCTGCGTCACGTATGGCGCGAACGGCGAGAGCATCAGCACCAGGATCTCACTGACTTGCCGCATCGCCGTCGCCGAGATGCGCGGTTCCTCGGCGTAAAGCATGTTGACGAACTCCATCATCAGCGCGATGGAAGTATTGAAGTGCCAGCGCGTGTCGAAATCTTCCGTGATTCGCTGCAGCGTCTGGTGCGCCTTGCGAAGAACATCTTTATCGGCCGAGCCATCGCCGCCTGCTGCCTCGACATTGCGCGTCACATAACGGTAAACGCGGCCCAGGAAACGGTAAACGCCATCCACGCCGGCATCGATCCAGTCGACATCTTTTTCCGGCGGGGCTGCGAAGAGTGCGAACAGGCGCGCGGAATCGGCGCCGTGCTTATCTGCCACATCGTCGGCCGGAACCACGTTACCCACGGACTTCGACATCTTCTGTCCGTTGCGAATGACCATCCCCTGTGTGAAAAGCTTCTTCACCGGCTCGTCGTTGGTGATCAGGCCGATATCGCGCATAACTTTCGTCCAAAAGCGCGAGTAGATCAGGTGCAGGATCGCGTGTTCCACCCCGCCAATGTACTGATCGATAGGGAACCAGTAGTCGATCTTCTTCGAATCGTACGGCGCATAGGAATTTTTCGGATCGCAGTAACGATAGAAGTACCAGCTGGAATCGACGAACGTATCCATCGTGTCCGTTTCGCGCCGCGCAGGTTCGCCGCACTTCGGGCAATTCACGTTGACGAACTCGGGGACTTCATCGAGCGGCGAGCGGCCCTTGCCCGTAATCTGAATCTGCTGTGGCAGCAGCACCGGGAGCTGATCGTCCGGCACGGGAACCACGCCGCATTTCGCGCAGTGGATAACGGGAATCGGCGTGCCCCAATAACGCTGGCGCGAGACGCCCCAATCCTTGATCCGGAACGTAACGGCGGCTTTGCCGAAGTTCTCGCGCTCGGCGTGGCCAGCCATTTCCTTGCGGGCCTGCGCACTCGGCATGCCGCTGTACTCACCGGAATTCTCCACTACGCCATAGTCCCCAAAGGCCTCTGTCATGGTGTTGGTTTCAGCCAGCACACCGTCAACGGGCCGGATGACAGGCCGCACTGTTATGCCGTACTTCTTGCAAAATTCGAAATCGCGCTCGTCGTGTGCCGGAACGGCCATGATCGCGCCCGTCCCGTAGCCCATCAGGACGAAGTTACCGATCCATACCGGAATACGTTCGCCACTGAAGCGATTGATCGCCGTAAGGCCCGTGTTGCAACCTTCCTTCAGGACATCGCCCGGACCCTGCGACGCGCGTGCGTCGATCATATTCTTTGCGTGCGCTTTCGCTTCTGCACTCGCCATCGTACGCACAATCTCGTGTTCCGGCGCGAGGATCAGGCAAGTTGCACCGTAGATCGTGTCGATGCGCGTGGTGAAGACACGCACGGAACCGTAGCCATCGATAGTGAAATCGACTTCCGCACCTTCGCTCCGGCCAATCCAGTTGCGCTGCATCGTGAGCACGCGCTCCGGCCAGTTGCCTTCCAGCTGGCTAATGTCGTTCAGCAGCGCGTCGGCGTAAGCCGTGGTGCGCAGGAACCACTGTTCAAGCGCGCGCTGTTCCACGGGCGTGCCTTCGTGGCGCCAGCAGCAGCCGTCTACAACCTGTTCGTTGGCCAGCACCGTGGCGCATTCGCTGCACCAGTTGACCAGGGCTTTCTTGCGATAAGCCAGACCGCGTTCGAGCATGCGCAGAAAGAACCACTGGTTCCAGCGATAATATTCCGGCTCGCACGTAGTAACTTCGCGGTCCCAGTCGTAGGAGAACGCGAAGCGGCGGTGCGTGCGCTTCATCTTCTCGATGTTGGCGAGCGTCCATTCGCGCGGCGGGCGATGGTTCTTCATCGCGGCGTTTTCGGCGGGAAGACCGAACGCGTCCCAGCCCATCGGGTGCAGCACGTTGTAGCCGCGCATCCACATGTAACGCGCCAGGGCGTCACCGATCGAATAGTTTCGAATGTGGCCGATGTGAAGCGCGCCGCTCGGGTATGGCAGCATTTCGAGCACATAATACTTGGGCTTTGAAGAGTTCTCTTCGGCTTTGTACAGCGAGTCGTCCTTCCATCGCTCGTGCCATTTCAATTCGATCTCGTTGTGGTCGTAGGTCTTTTCGGGCATTGGGGGGAATCTTCAGTTTCGCAAATCCATACGGCCGCGGATACACACGGATGTGCACGGATTAGAAAAAGGGTGGCTCTGTGATGCGGCACGGGTGCCGTTAGCGGACTAATTGCCCGCCGGGACTGCAGTGGCGGCACCACGGCCGCGACCACCTTCAGGGGGAGTCGGCTCGGGAAGTTCCTTGCGCGGCAGTTTGTCTGGACGCGTAGCGGCGTTGTAGACGAATACGGCTTCTACAATAGCCATCTGTTCAAGGTCGGCGGCCTGAAGACGGTCGTAAACATCCATGTTGGTGTGATGCGTGCGCGGCTCGTAGTCAAGGGGGTCCTGCACAAATTGAAAACCCGGCAGGCCGACGGCGTCGAAGGACAGGTGATCCGTGCCTGTGGTATTGCGAATGGTGATGACGCCCGGAGTGAGGTCTTTAAGCGCGGCGAACCACTGTTCGAACACGGGGCGCATCATCTCATTGCCCTGAAGATATATGCCGCGGATGCGGCCAGTCCCGTTATCGATATTGAAATAGCCGGAGAGATTAGCGTGCTCCGCGGTGGGCTTCATCACGGCTGGATCGGCGAAATGGGCCTTCACATAGGCCGCCGAGCCGTAGATACCCTGCTCTTCTCCGCTCCAGAGTGCGAGGCGCACGGTGCGGTCCATCTTGAGATTCAGGCTCTTGAGGATGCGCATCACTTCCATGGCAACCGCGCTGCCAGCCGCGTTGTCGGTCGCGCCCGTCGCGTAATGCCATGAGTCGAAGTGGCCGCCAACCATGACGACTTCCTGCGGCTTCGTCGCGCCCGGAATCTCGGCGATCACGTTGAAAGAGTCGGTTTCGGGAGTGAACTCGGTCTTCACGTCAAACGACAGCTTTACGGGAACGTTGTGCTGAATGAGCCGGACGATACGGTTATAGTTTTCGGCTGTGATGCTCACCTGTGGAAGATTGCGCGTGACGTCGCCGGTGCGGGCGGCGCCACCGCCAAAGACAAGGCCGGTTTGGCTGCGGGCGCTCGCCTGGAGTGTCATCAGAACGCCTTCATCAACGAAAAACTTGCGCTGCTTCTCTCCAAATTCGCGCCGCTCGGCTGCCGTTATTGCCGGAGTAGCGCCGCCGCTGGACGAAGTTGCGCCAGAGGCCCCGAAGGGTCTTGGTAAAGGGAGCAGTTCAGTGGCCAGGCCGGTAAGCTGATCGGGTGTGTAGCGCGTAGCGGCAGGCGTGAGAGGCAGGTCCAGATTCACCATCGCGGTCGTCATCACGATCTTGCCTTTCAGCTTGCCACGATATTTCTCAAAGTCCGTCGCGGTCGTAATCGGGGCAAAGGCGGCCTCAGCTGTAATCACGCCGTTGGTGCCGCTCGTCCATGCGACGGGCACGCCAATGATCGGCATCCATGAGGGCTCCACCATCGCACCCGAATAACCGGTGGCCTGCCAGCCGGGAATGGGCCCGGTCGTGAGATCGGCCGTGGACCACTTTTCAAGGGCCACATTGCTGAGGCCCCATTCCTTCAACTGGCCAACGGCCCATTCGCCCGCCGCGCGGAACTGCGGGGAGTTCGTGAGCCGGGGACCATGCAGGTCGGTCAGGCTCCAGAGCGTGTCCATAACTTTGGATGGCGATCCGCCGCGCCCCCCGGAACCGAGTTCGGCAACTTTGATGCGATGGATAACGTTGAGGTCGACTCTCTCGGGCTGTTGGGCGAGTGCAAGAAGGGCAACTGCGATCGAAAGAACCACAAGGAAGCCTAATCTTGTGTTACGAATCATAACGAAGAATAACACGGACTTCAGGGAGTGCCGTTAGATCCGGCGTACCCGAATTTGCTTGTATTCCGTGTATCGCCCCTGATCGTGCGCCTGCAACTCGATAGGGCCCTCTTCCAGGTTTTCCAGCCGGTCGTATTCGAGCACCGTTTCGCCGTTGATTCGTACTTGGCACGCCGCGTCTTTCACCCGCATTTGCAGCAACCACCATTGATCGTGCTCAATTCTCGGATAGAGTCCGCGCTTGATGGAATACAGCGAACCCGTCGGGTAGTGCGCGCCCTCCACGTCATGCAGTTGGATCTCATAATGCCGACCGGATGATCCCTGGCCCGACGTCCGGAACAGCACTCCGCCGTTATGATGCAGCGCGTGCCGCACGTACATCTGCAATTCAAAATCGCGAAACTTCTCGTTGGTTGCCATGTGGCCGACGCCGTCGCTGTAAAGCACTGGGCCAAGTGCCGCAAACTGCGGCTTGCCGTCGGAAACGTGCCACTTCGCCAGATCCGCCGCGCTTTCGTACAGTGGATTCCACGTCACGGTAGAAGGCAAGCCCATGACGCGCAGGTTACGGAACCGAATCGGATATGAAAGTGACTCGAAACCGAGATAGCCGCTGCGCAGTCGCTGCGCCAGTTCGGGTACCGTCTCCACGTTCAGATCCTGTACGATCTCGCCGTTCGTCCAGACCTGCAGGCGCGGCCAATCCATCACGATACGGAAGGTGTTCCACTCGCCCTGATTCTTCACGTTCACTTTCAGTGGCGGCACCAGCGGAAAGATAGAGCCCATCGATTCCGGCGCGGGTTTTGCATCCAGCTCGTGAAAGATGTGCAGTTGCATCCCGCACCACATCGGTCGGCCGTGTTCCGGCGCGTGGATGTAGATGCCGGAATCGGTCCAGCCCTTGACGAAAAACTCGCCGCGAAAGTCGAAGTTTTCATATTTTTCGGCAGAGCGCAGCCATGTCGGATATCCCGCGCTGGGGTGTACTATGATGGCGCCCTCATCCACGTAAAAGGCAGACTCAGGGCCCTCGCAGACAGACCATCCAGCCAGAGTCTTGCCGTCGAAAATAGAGGTGAAGCCGGATTCCCCGGAACCTTGCTGTTTGTCCTGTGCCATGGCGAGCATGGCGGTTGTCAAGCCGGCAGTGGCCAGAAAGTCGCGTCTTTGCATAACGCACATACTCTACTACAAACGGGCGTCAGGGGCGGGCGAGGCTGAGGCGCTTGAGAGCTTCGATATCCCGAATGGCATCCTCGTCAGATTCGACAGGCGTTTCGAGGATGAAAGGTTTCTCGCGCAGTTTCGGATGCGTGAGAATGCGGGCAAAGCCAGTTTCACCGATGTGGCCCTTGCCGATGTTCTCATGCCGGTCAAGATGAGAGCCGAGCGCGCCTTTAGAATCGTTGGCGTGGATGACCTTGACCTGGTCGAGCCCGAGAATCCTGTCTGCAGCGGTTACGGTTTCCGCCAGACCAGCTGGGTCGGCAATGTTGAAGCCTGCGGCAAAGAGATGGCAGGTATCAAGGCAGTAAGCGATGTTAAGGTCGGTCTCTCGGGCGGCCAGATCGCGGATCATACGCAGCTCTTCAAAACGGCGACCGATCTGGTGCCCGCTGCCAACCGTGTTTTCAAGAAGCACCGTGAGTGCAGGGGCACTGAATCCCGTGGCGCATTCGGCGAGGCCCAATGCGAACGCCGCGAGACCCTGCTCAAGCGTCTGGCCTTTAAAGTTGCCGGGATGCAGAACCAGATAGTCGGCGCTAAGGGCCTTAGCGCGATCAAGTTCGCCCCGGAACGATACCACCGATTTCGCGCGAATATCCGGGTCCAGCGAGGCAAGATTGACCAGATAGTTGGTGTGGATGACCAGCGGGGAGACGTCCAGGCGCTCTCGCGCTTTCCGCAAGAGTGCAATTGCGGCAGTGTCGGGTTTCGACGCGCGCCACATGCGGGGACTGGCTGAAAAAATCTGGAAAGTGTTGGCGCCGAGGCGATGGGCTTCGAGAGCCGCGTCTTCCAGAGATTTAGACGTTGAAGTGTGGAGGCCGATTCGCAAGTTGCTTATGGTAGCAGGCGGGACTACCGCCGCGTGGGCTCGGAATGGCCACCGGCGTGCCGGGAGAAACGCAGCACTATGAAACAGGAACAATCAAAAATTACAACCATAAATGGACTCGGTACGATCATCCAGAAATATGGAACGGTGATATCCAGGCCAATATCACTCGATCACAAAGTCCGCCTGGCCAACGCCGAAAGCCTCAATCAGATTCTTGCTGACACAATGACCCTGCGTGATCTGTATAAGAAACACCACTGGCAGGTCTCCGGACCCACGTTCTATCAACTACATCTTCTCTTCGACAAGCACTTCGGCGAGCAGGCAGAACTCGTCGACGCAATCGCCGAGCGCATTCAGACTCTGGGTGGAGTCGCAATCGCTATGGCTGGGGACGTCGCGGAAACGACACTTGTGGCGCGCCCACCCCGTTGCCGGGAGGATGTGACTGTGCAGTTGTTTCGCTTGTTGCAGGCACATGAGCTCATCATCGATGAAACCCGCAACGCAGCCCACGCGGCGGCTGCAAATGGTGACGACGGGACGAACGACCTGCTGGTAAGCAATGTTCTCCGAGTCAACGAGTTTGAAGTGTGGTGGATATCCGAACAGCTGACTGGCGCCGGCCTGGCGGACGGAAACATAGAAGCTTCAAAACCAGCTGCGAAAGCTGTAGCAACCCACAGCCGATGAGGGTATTCTTCCGCTCATGTCGTATGTGCCGCGAACCTTATGGGTTCGCGGCACGAACTATAAGGCGCAAGCATTACGGTTCAGTTATTTGTCAGAATCACTTTGAGGGCGCTGTGTTTCGCGGCGTTTCCGAACGTGTCATACGCCTTGAGGATGTCATTCATCGCAAAACGGTGCGTCACCAGTTTGCCTGGTTCGAGACTTCCGGCCCCGAATGCCTTGATGAGCATCGGCGTCGTGACTGTATCTACAAGTCTCGTGGTCAGTGTGGCATTGCGATCCCAAAGCTTTTCCATATGCAGAAGGACAGGCTTGCCGTGCACGCCAATATTCGCCAGATGACCTCCGGCGGCAATAATTCCCTGACAGATATCAAATGTGGCAGGGACTCCGACGGCTTCAATCGCAACATCGACTCCCTCGCCCTGCGTCATCTCCATGACACGCTGAACGGCGTTACCATCGGAGCTGTTGATCAGGGCTGTCGCTCCGAAATCCCTTGCGACCTTCAGGCGATTGTCGTCCAGGTCGATGCAAATAATGGAGGATGGCGAATAAAAGCGAGCGGTCATCAATGCAGCCAGGCCGACCGGACCCGCGCCTACGATCGCAACCGTGTCGCCAGGCTTGACGCGTCCATTAAGAACCCCGCATTCAAATCCAGTTGGCAGGATGTCGCTCAGCATTACTGCCGCTTCTTCGCTCGCATTCGGCGGGAGCATGTAGAGACCGGTATCGGCATACGGGATGCGGACGAATTCTGCCTGTGTTCCGTCAATGGTATTGCCTAATATCCAGCCACCGTTGCGGCAATGAGAATACATCTGCCTTCGGCAGAAATCACATTTTCCGCAGGTGGTGATACACGAGATCAGAACTCTGTCGCCCTTGTGAAAAGCGGATACCGCTGCGCCCACTTCATCAATGACGCCAACCCCTTCGTGACCAAGAATCCGGCCCGGCGCGGCCGTGGGGACGTCACCCTTGAGGATGTGGAGGTCCGAACCGCAGATGGTGGAAGTAGTGACGCGAACGATAGCGTCAGCGGGATGTTGAATCGTCGGCCGTGCGTGTGGCTGCCAGGATGGCTCGCCGGGGCCTTTGTAAACCAAGGCGTTCATGGTCTCGGTCGAAGTTTCCGGCGGATTAATTACCTGTTCAGGAGTAAGCATGGAATTGATGGTGCACGCGTACAGCCGAAGCTTTCGCTGGTAAGTGATTCGCCGTTGATGCATTTCGAAGCAGTCACTATTGCTGACTACGATTGGAGGCGCAACGGCGAACCCCGGGGCGGTCACAGCACTTCAGCTGCCATTAAAGTCAGACCGGACTCATGGAAAACGTAGCCTGACGCTCGGCTTCGTTCAGCCAGTATGGCGGCAGACCGTAATGGAAGTAGAGTCGATTCTCGTAGTCGCGACTGACCGGTATCGACTCAATGTACTCAGGACCGCTTTGGATGACGTCGCGCGACAGGCCAACATAGACCTTGGAGTTTGCCCAGCTCACGCGCTCAATCCAGGCGGGTGACATGAGAACCTTCTTGCCAGGCCACCAGTTTCGTGTAGCTACTTCGATGTAGCGAATGGTCCACATATCGTCGTCAACGACGAAGCCGTCCAGATGACCAATTTCACCGTCGCTAGAGTCGATGAAATAGCCTTGTACCTCTTCCTCGCTTCGCAGGTGCGAATCGGTGGATTCTCTCCTGATCCTGTCGGCCAGTGCTTCCGCAGCCGCATCCGCCAGGATCTCCGATCCAGCTGGAGAGAACGCGGGACCCCAGAGATTCGGGCCGCCCCAGTAGTACGGATAGCCGTAATATCCCAGGTACTCTGCCTCGTGCTGCCGCGATACCGGTTGGTGGGTGTCGATGTCGGGACTGTTTTCAACCTGCTCTTTGGTCAAGGCAACGTCCAGTCGTCGCTCCTGCCAATCCGTATGAATGACGGAGAAGGGGGAGACTAGTACCTGGCGACCGTCCAGCCACCCGCCAGTCTCCACAGTGAAGTATCGGATTGCCCACGTTTCGTCGTCGAAATAGAACTGATCGACAGTTCCCAATTCGCCATCAAGTGCGCGAATGGCCATACCCTTCAGATGCTTAGCATTCATTAACACCGTGTTCGCCCTCCCAGGACGTTTGTTAAACCGTTTTCCGGATTAGAAGAAAAACAACCGGTTGCTATCTTGAAGCGGCCGCGAGTTCCGCGGCGTGCACCGCAACATTTGCAGGCCGTGTCTTTTCGATGACATCCCTGGCCTTTTCCACATCATTTGCGGAACCGCTTACCAACAACAGGAATTTGTCGGTCTTCAGCGCCGTTTCGTAGTTCACAACACTGTCTTTCGGGATGCCCATTCCATAGAGTCCGGCGCCTATAGCACTCACGCCTCCCACGACCACCGCACCTTCGAGGGCGCCAATAATCCACGCCACCACCGGACCCGCAACGAGCACGGGCCCGATGCCAGGTATCGCGAAGAAGGCGGAACCGAACAACAACCCCCAGAATCCGCCCCACATTGCACCTGCCTTGCCCCAGAATTTCATCCGATCACCGTTGTTGTAGTAGCCGACTACCTGTTCGTCGGTGTGGGTGTCCCTACCGATGATTGACAAGCTGCGCATGTCGACTCCCGCTCGCTGCAGCTCCTTAACTGCGGCTTCCGCTCCTTCGTGCGTATCATAGACAGCGACCACGGCGTTTCTCTCGGTCATCTTCTCTTCTCCTCTTGCAGTTTGGGTTGGGACACTGGGCGATATTTGGTCAACTGGCCGTGCCTCGCGGCACACTACATGCCTAATCTCGGGGACGCCTTCGTCAAAGCTTTTCGTTAAGACCTGAAACTGGCTGAATGTCTGGCCTGAGGCGAAGCCAGCGAGTCCGGATTTTGGAGCCGGACTCGCGCGCTCCTCTAATAGATGGATTACTTAGCCGCAAGCGGCACGCCGATCGCCGTACCGATGATGTCGCCGGAGATCACTATTTCCACGCGCCGATTTCTCTGACGACCGTCCGACGTCTCGTTTGAAGCAACTGGCTGGGCCTTGCCGAAACCTGTCGAGGTGACCGAATCGGAGGCCATTCCCTGCTGGATCAGGTCATCCCTCACAGAGCTGCCTCGATTTTCGGAAAGCGTTTGATTATAGCTATCGCCGCCGACGCTGTCGGTATACCCCTCTACCGCGAGTTTCAGCCCGGGATGCCCTTCGACGATGCCCGCCACGCGCGCCAGTTTTTCTCTGGCCTCGGGGCGCAACGTGAATTTGCCGGTGTCGAAAAGCACGTCCGACATATTGACAATCAAGCCGCGAGCCGTATCGCGAGTTTGCAGAATTGTGTTGAACTGCAACAGCAACTGAGCGCGCAGATCCACTTTCTCCTGTTCCAGACGGTTCTTTTCATTCCCTACCCGGTCGAGTTCGCTTTGCGCGGCCGCCCTTTGCGCGTCGTTATCGGCCTTCAGCCCGGCGGCTTCGTTCCGTGCAACCAACATCTGACTGTCGTTAGCCTGTTTCAGGCGGGCCGCTTCCGCTTGAGCAGCCAATGATTGTGCATCGTTCCGGTTTTTCAGCCGAGCAGCCTCTGCCTGAGCAGCGGCCTTCGCATCCGCGGCGGCGCGTGTGACGCGTTCGGTCTCTGAGCGGGCATCTGCCTGCCCCTGTTTGGCCGCAAGCTCCCGGTTTACGCTCGCTTGTGCCGCATCGGCCAGCAGATTATCATCCTGACGCTTGACCGCAATGGCGCGCGCATCCTCTGCAGTCTGCACGGCTTCGCGGGCCGACATCGTTACAGGCTTTGAACCTGCGCGGCTGTTCTGATATCCATCCGCCTGTTTCAATTCATTCTCGGATTTCCGGAACGTATCGGTTGCGAATTTGTCGGCTCCACTGGAACGTGCAATTTGCACAGCGTTCCGTGCTTCATACAATTCTAGCGGCACTTTGCCGTTGACCTGTAAATCAAGTACGTTCGCCAAATGCGAATACTGGCCTCGTTCGAACAACTCGTACTTGGCGTCTATCGGCTCAACTCCACCATTCGTATCGCGCCGCACCTCGTTCTCCAGTGCCACCACATCGCTCGGACGAGACACGGCGAAGTACGGTTCAGCCGTAACGATGAGGCCAAACTCCTGGAGTTCGGTTGTCACATTTAGTTTGCCGTTGTTTCCGTCGCGTAGGATCTCGCCCAGATTGGAAGTGCGTCCGTCCGGCGTCACTGCCCAGAGAACGTAAGTCAGATACTCCGCGCCGAATTGTGTCGCCGGCGGCATGTCCCTAAAGTCCGCCTCGATGGCGATATAACCCTTCTTGCCTTCAACCTTGGCGGAGCCATGGGCGTCAGGCATGAGGGCAGTGCCGTTGAAATCGATCTTAGTCTCTCCGCTTCGATGCTGATAACTGATCGCTTTGACGGTGCGCGCTGTCACGCTGACCCGATACATCGGCGCGGGAGTTTGTGCGGACACAATACCGCACGCGATCAGTAGTGCTGTTGCCAGTTTGTTCATATGTTTTTTCTCAATTCCCCGGTTTGGGGTTGCCATCGCTAATTGCAACGACAGCGAGAAGAAGAGCACGCGACTCGCCGCAAAGCGAAACGTTGCACGTGCTCGGGCGATTCGGCTTGAAGCGTGGATACAACGATCGTCACGCCACCATAGCTAACCACATGCGGTCAGGTGACTCCCTGCGGTCACTTCAACCGGCGGCCTTCATTCCTCGCGGTACCACGACGAAGTGACTGATCGAGTAGCCAAGAACCGCTCCGAAAAAGACGTCGGACAAAAAATGCGCCCGGTTGGTAAGGCGCGAGGCGCCTACGATTCCCGCCAGTCCGAATGCCGTAAAGGATGCCCAGCGGTGGCGGCTATAACGCTCAGCAAATACGGTGGCAACGGCAAACGCCGATGCGGTATGGCCTGAAGGAAAGCAGCCTGAGCCATCGACATTGCGATTCCTGGTCCGAAACCAGGTTCGCCTGAAGTCGCCCGTCGGGGCCGCTTCAACTGGCCGCATGCGACGATCGATGTGTTTCATCACCATGGCAACAATCTCCGCGTTGGCAGCCGACTCTCCGGCAAGTTGCCCCGTTCGGCTGGCGTATGATCCACTCTGAACGAGGCCACAGGCACTGGCGAGCAGGGGTACGGCGTTGATCAGGAGAGCCATATTACCCGCGCTGAGAATCCGGTTGGCCGTGCGAACTGTAGTATTGCCCTGAAAACCCGGTCGCATGAATATGGTCGTGACGGTCGGGTCGAGCGCAATCAGCGTCGCAGTTGCACCAATGACACCCAAAGCTGGCTTCCACCTGTGGCCGCTCGCTGCGGCCACAGGGAAAGACCATATTTGCTTCTGATCCTCTCCAATGTTCCTCAGTAATTGCAGCGGCTTCCCCCTGGCCGTGCGGAAGGTCAGGGTGATACACGCTGCGAACACTCCGATGGCACGGCCGAATTTCACTGTACCGTCACGACTTCGGGTTGTATCGCACGCAGCTGTTCGACCTGGGCGATCGTCTTCGCCCAGTCTGCGCGGGCCTTTTCCAGCTGCTGTGGAGTATGTTTCGTTGAAGCGTCCGCCTCAGGGGACTCTCGTCCCTCATAGTAGGCGAGGATGTTGTCCCGTAACCCGGCAGATACGCCTACGAACTGTTTATCCGCAAGCTTGCCCAGAAGTTTGTCATATGCAAGATCCGCGCCGAGATAAGTGCCTGCGACGGTCGGCTTGCCAGTGTCGAAATTCCGATTTACCAGTTTGAGGCTGCCGACATCCTGATTTAGCAGCATGGCCCGGTAGCTGTCGATCGTCTTATTAAAACTATCCATGAACATCTTCTCGACCTGCGGCGTAGGTGCACGAAACGCCAGCGACCTGAACGGGCCGGACTTTGGCACCAGACGCAGTGCCCACGACAGCATCCGCCCTCGAATCCCGGGCCGTTGATACTCGCTGCCCCACTGCTTTTCATAGCTTGAGCGGGACAGGTTGAAGAGAAACCTCTTTTTGGTCATGCCAGGGATTTCCTGAACAATGGTCTCTTTCCTGAGTTGCCAGGCCAGATGTGTCATGCCCGGGATGATGGAACTCGTGCTGTAGCGGAAAGATCCCAATGCCAGGTCCAGGCGGTCGCCGAAGATGTCTTTCATTTCCAGTCCGTAGGTGTCCTGAAATGCCCGTTCCAGGACTGGCTTGGCTACTTTGAAGCCGATGAAAGCACGATACCGGTCCGGTGCATAGCGCCCCTGTGCCACCTGCAGGACATCGAACCCAAATTCCGTCCTGATGTGCGAGAGCGGATTGTCCCAATATGTCACCGTTTTCCCGAATCTCGCGCGGAGTTCCGGATAGAGGATCGGAACAGCAAGGTTGACGGCGAGTCCGTGACCACTGATGTCGGCGGCATAATGCGCCAGAGCGCCGAGTGCGAATGCGTATTCATTCAGATCCTGCGACTCCGTAATCAGCGCTATAACAAAGTCTCCGCTGCGAACATAGTGCGCCAGATCGCTGAAAAACTTGCTGCTGAAGGGGTAGTAGCCCATGTCCTGAATGATGCAGCCGCCGTAGGCATAGGCGTGAGCTTCTTCCAGGTTCTCTGGCGTGGCATCGGGGAAGCGCTCCAGAAGGGTTTTACGGATCGGATCATCCCAGAGAGAATCCACAATCGCTTCATGTGACAGGACGGAATAGCCGTAGCCGTGAGAGGTCAGAAGCAGGAGCAGAGCAGTCATCATGGCTGCTCCCCGAGCAAAAGATCTGGCTGAATGGCGGAAGAAGTGGAGGAGAGGTTCGATCACGATTGCTTCAAGACCAGGGACTCCCGAATGAGGAGCGGCTGGCTGCCTCCTCCGAGTTGAGACAGCCAGCCTCGAGCGTATGTGACAAACTGCGCTGATTTCGAATGAGCACGCTGAAGGCCGATTAGACTATCCGGCGTCCCTGAATTACCCGAATGATGATGGCCACAATGGCCAATACCAACAATATGTGGATGAACCCGCCAACCGTGTAGGCGGTAGCGATTCCCAGCGCCCACAACACCAGTAAAATAATCGCGATAGTCCAAAGCATAGTTTCAATACTCCTTTTCCGTACCTAAACTGTGCACGTCGGTGACCACTATGACGAACGCCCCATCAATTGTCTCGAAGTCAATCAAAGGCCCGAACTATGGTCTTTCACTCCGCGAAGTGAGCCATAGCGGTGAGCATACGCCCGGGTAAATTCTGCACCCAGATAGAGCACTTGCGCCGAATAGTACACCCAAACCAATACCACGATCAGTGACGCGGTTGTTCCGTACATATCACCGATGCCGGCTTTTCCGAGGTACACTCCGAGCAAAACCTTCCCCACAATAAAAAGCAGCGCTGTTCCGACAGCCCCGACTCCAACATCGCCCCAGTGGAGCGGCACTCGCGGCAGCAACTTAAACATGAATGCGAACAGCGCCGTAATCACAACGATGGACACTAGCCAATCTGTGATGTAAACAAAAGCGTGTGGCAATGTGGCACCCGAATTCATGTACCTGCCAGCCGCAAAGATCCACGTGTTCACAGTGAGCGAGATCATCAGGAACAGGCAGGAAGCCAAGACGAGTGCAAAGCAGACCAGCCGGTCGTTGATTCCCTTGAGCATAGTAATAATCCCACCCGGCGATCTGCGCAAGGGAACCCTCCAGATAATATCCATTGCGTATCTCAGTTCGCTGACTACCGCCGAAGAAGCCAGGAACGCGGTAAGTAAACCAAGCACCGTGGCCGTAGTGCCTCCGGATGACCGGCGAGATCCCTCAATGAGGCTTCGAATCGCCGTGGCCCCGTCGTAACCTACAAGATCCCTGACGAGTGGAACGAAGCGGCTCGCGGTAGCAGGGCGACCGAATGCCCAACTTATGGCGTCGAGCAGCACCAACACGGTCGGCGCAAGCGAGAGGGCCACATAATAAGCGAGCGCCGCTCCCATGCGCGGCGCCCGGTCATCCTGCCAGCTCCTGTATGCCGACTCAATAAGGGGAGCGGCCTCCCTCAAGACAAACGGGATGCGCTTCATCGCCATCCGTCCCCTGACGCACCTGCTAATTGCGACTGACGGAATCGCGATTCAATGCGCGTTCAAATTTCTGCGCGGCCATCGGAGTCTTGAAATCGCCCGTCAGGATCTCGTGATTTGTGGACGAGTGTCCGTAGAGTGCTCTGTTGGCTTCCTCATCTGAGCGGAGCGTCGCACCCTCGAGCGAGATTCCTGCAAACAAACCGCGGGACCGGGAGTACGCCAGCATCTCCGCGCTCATCATCGCATCGGTCTCAGCGCTCGCCGTGCGGCCAATTGGTCCTGCCGCTGCCGATGCATCGCCGCCGATCGTAAATTTGTCGGATAACAAGTGCCTCATTCCGCCATCATTCATAACGAGCAAAACCACATCCGTTTCCGAAAGGCCGATTTGGAAGCCCACGCTTCCGCCTTCGACGATCATGGCCGCGGGGGCGGTCCAGCCCACATTCCCGGCACGACGACAAACCGCGAACCCGCTGCCGTACTTTGCGCCGAAGATGAATCCGGCCTTTTTCATGCCGGGTATAACGACAACACACTTCGCCTTGTCTAGCAGATCGCGGGGAATACCCCGGTCCGATGCTTTCATCATGTCGGTTAGCGTATCGGCCGAAGCGTCCAGCCTGTCGTCCACCTTCACTTCCCTGTCCGCCGCAAAAGCTGCCGAGCCCATAGTCCCGGCAATTGCCAGAACCCAAACGCAATGCCTTAAGTTGATTGTCATAAAATTTTCCTTCGTTTTTCTTTTTGGAGCCGGAAATCGTTTGGTCAAAGCACGCGCCGCACCCTGCTGCCCGTTTACGCGAAACCCCGGTCAACACAGAAGAGGCACGCCGGTGGCCGTTTTTTGGAAAGTTACGGAAAACGCCTGTTTTGTCCGCGATCTACGCATTCGTTGGGATCGGTTTCAACCGCACAGTCGCGTTGCAGGTCCACGCGTCCACCCAAGTGACCGTATTTGGACGCCGTGACTCTGGATGGTCAAGATGCCCGCCGTTTCGCCCCGACTTTTGGTCGACCACTGGGCTGAGTTAACTAATAAGCGAACTGGTCGTTTCGAGCCGTTGGGCTGTGAAGTGCCTGCTGGTGCCACCGTGGGCAAACCCCGCAGGATCGGTCCGGCGAAGTAAAAGAAGCACGGCCGGAGATTGCAAATCGTAATCAAAGGAAAGAAAAAATGAAGTTCACAAAAACATCGACCACGAAACTGCGAGGATCCATTCGACGCGTTGTGCGGATGGCCTCACAAGAGACCGCAGCCGGCCTCGTGTCGGGTATATTCTTACTCGCAATCACCACGTCTTCGGCCCTTATGGCGCAACAGGCTCCTGTCAATTTAAAGTCTGCCGGCAATTTCGTCATCCTTTCACAGACGGGAATATCGGATATTCCGACATCACACATCACGGGAAACGTTGGCGCAAGTCCTATTTCGGGCAGCGCCATCGGACTGACTTGTGCGGAAGTCGCCGGCACTATTTCGGCAGTCGACGCAGCAGGGCCGGCTCCTTGCGCCACGATAGCGCCAACAGCCCTCACTCAGGCGACAGTGGACATGCAAAACGCGTACGCGGATGCGGCTGGGCGGCTGAATCCGGGCTCGACTGAACTTGGTGCCGGAATTATCGGAGGAATGACGTTGATTCCAGGCCTCTACAAGTGGAGTACCGACGTGTCGATCAGCGGTGTTGGAATCACTCTTTCAGGCGGTCCGAACGACGTCTGGATCTTTCAGGTGGCCGGGAACCTTAACGTGGCCAGTGCTGCCCACGTTGCGCTTTCTGCCGGAGCGCAAGCAGGCAATGTCTTCTGGCAAGTAGGCGGTGCTACGGGGGTCACACTAGGAACTACATCGTCTTTCTCAGGAAACCTGCTGAGTGCGAAGCAGGTAATCCTGAATACCGGCGCAACGCTCACGGGCCGCGCGTATGCACAGAGCCAGGTGACTTTACAATCCAGTACTGTGACCAACCCGGGCACTCTGATCAATGGCGTCCCACCGGTGTTCTTAAACTGCGGGGGGGTGCAGCCCTCCATAGCGTTGGGTGGAATCCTCAATTCCGCCAACTGGACGCCGACAGTGGCTGCGGGCAGCATTGCCAGCGTGTTCGGTAATAACTTCGGCTTGTCACTCTCGGCTACGGTCTACCCATTGCTGCCGGCGCTCTGGTTTACCAGCTTTCATGCAGGCACTCCCTATGCGCCACTATTCATGACCTCATGCACACAGGTCAATCTCCAGATTCCGTGGGAGGATGCTGGTCAAACGCAAGTGGCGGTAACCGCCGATGTGCTCGGTCTGGTTTCCCTGCCGCAACCCGCGACGCTCGCGCCGTATGCGCCCGGAATTTTCGCCATGAACCAGTCCGGGTCCGGCCAGGGAGCCATCGAGATAGCTTCGACAGGACAACTTGCAGCCCCCTTGGGAACGAACAGTCGGCCTGTTATGCAGGGAGAGTACGTCGTGATTTATTGCACAGGGCTTGGTGCAGTATCGAACCAACCCGCTACCGGCTCGGCAGCGCTGGCAAGTCCGCTATCATTTACCTCGACGCAGCCAACGGTAACCATTGGCGGGGTTTCCGCCCTGGTTACTTTCTCCGGTTTGGCACCTGGGTTTGTCGGCCTTTACCAGGTGAATGCATTGGTTCCGGGCGGGTTCGTCACTGGAAATAATGTGAACCTGATCCTGAGCATTGGCGGCGTCCAGTCCAACACGGTCACCATTGCCACTCAGTAACAGCGAAGACGATGGGATTCACGATATGGCTGCCCGCAAGCCCTTGCGGGTTGCGGGCAGCCGTATTTAGCGGTGTGGCGATATTTGGTCACATCGACCGGAATCAATGTAACGAGGAACACTCCTAACTCACTGGCACTTGAAGTGCGTATTCCAAGTCGGATTGAGGCGCTCATCACGATGACATTCTTGAAATTGACACGCGCGACCTTATTGCTCTTTTGTGTAGCGGTGATGCCGGCAAATGCGCAGAAGGACAGTAATGAGGTGCCCCGGCCTCAACCGAGCGACGCACTGAAATCCGGACAATCCGTCCAGCAGTCGAAACCGTCTCCCCAAGGTCAGCCCGCCAAAGCACCGAAACGGGCTCCCCAGACAAAGGCCCCCACACCACAATCGGCGCAACGCGCACAGTCTGGCCAGCACCAACCAGCGCATACGCAGCAACAGATTCAAGCATGGCAACAAACGCGTGGATGGGCGAGCCATGGCGGCTGGCAGCCGCAGACAAATTTTCAGCAGGGGCGCGACCAGAATTGGGCTGCGGACCATCGCGATCGGGAACAACGGGGAGGCTATGCCGGCTCCTACATACCAGAGGTCAGCTTCGGGCTCTATTTCGGCGATTCGCACTTCTTCCACATCGGCATCATGCCAGTTATGTTCATGGGCTATCCGCGCTTCAGGCACGGAGGCTTTGCGTTTCTCATGGTCGACCCATGGCCTGGATCATGGCAGGAAAACTGGTACACCTCCGACGACGTGTACATCGACTATGACAACGGATATTACCTCCATGACCGGCGATATCCAGGAGTCAGGATCGCAGTCGCCGTCGCAATCTGAGTTGGGTGGCGGGCACTTCGCCCCCGCTAAGTCGCCTCGGGAACAAACATGCTCGATAGCCACTGGACGCCGATAGAAATACCGCCTGAGACTCGTGATCCATCATTAGCGGATTCTGCGCCGCTGGCCCCTGCGACTGTAGCTGGGAATGAGACAGCAGGTAAGGCTACTTCCCATCGCCTCTGGCTTTGGCTCTTGGCGGCACTTTTGTTGTTGTGTCTGTTTCTGTATCTCCTTTGGCCGACGATCACGGGCGCGAAGTCCGCAGCGGCGGCCAACGCCGTTAAGGGCCCGGCACCGATACAAGTGGTTGCCGTGACGGCCACCAAAGGAAACATTGGCGTCTACTATACGGGACTTGGAGCCGTAACGCCCCTGGCCACGGTCACGGTGAAGGCCGTTGTCGGCGGGCAATTGATGAACGTGCACTTCAAGGAAGGCGATCTTGTTCAAAGAGGCGATCTCCTGATTGAGATCGACCCGCGGCCCTACGAAGCCGTTGTGGTTCAGATAGAAGGCCAACTCGTCCGTGATCAGGCACTGCTTGCCAACGCTCACATCGATTTTGATCGCTACACGGGCCTGATGAAAACCAACGCCATTCCCGAACAGCAACTTGCAACCCAGCGTACACTCGTTTCTCAGGACGAAGGCATTGTCAAGAACGATCAGGGCCTGCTGGACGCCGCAAAGCTCAACGTGACGTACTCCCGAATTACGTCACCCTTAACGGGCGTGGTGGGGTTGAGGCTTGTGGATCCCGGCAACATTGTTCAGCCCGGCGATTCCAACGGAATGATCGTCATCACGCAAATCCAGCCGATCAGCGTAATTTTTACCGTCGGAGAGGACCAGCTTCCGCCCGTACTACAGAAGATTCGCGCCGGACAAACCCTGACAGTAGAGGCGTGGGACCACGACTTAAAAAACAAGCTCGCATCCGGCGTTCTCGCGACACTGGATAATCAGATCGACCAGACGACCGGAACGCTGAAGCTTCGCGCCACTTTCGACAATGCGAATCGCGCGCTTTTCCCCAACCAGTTTGTGAACGCCCGTTTGCTGGAACAGCAGAAGACGGGCGTGACGCTTCTTCCATCCGCCGCCATTCAGCGCAACACGAACAATATCTATGTCTACCTGATCAAGCCGGACAACACAGTGACGGTTCGCACGATTCTGATCGGTACGACGGAAGGCGATCAGTCAGAGATCACGTCCGGACTCGCACCCGGCGACCAAGTCGTTATGACTGGTGTCGACAAGTTACTAGAGGGAAGCAAGATAGCGCTGAACACGAGTGGCACACCCGGAAGCAGTGGAGCAGCAGGTTCCAGCGGAGTGCCGAGGGCCGGCCGCGCAAGTGGATCCCCGGCAGCGAGCGGAGCAATGTAAATGAGTCCGTCACGGACGTTCATACTTCGGCCTGTGGCTACTTCGCTCTTGATGGTGGGAATTCTCCTGGGAGGTCTGGTGGCGTTCACGCTGCTGCCTGTCTCCGCGCTCCCCGAAGTGGATTACCCCATCATTCAGGTTGCGACGTTTTATCCGGGTGCCAGCCCCGACGTGATGGCGTCCGCCGTCACCGCTCCGTTGGAGCGGCAGTTTGGTGAGGTCCCAGGTCTGCAGCAGATGACTTCGGTAAGTTCGGACGGCAGTTCCGTCATCACGCTTCAGTTCGCCCTTGCTCTCAACATTGATATTGCGGAACAGGAGGTGCAGCAATCGATTAATGCTTCCGGAACTTATCTGCCCGCCGATCTCCCCGTGCCACCGGTCTACACCAAGACCAATCCAGCCGATGCCCCAATCCTGACTCTTGCGCTCACGTCGAACGAGATCCCGCTATCCCAGGTGGAGGATCTGGTGGATACCAGGCTGGCGCCGAAGATCTCTCAGTTGCCCGGAATTGGTCTGGTCAGCATCAGTGGCGGCCAGAAACCGGCCGTTCGCATTCAGGCGAATCCGACGCAACTGGCATCGTTCGGCCTGAATCTGGAAGACCTGCGAACCGCGCTGGTTGCGGCGAATGTCAACCAGGCCAAAGGAAACTTCGACGGACCTCACCAGTCCTATCAGATCGGCGCCAACGATCAGCTGCTTTCGAGCGCCGATTACTCCGGTTTGGTAGTGACCTACCGCAACGGCGCACCCGTAAAGCTTACCGACGTTGCAACGGTAAAGGATGACATTGAGAACATCCGCCAGGCCGCGTGGATGAACCAGTTTCCCGCCGTGATTTTGAATATTCAGCGCCAACCCGGCGCAAACATTATCTCCGTGGTGAACCAGATCCACCAACTGCTCCCGCAGCTCACCAGCACTCTGCCCGCCTCTGTTCATGTGGTCACTTTGTCCGATATGACAACTACGATTCGGGCCTCGGTAAAGGATGTGGAATTCTCTCTGATGCTCACCGTTGCGCTGGTCGTGATGGTGATTTTTCTTTTTCTTCGCAGCGTCGCAGCTACGATCATTCCCAGCATCGCCGTTCCGCTGTCGCTCGTCGGAACGTTCGGCGCGATGTATCTGCTCGGATATAGCCTGGACAATCTCTCGCTGATGGCGCTGACCATTTCTACGGGATTTGTGGTGGATGACGCGATCGTAATGATTGAGAACATCTCGCGTTACATCGAATTAGGTGAAGCTCCATTGCAGGCAGCGCTGAAGGGCGCCGAGCAGATTGGCTTTACGATTATTTCGCTGACTATCTCACTGATCGCGGTGCTCATACCGCTCCTGTTCATGAGTGACATCGTCGGGCGGCTCTTCCGCGAATTCGCGGTAACTCTGAGCGTGACAATTCTGATGTCCGCGGTCGTCTCGCTGACACTCACACCGATGATGTCCGCCCGCCTTCTCAAGCACACTCCTGAGGCTTCACAAGGCCGTCTGTTCCGGGCTTCGGAGAGCGTTTTCAAAAAGGTGATCGATTCTTATGGGCGAACTCTGAAGTTCGTGCTTCGCTTGCAGGGCATCACTCTTCTTGTGGCGCTGGCAACCCTGCTTCTGACAGTATTTCTCTTCTATGAAATTCCGAAGGGCTTCTTTCCCATTCAGGACACGGGGGTCATTCAGGGAGTGACGGAAGCATCGCAGTCCGTCTCATTCAGTGAAATGTCGCGCCTCCAGCAAAGCGACGTTCAGGTGATCCTGAAAGATCCGGCCGTCGAGAGCCTTTCTTCGTTTATCGGGATCGACGGAACGAATACTACGCTGAACGGTGGCCGTGTTCAGATCAATCTCAAAGCGCTTACCGATCGCAAGCTTAGCGCCAGCGACGTGATTCGGCGATTGCAAACTAACCTCGCGACAATTCCGGGAATCACTCTCTACATGCAGCCTGTGCAGGATCTGAGCGTAGACGACCGCGTTAGCCGCACGCAGTTTCAGTACACGCTGGAAGATCCAAGTGCCGCTGAGTTGAACACGTGGGCACCACAATTACTAGCCCGTTTGCAGAAGCTGCCCGAACTCAGCGACGTCGCCAGCGATCAGCAAACGCAAGGTATCCAGGCGAATCTTGTATTCGACCGGCCAACTGCATCTCGTCTCGGAATCACCGCGGCGGCGATCGACCAGACGCTCTACGATGCCTATGGCCAGCGCGAAGTCTCCACGATGTTCACCCAGTTGAACCAATACCACGTGGTTCTTGAAGTGAGACCGGGCTTCGACCAGAGCCCGCTGGATCTCAGAAATCTCTACGTCCGCTCTGGGATGGTTGTTCCTGTGTCTTCACCAGCGCCAGTCCCTGGCGGAACTCCTGCGGCTGCTTCTCCTTTGGCGTCGGGTCAGTCGCACTCGACAGTCGCGTTCCCCAACGGTGGTCAGGTGCCGTTGAGCGATTTCATGCGCCTCCAGATGACTTCGGTCCCGATTGCCATCAACCATCAGGGACAGTTTCCGGTAATCACGCTTTCATTCAATCTGTCGCCGAATGCCTCTTTAGGCGACGCGATTGCAGCAGTCAACAAAGCCCAACTGAGTCTCGGAATGCCGCAGAGCATACAGGGTGCCTTCCAGGGTACGGCTGCTGCCTTTGAAAACTCGCTGACCGGTGAGCCTGTGTTAATTCTGGCCGCGTTGGTAACGGTCTACCTGGTTCTCGGTGTGCTTTACGAAAGCTACATTCATCCGATCACGATCATTTCCAGTCTGCCATCAGCCGGAGTGGGGGCGTTGCTGGCTCTCTACATCACGGGGAACGATTTCAGTGTGATCGCTCTGATCGGCATCGTTTTGCTCATCGGAATCGTCAAGAAAAACGCGATCATGATGATCGATTTCGCGCTGCAAGCCGAGCGCGAGCAACACATGTCCCCGTACGATTCGATTTTTCAGGCCTCACAGCTTCGTTTTCGCCCCATCATGATGACGACAATGGCGGCCTTGCTCGGCGGCTTGCCGCTCGCGCTCGGTTCCGGTACGGGTTCGGAATTGCGACGTCCGCTCGGGATCACGATCGTGGGCGGCCTGATCGTTAGTCAGGTGCTGACCCTCTACACGACGCCGGTCATTTATCTGTTCTTCGATCGCCTGGCGGGACACTTCCGGCACGCTCCGGTAGAAGCCGCCGCAGCAGCGATGGATGCCCCGGTCGCGCTGCGGGGAGATGGTATGACGCCTGAGTCGGCGCCTGCAGGTTAGCCGCCATGAACATTTCCGAGATCTTCGTTCGCAAGCCAGTCGCTACGACGCTGCTCACGGTCGCTATCGCCCTTTCCGGAGCCGTCGCCTACCAACTGCTTCCGGTGTCGCCATTGCCACAGGTGGATTTTCCGACCATCTCCGTCTCGGCCGGTTTGCCTGGCGCGAGCCCTGAAACCATGGCGTCTTCGGTCGCGACGCCTCTCGAAAGACAATTCGCCCATATTGCCTCAGTCACGGAAATGACCTCGTCCAGCGGCCTGGGTTCCACCAGTATCACGCTGCAATTCAGTCTTGATCGCGATATTGACGCCGCCGCGCGGGACGTCGAAGCTGCCATCAACGCGGCGCGTGGCTACCTGCCTGCCAATCTACCGGGCAATCCGAGTTATCGGAAAGTAAATCCGGCCGACTCGCCGATCTTCCTGCTTGGTCTAACATCAGGCGTGTTGACCAAAGGCCAGATGTACGATGCTGCGTCCACGATCATGGAGCAGCAACTCTCGCAAATCGCCGGGGTTGGGCAGGTCTCCGTCGGTGGGAGCGCCCTCCCTGCCGTACGAGTCGAGTTGAATCCCACGGTGCTCAACAAATACGGCATAGGGTTTGAGACCGTGCGAGCCGTGCTCTCCGGCGCCAACGCCAACACTCCCAAGGGGCACTTTTCGAACGATAGCAGTATGTGGCAAATCGGAGCCAACGACCAGTTGATGAACGCATCGGACTACCTTCCCCTGGTGATTGACTACCACAACGGAGTCGGGGTGCGC
Organism: uncultured Acidobacteriia bacterium; assembly: GCA_903825445.1. Taxonomy (GTDB): domain Bacteria; phylum Acidobacteriota; class Terriglobia; order Bryobacterales; family Bryobacteraceae; genus BOG-234. The sequence continues at coordinate 25,037 of CAIKAS010000122.1, forward strand.
GTAAGCGATGTCGGACAGGCTGTTGATTCGGTGGAAGACCTTCGGCAGTCAGGCTACCTGAATAGCCAGCAGGCGGTGCTGGTAATTGTCTTCCGGCAACCCGGCGCCAATATCATCCAGACGGTAGACCGCATACGCGCCGCGCTTCCTCAATTGGAAGCGGCCTTACCACATGCGATTCACGTGACGATCGCCATGGACCAAACCGTCACTATTCGTGCATCCGTCGACGACGTTGAGACGACCCTCGTCATTTCGGTGATTTTGGTCATCCTGGTGGTATTCGTATTCTTGCGAAACTTCCGTACTACGCTTATCCCCAGCGTGGCGGTCCCGGTATCCCTGATCGGCACTTTCGGCGCCATGTATCTGCTCAACTACAGCATCGACAACCTGTCCTTGATGGCCCTCACCATATCGACAGGTTTCGTCGTCGATGACGCGATCGTGGTCATCGAGAACATTACACGCTACCTCGAAAAGGGCATGCGTCCCCTTGAAGCGGCACTGAAGGGAGCTCAGGAGGTGGGCTTCACCGTCCTGACTATCAGTTTTTCATTGATCGCAGTATTCATCCCGCTGTTGCTGATGAGTGGCATCGTGGGTCGGCTATTTCGCGAATTTGCAGTGACGCTCTCGGTGGCAATCTTTGTGTCGATGCTCATATCGCTGAGCACCACGCCTATGATGTGCGCGTATCTTCTGAAACAACAGAATCAGCATAACTGGCTTTATCGCACCAGCGAGCGTGCATTCGAGTGGATTGTGGAAGGCTACGGCCGGACACTTACGGTGGTTCTGCGGCATTCGTTTATTACGGCAATGACGCTGGTCGCGGTGATCGCTCTTAATGTTTATCTGTTTATCCACATTCCGAAAGGATTTTTTCCGGAACAGGATAACGGCCGCATGAACGGTTCGCTGCTGGCAGATCAGGATAATTCCTTCCAGGCGCTCGACAAGACCCTGCTCCGTGCTGTCGATATCGTCAAAGCCGACCCTGGAGTGGACCAGGCGATGGGCTTTACTGGTGGCGCCAATACGGCCCGGATGTTCATCTCTCTCAAACCGCTTAACGTAAGAAAGGCGAGCGCCGATCAGATCATTGCGAGGCTGCGCCCTAAGCTCGCGAAAGTTTCAGGCGGCACTCTGATCCTGCAGGCGGCCCAGGATGTCCGCATTGGCGGAAGGGCCAGCAGCGCACAGTACCAGTTCACGATGCAGGGCGACAATCTTGCGGATCTGATCGCATATTCCCCAAAAATGCTGCAGAAGCTCAAGACTATCCACATCATTACCGACGTAAACAGCGACCTGCAGAACCAGGGTTTGCAGGCACTAGTCACCTACGACAGAGCGACCGCGGCCAGATTCGGCATTGCTCCGCAACTCATTGACGACACTCTTTACGACGCGTTTGGGCAACGGCAGGTGTCAACCATGTACACTTCGCAGAACCAGTACCACGTGGTGATGGAAGCGGCGCCACAGTTCTGGCAGGACCCACAATTTCTGAGTCAGGTCTATGTAAGTTCACCTGCGGGAGCGCAGGTGCCGCTCAGTGCTCTGGCGGCTTATGGGCCGGAGACCGCGCCGTTAACCGTGAGCCATGAAGGGTTGTTCCCCGCAGTGACTATTTCATTCAACCTTGCCCCCGGCGCTTCATTGGGCGACGCCGTGGATGCAATCCAAACGGCGGCCGCGACAATTGGGCTCCCAAAGACCATCCACAAGCCGGTGTTCGCCGGAACCGCGCAGGCCTATCAGGACTCGTTGAGCAGCGAACCCTTACTAATCGCCGCGGCACTCATAACCGTCTATTTGGTTCTGGGCGTTTTATATGAAAGCTTTGTTCATCCCGTCACCATCCTGTCGACGATTCCGTCGGCCAGCGTTGGAGGTCTGCTCGCACTTACCATCACGCACACGGATCTAACGGTCATCGCGATCATCGGGGTCATCCTGCTCATCGGTATCGTAAAAAAGAACGCGATCATGATGATCGATTTCGCTCTGGCTGCGGCGCGTAATGAAGGCAAAAGCTCTTACGACTCCATCGTGGAGGCCTGTAACCTGCGTTTCAGGCCGATCCTGATGACCACGATGGCCGCTCTTCTCGGTGCACTGCCTTTGGCACTCGGCAGCGGTACTGGCTCGGAGCTTCGCCGTCCATTGGGAATCACGATCATCGGCGGTTTGATTATGAGCCAGCTGCTGACGTTGTACACGACGCCGGTAGTGTACTTGTACTTTGACCGACTCCAGCGCTGGTCGGGCGCACGCCGCGCCCATCCACCCGCGGATGCCGAATCGGCCGTAACCCCGGCATGACGCCATGAGCGAGATCTGGACTCTGATCCCCTTAAGCGGGCTCGGGGCGAACGCCACTATAAGTGTGACGCCCACCCCGGGGCACGCCCGAGCCGGAACTACCGGCGCCCTCCACGAGATGCGCCCCCGCCGCCCGATTGTCTTTGCTGCAACTGCTGCGTCTGCTGCGTATGGGTCTCGTGCAATTGCTGCGTCTGTTGTTGGTGCTGCTGCTCCACTTGCTGGGTTTTCTCCGGAGGAGCCTTTTGTCTTGCGAGTTGCTGATGCTCCTTGTCCTGCGTCTGCTGAAGCTTCTGCCGTTCCTGATTTTGGGTGGCGACGAGTTTAACCTGCTCCTTCTGGTTACTCTGGTCCTGCTTTGCGTTTCCTGTCTTGGGCGCAACCGCTCGTTGAACGGGCGGCAGGTCCTTGGGATGGGCTGCCAGGTTGGGACGGGCGGTTGCGGTAACCGGGGGCGCGCCGTGGTTAGCGGAAAGCCTTTGTTTCGGATCGTTGTGTGCCGCGTACGCGTGTTGAGTCTGAGCGGAGACAGGCGGAATATGCCGGCCCTTAGCGGCAGCTTCTTCCTCCGATGTGGCGCGAGCGTTGACCCCACCGTTACCGCCGTTGAAGCTGACACGGTTTGCGGTCTCATTCACCCGTGTGTTGTAGACGTTATGGATTTGGTTGCTGTCTATCCTGTTCACGGTCGTGTTGTAGAAGAAGTGTCCGTTCTGCCAACGTCCGCCTTCATAGCCATGACCGAAGTATCCGAAGCCATAGTCGATCCCGCCATAGAAGCCGACTGACAAGCCCCAGTAGCCGTCATTGAAAAAGTATCCTCCGTTGCCCCAACCCCAATAGCCTGGAGTCCAGAGGAACCCGGGTTCGGGAGCCAGCACCCACGTGCCGGGGACCCAATAATAGTCGCCATCCCAAGCCCAATACCCTGGCGTCCAGATGTAACCATCGCCAGGACACATTGGCTGCTCGTATACGGGCAACTCGGGAGGTGCGATTGTCACAGCCACCCCAATCTGCGCGAAAGACGCAACGGACAGCAAGAGTACAGCTCCTGTTAACAACATCCAACGAATCAATACACTGCGCATCGAAGTCACCTCGACGATTTCACGTGCACGCGGTCGCCCATTTCGTGGTTAATATGGCGGGCTATGTGAGATTCGATACGGAACCATCATGGGAGTAGTCTCAAATCTCCATGGCTTTACCGATTGGTAAGCCGCGTGCTGTGGCAGGTGTATGAATAGTGAACTCAACCGAACGCACGCGGTCGTTTCGGTCAGAAACAGGCAGGGCGGCCCGGACTCAGCTGGCCAGAGCGGGGACACGCAGGGTCTGCCGGACAGTGAAGAGGGCGACTCCGAGAGCGTGACGGAACTGCTGGAAGAAGGGCAGTATTTCGAAGCGGAGGCAGTCCTTGGAGTGCAGGATGCGCCTGATGCGGACGTGGCGGAAGTACACACTACGCAGGTCCGCGAGGACGATGTGCCTTCGGAATATCTGGACAGGGATTAGATTCCGCTCACACACCAGGACGAATCGCGGTGTTGGCTTCATCCTATCGCCAGACGTCTGAACACCGGACCTTTTACGAGGTCCACCACAAAAGCAAAGACAACGGCGACCCCGAGAACTCCTCCAACCGCCATCACTGGCAGTGGGTTCATGGCGATTCCGCAAATCGCCAGTGTTGCGGCAATCGCCAAATCGACCACGGAAGATAAAACAAGCCATCGGCTCGGTCGAGTTGACCCCAAACGTCCGCGTTCGCGATTCGTGTAAGTTGTTGCCTGATTGCCAAATACAACAGCGACGAAGGCAAGAGTCCGCAACGTGCCGATATCAAAGCCCATCCGGAGCTTGCCGGTGAGAAGCACTGCGACGCAAAACACCAGTTCGGAAACACCCACGAAGACACCGGCGATCGTTAACGCGCCTATTCGCCAGGCGTTCGGCGTGGGGGACGGCCGCACGTTATCGGTGGTGAGTGACATGCCGAGCAGATCGCCCGTAAGCATAACGATCACCATCAGCATAGGCGTGAGAATAGCGTGTCCGGTGATGATCAGTCCGAGAGCCAGAAAGAACACCTGAACTATTTTCTTGGTGATCGAGTTAAGGGTATAGGTCAGGATGCGCTGGAAGGTGACACGCCCTTCCCTGACCGATGCCACAATACCGCCAAGTCCAGGCTTGGTCAAAACAATGCCTGCTGCCGATTTGGCAACATCGGTGGCAGTCGATACCGCAATTCCCATTTGGGCCTGACGCAACGCCGGTCCGTCGTTGGCGCCGTCGCCGCACATCCCAACGGCGTGACCAGCCTTTTGAAACGCTTTCACCAGGTTGTACTTCCCTTCAGGGAGAACCCCTGCGAAGATCGCAAACGTGCCCGGCTGCACGTCGACTGTTATCGGCCCTGGAGGGGAAACTGTGGTATCCATCCCGACCGCATGGGCCACGATGCTGGCGGTAGCCGGCGCGTCGCCTGTCACCATGACAGTCCTCACTCCAAGAGTACGAAGTTCCGCGATAAGTGCGGATGAATCCGCGCGTGGCGGATCGCTCAGGGCAACGAGTCCGGCCATCTTCATCGCTCCCGTCGTGCCTACCGCGACGGCCAACACGCGGAAACCCTGCGCCTCCAGTTCGCCTGCCATCTTGTTCGCGTCGGTGGCTCCAGAACCCGCCGATGCAGATGCTTGCGTGAGTGGAAGTACGGCACTGAAGGCTCCCTTGACTACGCGGACCGTCGCGCCATCCGCCTCCGTCGCGCTCGCCTCCGAGGTCTTCGTCGCCGGATCGAATGGCACGAACTTAACCAGTTGTGGCAAATCTCCGGCAGTCTTCTTTGCGGAGGCGGCCCGGATAGCAGCATCGACGGGATCCTGCCCACCATCTGAACTTGTGAGCGCGGCAAGCCCCAGGACGTGAGCCTCGTCGAACCCGGACATAGCGCGAACCGCGGTGACCGTCAGAGCATTCTGCGTGAGCGTACCGGTTTTATCCGCGCAGAGAATATCGATTGAGGCGGCCTCATCCACTGCCGAGAGCCTGGTTGGAAGAACGTCCAGCTTAGCGAGAGCCTTCGCGCCGATCGCCGCGGCAAGCGTAAAGGTCGCCGGCAGTGCAACAGGGATCGATGCGAGAATCGCCGTGAGTACGAGCGGAATGATTTCCGCAACCGGCATTTTCAGCATATGCGCGTAGGCGACCAGCAGAAGGACAATGCAGCCGTTGCAGACAGCAAGATTCCTCACAACCCGTAGAACTGCCTTTTGCTGAGAGCTTTCGGCGTGCGCTGTCCGAACCAGTTCCGCCGTGCGTCCAAACTTCGTGCGGGCTCCAGTCGCTGTGATCTCCGCAGTGGCTTCGCCGCGCCGCACAAGCGCGCCTGCATACGTCTCAAAACCGGCGCCCGCTTCTACAGGAACCGATTCGCCAGTGAGTATCGATTGGTCGATTAATATGGAGCCGCCAGTGAGGCGTACGTCGGCGGCAATCACCGCTCCGAGCGAAAGCTTCAGAACATCTCCCACCACTAATTGAGTGACGGGCACGGTAGTCCACGTGTTGTCGCGCCTGACGGTGGCGTTCAGCGCGAGTCGTGATTTAAGCGCGGCAAGGGTTGCCTGAGCGTGCCCTTCCTGAAAGAATCCGAGCATGGCGTTGAATGCCAGCAGAGCACCGATGATCGCTGCCTCCACATACTTGCCGAGCAGCACTTCCATTACAATCGCGGCCTCCAGCATGCATGGAACCGGCGCCCACAATTGGGCCAGCATCCGGCGGAGTGGATGTACGGAGGTATCGGGCATTGCGTTAGGGCCGAATTTATCCAGCCGCTGACGGGCTTCGTCGCCCGTGAGACCAGTCGGGGGCGGGGCATCTTTCGCCGGAGATGCCGTAGTAATTGGGTGATCCATATGGTCCTTTACTACTTCTACTACTTCCGGGAGCCAGCCATGGCCTCGAAGCCGGACACCACGTCGAAGAGTTCCTCGTCAATTCCACTCTGGCGCAAACTGTGAAATGTGCTCTGAAGACTCTCCAGCAGGTCTTTGATATTCTTCTCCGCCCGTTCCATCGCCGCCAGACGGCTCGCATTTTCGCTCGCCAGCGATTCGGCGCACGCCTGGAACAGCGAGATGAAAAGATATTCGCGGATGAGCGCGCGGAGCGTCCCTGTTTTGTTCTTCATTCCTCCGCCTCGCATAACCTCCGGCAGGCTCCCTGTCGGCCAGGGAAGTTTAGCCAGTCCTTGTTGCCATTGGGCATCGAGCGGCAACAGCCGCTGACTGACTGGCTCATACAGTGCGCCGGACTTCGGGCGGTTGTGGAAGACGAAGAGCCGCGCATACTCGCGCGCCGCCCGTCGCGCCTCGCTTTCGATCTGTATTTGCCCCACCAGCGGCGTGATGGCATTGACGGAATTCGGCACGCTGAAAAGTCCCATCAGCGGCAGACCGGCATCCGCCAGTCGCGAGTGCACGCGTTCGCCAACCGCCCAGACCTCGGGTTTTCCGGGCTGTGCCGCGAGCGTATGAATCGCAAAATCGGCGATCACTTCATTAAACTGGCCGACCAGTCCCTGGTCCGAGCCAAACACGATGGCGCCGATTGTCCCCGATTCGCCTTTTGTTTTCAGTTCCACAGTCGGCGCAGTCGGTTCGCTCTCCCTGCAACACGCACCTAATCCGAGTTCGACGGTCCGATAGTAGTCGCCCAGCGCCTGAACCGATTTTTCATACTGCCCGATGCTGGAAGCTGCCAGCGCCTTCATAGTGCGGACGACGGACTGAAGGTCCCCGGCACTTTCAATCTTTCGGCGCAGGCCCTCCGTGCTGTTGCTCACGGCTTTTTGGCACCGGAAGGTCCGGGAATGGGTTTGGACTCCACATGCGCCTCAGGTGTTGGTTTGGGCTCGGTCTTGTCTTCCGGTTTCGGCGCAGGTTTCGGCTGGAACGAGGCGAGCGCTTTCCGCGCGATTTCAATTACCGCGTTTCGATCTTCGTCGCTCAGTTTGGGAGCGGTCCCGAATCGTGCCGCAACCTCCGCCGGTATCCCCGCTGCCGCTTCCTGCACGGCGTGTTCGGCCTCCGGCATCTTCTCGAGCGGCACGTTGTCAAAGAGCTCCGCGCTCAACGCCAGCAATACTGTGATCTGAGCCGGCACAGCCACCGGCGCGGATTCCGGCTGTTTGAGACACTCCCGGATTCGCCGCCCATGTTCAATGATCTTTCGCGTGCCTTCATCCAGGCGAGCACCGAACCTTGCGAACGTTTCCAGTTCGAGAAACTGTGCGTAGGCAAGTTTCAGATCGCCCGCCACCGCGCGGTAAGGTGCCCTCTGCGCCTTGCCGCCAACACGCGAAACGGATTTACCCACGTCCACCGCCGGCAGGACGCCCAACTCAAACAGCGACGGTGACACGTATATCTGGCCATCCGTAATCGAAATCAGGTTAGTCGGGATATAGGCCGAGATATCCTGCGCTTCAGTTTCAATAATGGGCAGCGCTGTCAGCGAACCGCCGCCGAGGTCCTTATGCAGGTGAGTAGCACGCTCCAGCAACCGCGAATGTATGTAGAAGATGTCGCCGGGAAAGGCCTCGCGTCCGGGTGGTCGGCGAAGTAACAGGGAAAGCTCGCGGTAAGCGCGGGCATGCTGCGTCAGGTCGTCGTACACGATCAGCACGTCCCGGCCGGTTTCCATGAAATACTCCGCGATGCTGGTCGCGGCGTAGGGTGTTATGTACAAGAGGCCAGGCGCATCGTTGCCTTCGGCCACCACAACGACGGTATAGTCCATCGCCCCTTTGGCCGCAAGATTGGCCACCACTTTTGCGACGGCGGACGCGCGCTGGCCGATTGCACAATAAACGCACAATACGTTCTGGCCGCGCTGGTTCAGGATGGTATCGATCGCGATGGTCGTCTTGCCGGTCTGCCGGTCGCCCAAAATCAGTTCCCGCTGACCGCGTCCGATCGGAATCAGCGCATCCACGACCTTAAGACCAGTCTGGAGCGGCACGTTCACTGGCGCGCGGTCCATGATGGCCGCCGCAGGCCGCTCGATCGGCAAACGCTTTTCGGAAGCTACCGGTCCTTTACCGTCCAGAGGCTGGCCAAGCGGATTGATGACCCGCCCGAGCAACCCATCACCTACGGCCACATCCATCACGCGGCCCGTGCGCTCAACCTGGTCGCCGGCATGCAAATCCGAGTATTCGCCCAACAACACGACGCCGATTTCATTCTCATCCACGTTGAAAGCGATACCGAATACGCCGCCCGGAAATTCCAGCAGTTCGTCGTAACCCGCGCCGGGAAGGCCGGAAACCGCGGCGATGCCATTCGAAACGCTTGTGATCGTGCCTGTCTCGCGCGGCACCAGTTCAGGCACGTAGGCTTCCGTTGCCTCCCTGATGACGGCAAACTCCCGGTCGAACACGTTCCGAAGGCTCTGTGTTTCCTTGATCATTGGCTCTTTGGCAGAGGCTCGGGTTCAGGCACAGGGGCGACCTGTGGTTTGGTCTCCGGTCCGGAGTTGGTCTTATCAGGTTCGGGCTTGGTGATATTAGGTGCGGACTTCGTCTCGGGTTTCTCCTTCTGCTTCCAAAGTTCGCCGACGCTCTTTTCCATCGACGCAAGATAGTCCGTGATGCTCCACCCCACTTTTTGTCCATTCGTGGTCAGTTCGATGCCTGCGACAAGATCCGGCGCAGTCTCGAACCGGACGGGGACCTCCGCTGCGAACGTTTCATTGAGAGCATTCTGTATTGCGGCGCGCTGTTCCGTGGGTATATCGAACGCACTACACACCAGAGCGGGTTCGACGGACGTCTTGAGTGCTGCCGCAAAGCATTCCTTCGCCTTGCCGTTCAGCGAATGCACGCGACGGGTGAACACCTCTCCAATACGCTCTTCCAGGCTCACCGTGGCCAAGTCCGCCAGTGCCTTTCGGGCGATGGCAAAGACTTCATCGCGCGTCCGGTTACTGATGGCCCGATCTAGATTCTTAGCTTCGCTGATCAATCCATCCTGGCGTTTGGCGCTTAACGCATCGGCAGCTTTTCGCGCTTCGTCCAGCAGTCGCGCGCGCTCGGTTTTCGCTTCCTCGGTCGCCTTGGTCAGCAGCGCGCCCCGCTCCTTCTCAAAGTCTTCGTTCTTGCGCTGGAACTCATCGCGGTCCTTCTGTGCCTCCGCTTTTCGCGCGGCGGCATCCGAAAGTTCGGCCGCTACCAGCTTCTCTCTCGCGTCGATGGCATCCAAAACAGGCTTGTACAGAAAGCGCTTCATCAGCCAGACAAGGATGAGGAAGTTGAGCGCCTGTGCACCGACGGTAAACCAATCGATCAGCATGAGTTCACTTTCCCGGCGCCTGCGCGATGACGTGGTTCCAGAAGGGGTTGGCGAAAATGAGAATCATCGAGACCACGAAGCAATAGATCGCGGTGGACTCGATCATTGCGAGGCCCACAAACAAGGTTCGGGTGATCGTCGCGGAGGCATCTGGCTGCTGAGCGAGCGCAGTGAGCGCGGTCGCTACGGACCTCCCTTCACTAAGCGCCGGGGCCAGGCATCCAAAGCTGGTGGTCACCCCGGCGGTGATGATTGATGCTATAGCGATTGATGTAGGCGTATCCATATGGGTCCTTTTTGAGGCTCTCAGGGTGCCGGCGCAGGCTCAACGCCCGCCCTCGGCTTGCGTGTACGAATGGCGGCCGCGATGTAGACCGCCGCCAGAATACTAAAGATGTAGGCCTGGACCATTCCGGTGAGCAGCCCCAACAACGTCATGAAGACGGGAAAGACGAACGGAGTGATGGTCAGGAGGATGGCGATAATCATCGCGCCGCTCATCATGTTGCCGAACAGGCGGACCGCCAGCGCCAGGGTTCGTGAAAACTCGCTGATGATGTTGAATGGCAGCATGATAACCGTCGGCTGCACGTAAGACTTCAGATAGCCACGCATACCCTGGTCCTCGATTCCGAACAGCGGCACCGCTACGAACACGCTGAATGCGAGGGCCGCGGTGGTCGAAAGCGAGCCTGTTGGAGGCGAGTAGCCAGGGATAATCGTGCAGATGCTGGCCATGGCCACGAAGAGAAAAAGCGTACCCACAAAACCGATATACTTTTCGGGGTGCGGGAGGCCGACCTCCTGGATCTGTTGATTGATCCCGGTCACGACGATTTCAAGCAGATTCTGCCAACGCGTCCGGTCCAGTCCCGTGGAAAGACTGCGCGTGATGAGCCTCGAACCGACAACCATCAGGATCATCAGCCCCCACGTAAACGCTATGGTTCCATTGATTTTGAACAACCCATGTTGCCAGAAGATCATCTGATCGGGACTAAGGCGCATGGTTTGCCTCTCGCGCAACGGGGGCCTGATAAGTGCCGGCCCGCGTCATCCATGTCACGGCCGCGCGCGCCAGGACAAACCCAGCCAGGCACGCTGCCGTCCTGTCCCAACGCTTCCCGGAAACGAAATAGAATCCGGCGAGAGTAATGCCTGTTCGAAGCAGGAAGCTGCCCAGGAACCACAGTCCCGGCCGATCCGAAGCGACGCCTTTGGCCACCGCCCACCAAAGGCCTCCGAAGAACATCCCTCCGAGGGCAGCCCCCGCCAGGCACGACAGCGCCAACGTCAGAGTGTCACTCATCCTTGTCCTCCGGTTCGTCCCGCATCGCTTCGTCTTCCTTCGCTACCCAGTGCCACGCATTCAGGCAGCCAATCGCGAGGCCGCCCACCAGCAACGCCAGCGTCCAGCCATGCTTGCCTGGGTAATGCGCATCGAGCCATATGCCAACTGCGGCTCCAAGCAGTGTCGGTACGGCAACCGACCAGCCGATCAAACCCATCATTCCCAGGCCGAACCAGACACCCTGTGTGGATTTGCGCGCCCGGATCTTACGCGTGGCCTTCACGCCGATCTCATCCGCGAATGCCGGTTTGTTCTTCTGGTTACTCATTGTGAAAGGCTACGAAACGGCGCAGGAATCCGGCTGCCAGTTTGGCGGTTACGGTGCGTGCGCTGCGTTCATGTTCGTCCAGGGTCAGAAACTCTTTCTCAACCGTGTCGCGTAATTTGCCAAGATCGGTCCCGTATATGGCTCGCCGCACAGAGATGAGGACGTCAGTTCCGGTCTTAACAAGCACTCCTTCATCTACGGCTACAAACACTTCACCATCTGATTCAGTCTGGTAAGTCAAAATCCCGGGCGCCAGCGCCGCGACGCAATCGAGCCGGTGCGGAAGCAGTCCAAACGAGCCTTCGCGTGTTTCCGCGACAATGCGCGATACGCCGGTTTTATCGGCGAAAATCTGGAACGGCAGCAGTAATTTAAGAGTCATGAGCGCCTGCGACATGCCCGACCTCCGCTTCCGGCTTCTTCGGTGGGCCAACGGGTGTCGCAGTCGCGGGTTTGGCTAATGTGTCGGTAGTCTTTGTCACGGCTGTGGCGACACCTTTCGGTGCTGGCGCGCCGGTTCCTGGATCGCCGACCGCGTCAGGCTTCGCTTTTACATCCTTAGGGTTCACGGGCCCGGGGGGTGTCCCTGGTTCCGGCTTGGACTCCGGTCCGGCCGGGGCTTTGGTCTGGACTGGTTTCGCCGTTGCTTTCGCTTCGCCAATCGCACCGATCATGTAGAGCGCGCTCTCCGCATAGTCTTTGAATTCATCGCGCAGGATTCTCTCGCAGCCGTCCAGTGAATCCTTGAGACTAACGAGCTTCCCCTTCAGGCCGGTGAACTGCTCGGTGGTAAAGAAAGGCTGGGTCAGAAAACGCTCCAGCCGCCGGGCTCGGGCGACGACGTTGCGGTCCTCCGGCGCCAGCTGTTCCAGACCAAGCATGGCGATGATGTCCTTGAGTTCCGCATATTGCGCCAGTGTTCGGCGTATTTCCTGCGCCAGGGCATAATGCCGCGCACCCACGATTCCGGGCGTGGCCATCCTGGAACTGGATTGGAGTGGATCGATCGCCGGAAACAGGCCCTCACTCGATCGCTTGCGCGAAAGTACGACCGATGCCGAGAGATGCGAGAAAGTGTGCACCGCCGCCGGATCGGTGAAATCGTCGGCTGGAACATATACGGCCTGAATGGACGTGATGGCCCCCGTATCGGTGTTGGCTATCCGCTCTTCCAGCGCCGATAGCTCCGTTCCCATGGTGGGCTGGTATCCCAGACGCGATGGCATCTGCCCCATCAGACCCGACACTTCCGAGCCCGCCTGAATAAAACGAAATATATTGTCAATCAGTAACAAAACGTCGCGGTGTTCATCATCCCGAAAGTACTCGGCCATTGTCAGCGCGGCGTGCCCTACCCGAAACCGGCTGCCTGGCGGCTCGTTCATCTGGCCGAAAACCATCACCATATTGGGGAGCACTCCGGCTTCCTTCATTTCGCCGTAAAGTTCTTCGCCCTCGCGACACCGTTCGCCAATACCGCAGAAAATGCTGACACCCTCCTGGTGTCCAATCATGTTGTGGATCATCTCAGTAAGCAGAACCGTCTTGCCCACGCCCGCTCCGCCGAAAAGCCCGGCCTTACCCCCTCGTTCCAGTGGCACCAGTACATCGATGACCTTGATTCCGGTTTCAAAAACCTCGGACTTCGTTGACCGCTGCGTGAGGGTCGGCGGCGCGCGATGGACGGATCTCCACTCCACCTCGGTCAATGCCGTTCCACGGTCGATGACGTGGCCAAACACATCGAACATGCGCGAAAGAATCGCCTTGCCAACCGGCGCTTTCAATGGCCCCCCCGTGTCCTCCGCCGCCATACCGCGGGCCAGGCCCTGAGTGGGCGTCAGAGCAATCCCCCGCACGTGATGTTCATCGCGCTGCGTCAATACTTCGATGACAATCCGCTTGTCCTCTCCAGCCCGAAGCACCGAATAGATCGGCGGCAGATGACCGTCGAACCGCACATCCACAACACTGCCACGCACGGAGGAAATCACGCCGTTCGTCGCGGGCTGCCTGTTGGCTGTGCTCATCAGTTCGGCTCCTGACCCCGATCCGAGAGGCAGGCAATGATGGCTTCAGTCACCCGTTCCGTCTCGTGCGGCCCCTTAACGGAGATCGAAACAACGCCGGCCTGTTCGGCCGGATAGTCGTTTCCTCCGGGAAAAAGAGCGTCGCCGACGTAAATCATTTCTGTTACCGGGATGCCAAGGATGTCTCGCAGCTTTCCGATGCCGTAAGCCTTATCAATGCCAGGTTTCGTAATGTCAATAGAGGTGGCACCGCCGAGTCGCACCGAGAAAGCGGGGATAAGCAGGTCGACGATGGCTTTGATCTTCTTCCGCTTAGCGAAATCCGGATCCCACTTCTGTTTTTCATCCAGTGGGGCCTGTTGCCCTAACGCGGAATAGGTGATCTGGCTTCCGCGGTCCTCTATGGTCTCTCCCCAGACTTTTTCAACCGTGAAACCGCCCTGCGCTACCGCCTTTTTCAAAGCGCCGATGATGAGCTGTTTCTCCTGTGCCGTGAAGTCTTCGGAATAGAGTTCTTTCCAGTCCGTCTCGTACCGGAAAAACTTGGTTCCACATACCGGCAGCAGAGACAGATTGGAAAGTCTCTCATCGTGCGGAAGGTTGGCAAGTACCTGCTTTTCAAACTGAGGCCAGCCGCCTCCCGAGATTACGGCTACCTTGACAACACTGAGAAGGTCATGGAGAAGTGTTGACATTTCGGCCCCCAGAGCCGCCTTGCTCTCTGCCAGCGTGCCGTCAAGGTCAAATACGATTAGCTTCTTCATTCCGGTATTCCGATCTCCAGCAGGTCCACTGCGGTACAAGGGTGGAATGTCCACCCGCCGTTCCCGGCTGGAAGCAAATATACATCTCCTTTTCCGGCCTGGTAAGCGATTCCGCCACTCTCAACTTTGCCTTTACCTTCGGTGCAGACAATGACCCTCGGCGCTCCTGGCTCGCCAACTCTGAATGGAGCATTTGCGCGCACGCGCCACAACAGGAAATGGGCACATTGGAAGACCTGTTCACGTTCCACCGGGGCAGTCGATTGCATTACAGGCGTCACCAACCCACCAGCGGCGTTCCCAAAGTCGATGCAGGCAAGCGCCTGCTCGGTATGCAGCTGTCTCGGCCGACCGGTTTTCGCGTCCCTGTGGCCCCAGTCATACAAACGAAACGTGACGTCGCTGTTCTGCTGCACTTCGAATACGACGATGCCGCCGCCAAGCGAGTGAACCGTTCCGGCCGGTATGAACACGGCGTCCCCTGCCTTGGGGACAAAGCATCCAAGGTGATCGGCGACGTCTCCGTTTTTGAGAGATGTGCGCAACTCCGCTTCTGTGGTGCCCGGCTTTAAACCGGCATAGATACGACTGTTTGGCCGGGCTTCGAGTACGACCCACGCCTCGGTCTTCCCTGCGTCGCCCTCTGGCAGTCCTTTGTACGTATCCGCCGGATGAACCTGCACCGAGAGCATTTCATGAGCGTCCAGAAACTTGAGCAGAAGGGGAAACCGGCGGAACTTTCCTGCCAGCCTGCCCATCAGCTGACACGGATATTGCGCGATGAGCTGCGCAATCGTCTGTCCTTTCAGTGCTCCGTCTGCCACACGGCTCGGATGGTCGCTGCGATCGCTGAGCACCCACGCCTCACCGATCGGGCCATCGCCGGGCAATGGCGCGGAAAGCAGATTGCCAAGACGTCGCCCCCCCCATAACCGGTATTGATAGATTGGCTCGAATCGCAGCGGATAGAGTAGTGCCTGCTCCATAAACCTGCTACTTTCCGCCCGATTCGGACAACGCTGGCCGCGGGTGCGGCTGTCCCCACGGCAGAAACGCGAGGTTATCGCTCAAAACATAAATAGTGATTGCCACGGACACGAATACGAAACCGACCCAGAAGAGCCAGCTATGGTGTATGCGCTTCCAGTAGGGCTTTTCCTGGTGATGAGGGCGCTGGCGTCCCTCGCCCTCATTACCGTCACTGCCGAAGTTGCTTTCGCTCATAAATGTCTCTACCTCTATGCCGCTGACTTCGCCTGGGGTTCCCTGTTTGCCGGCGGGTTCTCCATCGCCGCAGTGTATTCGCCCCGGCGAGCCGCCTGGTTGCACATTGCCCGATGGCGAATGGCCTGCTGAGCCGCCGCTGCATCAGCCTGATTACCACGCCAGATCTCCATCGCCGGCTGCTGGATCGCTCGCGCAAATGAAAATGCAACTGCCCATGGAAGCCCGGACCGGAATCTGGCATTCATAGCATTCAATCGCGCCGAAGCCAGTTCGCCCGTTTGACCGCCGGATAGGAATGCAATACCCGGCACAGCCGCCGGCACGGCTCTCCGCAGGCACGTCACCGTCGCATCGGCCACCACGTTCACCGAGTCCTGGGTTGGGCAACCCAGCCCAGGGAGCACCATGTTTGGCTTCAGGATCATTCCTTCCAGGGTCACGCGTTGGGCGTAAAGCTGCGTGAAGACGGATCGCAACACTTCTTCGGTCAGTTCCGCACATCGTGCGAGCGGATGCGAGCCCTCCATCAGTACTTCCGGTTCCACCACTGGAACGAGTCCGGCTTCCTGACACAACGCCGCATAACGAGCCAATACCTGCGCATTCGCATCGATGCAGCCTCGGCTTGGAAGACCATCACCCACCGTAATGACCGCGCGCCATTTGGCGAAAAGCGCGCCAGTCTGAGAGTATTCGGCGAGACGCTCGCGCAGATCATCCAGACCCTCGGTGATTTTCTCTCCCGGATGAGCGGCCAGAGCCTTTGCGCCAATGTCCACCTTGATTCCCGCGATAATACCTGCGTCCGCCAGCACCTTCACGAAGGGAGTTCCGTCCTTCTTTTTCTGGCGGATCGTTTCGTCGTAAAGAATCGCGCCGCTGATCGACTGGCTGAGTCCTGGCGTCGTTATAATTAATTCGCGCCACGCTCGCCGGGCCTCCACAGTCTGTGGAATTCCCGCAGCGGCAAACCGCTTATTGCAGGTGGAAGTGCTTTCATCCATCGCCAGCAATCCCTTGTCGTTGGCTACGAGCGCTCCGGCAGTAGCGATAAGTTTCTGAGTGTTCATTTTGTGGCGGTCCACTTCCAATTGCGAATCTCCGGCATATCCTCACCATGCTTATCGATGTAGTGCTTGTGCTGGATCAGCTTATCCCGCATCGTCTGTTTCAGATATGCGCCTTTGGAACCCAGACCCGGCAGCCGGTCCACCACATCCTGCACCAGGTGGAACCGGTCCAGATCGTTCTGCACTCTCATATCGAAGGCCGTCGTGATCGTGCCTTCTTCTTTGTAGCCCCGCACGTGGATGTTGCGGTTGGTCCGGCTGTAGGTCAGCCGATGAACAAGCCACGGATAGCCGTGAAAAGCGAAGATGATGTGCTTGCTTTTGGTAAAAAGCGAATCGTAACTCGGGTCGCTCAATCCGTGTGGATGCTCGCTCGCGGGCTGAAGCTTCATCAGATCGACCACGTTGATCACTCGAATCTTCAATTCCGGCAAACTTTCCCGAAGGATGGAGACGGCAGCCAGGACCTCCAGCGTGGGCGTATCTCCGCAGCAGGCCATCACGACGTCCGGCTCGCTGTCCTGATCGTTGCTCGCCCACCTCCAGATGCCTATTCCCTGGGTGCAATGCATCACTGCCGCGTCCATCGTTAGCCATTGCGGCAAAGCGTGCTTGCCCGCGACTACGACATTGACGTAATGCCGGCTGCGCAGGCAGTGATCGATGACCGACAGCAGGCAGTTGGCATCGGGCGGCAGATAAACGCGAACAATGTCCGCTTTTTTGTTGACGACGTGGTCCAGGAACCCAGGGTCCTGGTGTGTGAATCCGTTGTGATCCTGCTGCCAAACGTGAGAAGCGAGCAGATAGTTCAGCGATGCGATCTTCCGGCGCCAGGGCAGTTCCAGCGTGACTTTCAGCCACTTAGCGTGCTGGCTGAACATGGAGTCCACAATGCGAATAAACGCCTCATAGCTATTGAACAAACCATGCCGGCCAGTCAGCAGGTATCCCTCCAGCCAGCCCTCGCACTGGTGCTCGCTCAGCATAGAATCCAGCACACTTCCGGCCGGAGCAAGAAACTCATCGCCGGTTACTTCTTTCGCATCCCATTGGCGATTGGTAACCTCAAAAACCGCCCCCAGAAGATTCGAGAGTGTTTCGTCCGGGCCGAAGACGCGAAAATTGCGCTGATCCTGATTCAGCTTCGCTACGTCTCGCAGAAACTTTCCCAACACCAGTGTGTCCTGCGCATCAATGGCGCCAGGCGCGGGCACGTTCACCGCGTGCTGATGAAAGTCCGGCATGCGCAGGTCGCGCAAGAGAGCTCCGCCGTTGGCATGTGGATTAGCGCCCATCCGACGGTCGCCCTTGGGCGCCAGTTCCACCAGCTCCGGCATCAGGCGACCACCTTTGTCGAATAGTTCCTCCGCCTTGTAGCTCCTCATCCAGTCTTCCAGCAACTGAACGTGATCCGGATGCGCGGCATCCACGAGCAGCGGTACTTGATGAGACCGGAAAGTACCCTCAATCTGAAGACCGTCGACCACCTTCGGCCCGGTCCAGCCTTTGGGCGACCGGAGAACAATCATCGGCCAGCGCGGCCTGGTAGTGTCGTTGTTCTTTCGCGCATTCTCCTGGATCTGACGGATGTCCCCGATCGCCCGATCGAGCGTCGCCGCCATGAGTTGGTGCATGGTCTCGGGATCGTCGCCTTCTACAAAGTGTGGCGTCCAGCCGCAGCCCCGGAAAAACTGTTCCAGTTCTTCGTGCTCAATCCTTGCGAGCACCGTCGGGTTGCTGATTTTGAAACCATTGAGATGCAGAATGGGCAGCACCGC